>JAHELE010000029.1 GCA_024644345.1 Actinomycetes bacterium | reverse complement strand
CGCTTGACGATGATGCCCATGTTGTCGAGCAGCGAAGCCGTTACTCAGCGCGTCGGCAGGTGCTGATGGCAGCCCTGGGCGAGGCGGGCTTCACGATCGAGCACTCTGAGGCCGGGCTCTATCTCTGGGTCACCCGTGCGGAGGCCTGCATGACGACGGTCGAGTGGTTTGCCGAACGCGGCATCCTCGTCGCGCCTGGCGACTTCTACGGAGCCCGCGGCGCCGACCATGTGCGGGTGGCATTGACGGCGTCTGATGAGCGGGTCGAGGCGGCCGCGACCCGGATCGCCGGCTAAGACGAACCTACAGAACCTCGACGTGGACGTGGTCGAGGTGTCGCAGCGTCGGGTCCTTGGGGTCGCCGTAGGGAGAGGTGTAGTCGCGCCACCCCTCAGGGCTGCGGTGAGCCGACCAGATCTTGTCTCGGTAGATGATGACCCCGACGTCGAGCTGATCGGCGTGCGCGACCAGCCAGTGAGCAAGTGCCCAGCCGTCATGTCTCATGCGAGGCTCGTCCACGGGCTCGAAGAACACGTCGATGGCCCGGCCTTCGTTGTGGGCGGACGGCTGGGGACGCGTCACGCCGCCGGGTGCGAACCCTCCCAGGCTCTGCGTGCCCCACGCGTCCTCCATCTGTGTGCGTAATGAGGTGGCCCGGGGTGTGAGACCGGTCGGATCCAGCTTCTGGTCTCGTTCTTGCTCGGCACGAACTGTGCACGTGAGAGCGGCGCCGCGTCGCCCGGTGAGGGCAGCCGACAAGATCTTCGCCTCGGCGGCGTGCTGCTGGTACGCGTCGGGGTAGGCGCTGCGCTGGACCGTCTGTGCTGCGGCGGTGACGGGCATACGCTGCCATCGCTCGACGGTGACGAGCGCGGAGAAGAAGGCACCGGCTGCGTAGACCGGATCGGTGACCTCTTCGAACGAGCCCCACCCCTGGGACGGTCGCTGCTGGAAAAGACCTGCGCTGTCGTGGTCCCCGCCGTCAAGGTTGCGAAGTTCTGACTCCTGCATGGCGGTGGCCAGCCCGACAGTGACCGCCCTGGTGGGCAGCTGACGTCGATGGGCAACGGCGGCAATGGTGGAGGCATTGGCCACTTGCTCGTGGTCGAGGGAGACCGAGCCTCCTGGGAGGTCCACGCGGCAGACCTCACGTCCGACGATGGAGCCGAGCCCTCCGTTCCACCACACGACGAACCCAGCCACCAACGCCAGTGGAAGGGCGAGCGCCACAAACCCCAGGAGTTTGCCTCGCAAACGCGAAGAGGGCGCGGACTGGGCAGACATAGTGGTTCCAGTGTGCGTCATGCGATGGAGTGGTCGGAAATCGACGGCGTGGCGTCAGTCGTTGGCGTGGAGATCCTGGTTGAGGCCACCCCACGAACCGCTCCGGGAGACCGTCTCGACGGCACCCGTCACGGAGTTGCGACGGAAGAGCAGACCCGACTGCCCGGACAGCTCGCGCGCCTTGACGACCTGCCCGTCCGGCGTGAGGATCTTGGTACCCGCGGTGATGTAGAGGCCCGCCTCGACGACGGTGTCGTCGCCGAGCGATATTCCGACACCGGCGTTCGCGCCGACCAGGCAGCGCTCGCCGATGCGGATGACCTCCTGGCCGCCGCCTGACAGCGTCCCCATGATGGAGGCGCCTCCGCCGATGTCTGAGCCATCGCCCACGACGACTCCTGCGCTGATTCGACCTTCGACCATCGAGGCCCCGAGCGTGCCCGCATTGAAATTGACGAACCCCTCATGCATGACAGTGGTGCCCTCGGCAAGGTGGGCCCCCAGGCGAACCCGGTCGGCGTCGGCAATCCGGACACCCACGGGTGTGACGTAGTCGACCATGCGCGGAAACTTGTCGACCCCGTGGACCGAGACCGGGCCGTACTGCATCAGGTGGAGCCGGGTCGTCTCGAATCCTTCGACGCTGCAGGGCCCGTGGTTCGTCCAGACCACGTTGGTCAGCAGGCCGAAGATGCCGTCGAGGTTGATCGTGCGCGGCTGGACCAGCCGAGCGGACAGGAGGTGCAGCCGCAGGTAGGCGTCGAACGTATCGAGGGGAGGGGAATCCAGATCGGCGACGTGCACAGCGATGAAGCGGCCCCTCACGCCGCGGATGAGGTCCACCTCCGCCAAGTGCGAGACCACTGCTCCGATCAGCTCGTACGACGCGTCAACCGGGATGTCGACTACACCAGCGCCGTCGATTCCCAGCCGACCGGCTACCGCGGGATCCCAGCCGAGTCCGAGTCGGGGAAATCGAGCGTCCAGCACCCGGCCGTCGGAGTCGGACACGGTGGCGAGGCCTATTCCGAAGGCGGCACGCGGTGGGGCTGGCTGGATGTCGTCGTTGGTCACATCGCTACGGTACCCAGGTGGTGACACTCGACCTGAGCCAGGACACAGCCTCGCTGACCGCGTCGCTGGTCGATGTCTACTCCGAGAGCGGCCACGAGCAGCAGGTGACCGACGCCGTCGATGAGGCGTTGCGGGCGTTGGGGCACCTGACCGTGGATCGCGACGGCGATGCAGTCGTGGCGCGTACCTCCTGGGGTCATGCCGAGCGCGTGGTGCTTGCGGGACATCTCGACACGGTCCCCCCGGCAGACAACCTTCCGTCGCGGCGTGAGGGGGACGTGCTCCACGGGCTGGGGACCGCCGACATGAAGGGCGGGATCGCGGTGATGTTGAAGCTGGCCACGTCCGTCACGTCGTCCACCCGCGACATCACCTATGTCTTCTATGACGGTGAGGAGGTCGAAGCTGAGCGCAACGGACTCTTGCGTCTGACGCGGAACCACCCTGATTGGCTGGAGGCAGACTTCGCCGTGCTGCTGGAGCCGACCGATGCCATCGTTGAGGGTGGATGTCAGGGCACCATGCGGGTCAACGTTCATGTGCCCGGAGTGCGCGCCCACAGCGCTCGGTCATGGATGGGAACGAACGCCATTCATGCTGCTGGTGTCGTGCTCGATCGGCTTCGAGCGTATGAGCCCAGGCGACCCGAGGTCGACGGGCTGGTATTCCGTGAGGGACTCAATGCAGTTGGCATTGCGGGGGGTGTGGCCGGGAACGTGGTGCCGGGCGAATGCGTCGTCACGGTGAACTACCGATTTGCGCCCGACCGGACACCGCAGGATGCCGAGGAGCACCTCCGCGAGCTCTTCGAGGGTTTTGATGTGGTGGTCACTGACAGTGCGGCGGGTGCGCGTCCCGGGCTGCAGCACCCGGCGGCTAAAGCGTTCGCGGAGGCTATTGGGGGAACGCCTCGGGCCAAGTTCGGCTGGACCGATGTGGCTCAGTTCTCCGCACTCGGCGTCCCGGCGGTGAACTTCGGTCCGGGCGACCCGCATGTCGCGCACACAGCAGGGGAGTGGGTGTCGGTGGCCCAGCTCAGCGAGTGTGAGGAGCACCTCCTCACCTGGCTCACAGGGTGAGTCTGTTCGAGATGTTCGTTCAGGTGGTGCGGTCTTCTCCGACGTCGTGAGGTGACCCCTGGAACGGGGCCATGACACACCCGTTAGAAATGACCGAACCGGTGTGTCATGGTCCCGAAGGGGGACTTACGGCTGCTTGATCGCGCTGACGTCGAGGGTGATCTTGATCTTGTCGCTGACCAGGACCCCACCGGCCTCAAGAGCTGCGTTCCAGGTCAGCCCGAACTCTTTGCGGCTGATCGTCGTCTGGCCCGAGAATCCGATCCGCTCGTTGCCGAAGGGGTCGGTCGCCACGCCCTCGAGCTCGACCTCGAGCTCGACTGGAACAGTGGTGCCGCGAATGGTCAGGTCGCCCACCATCACGAAGTCGTCGCCACCGGTTGGCCGGACAGCCGCTGAGGCGAACGTGAGGGTGGGGTGGTTCTCGACGTCGAGGAAGTCGGCTGAGCGGACGTGGGCATCGCGGTCGTCATTCCCGGTCGCGATGCTGGCCGCGTCGATCGTGAGCTGGGCTGAAGAGGACGCGGGGGACGCACCATCGAGGGTGAGCGAGCCCGAGAACTGGGCGAACTGGCCTCTGACGGTGGCGACCATGGCGTGCTTGGCCGAGAACCCGACCCTGGTGTGGGCGGGGTCGATGTCCCAGGTGCCGGTGGTCTGCTCGAGCGCGGTGACGGTGCTACTGGTCATTGTGTGTCCTCCGTGGGCGTGAAGTATTTGATCACTCAGTAGTTGAACAAGCAACTAATACGCTAACACACGGGGACGTTCGGCGCATTCCCGCTAGCGTGGCCCTATGACTGATGGCGATCGGAACCAGGCCGTGGGATCGACCGACGGGTCCGATCGGCCGCGGGAGAAGCGGCGCGGCCCCGTCGTTCTCAGGCGCGGGCAGGTGCAGCGGAGCACGACCGACCAGCGACTGCTCGACTCCATCGGTCCGAGCGACTGGGTGCATGCCGACCCGTGGCGGGTCCTCCGGATCCAGGCGGAGTTTGTGGAGGGCTTCGGCACCTTGGCTGAGCTCGGCCCGGCTATCAGCGTCTTCGGCTCTGCGCGCGTCCACCGGGACAGCGCGGAGTACGAGCAGGCTCGCAAGGTGGGTGCCGGACTGGCCGCGGCCGGGTATGCCGTCATTACCGGCGGTGGTCCCGGAATCATGGAGGCTGCCAACCGGGGGGCCGTGGATGCCGGGGGTGTGTCGGTAGGTCTCGGCATTGAGCTGCCGTTCGAGCAGGGACTCAATCCTTGGGTCGATATCGGCGTGCACTTCCGCTACTTCTTCGCACGGAAGACCATGTTCGTGAAGTACGCACAGGGTTTCGTGGTCCTGCCTGGCGGGTTCGGCACGATGGATGAGCTCTTCGAGGCGATGACCCTGGTGCAGACGCAGAAAGTCACGGCCTTCCCCATCGTGCTGGTCGACTCCGGCTACTGGGGTGGTCTGCTGCAGTGGATGCGAGACACGATGGTCGGAGAGGGCAAGGCTTCTGAGCAAGATCTCCAGTTGCTCCAGGTCGTCGACGACGTCGAGGAGGCCATCGAGGTGATCCGGCGGTCGGTCGCCGAC
This sequence comes from Actinomycetes bacterium, assembly GCA_024644345.1. Lineage (GTDB taxonomy): Bacteria > Actinomycetota > Actinomycetes > JAHEKZ01 > JAHEKZ01 > JAHEKZ01. The sequence continues at coordinate 22,237 of JAHELE010000029.1, read as the reverse complement.
GTCACAGGGCTGCGGCAGGAGGAGATGGACGCCTCGATGATCAAGGAAGAGGCCGAACGTCGGGCGGCGAACCCCCCCATGATGGGGATCTGACTGACTGAAGGCACCCGGGGCATCTGCCGATACCTCCTTGGTGGAGCGCCCGAACGAGTCACCGCGACCTGGGGCTGAGCCACGCACTCCGGAAGAGAAGGTGCGCTCGGCCGTGGCCGGACGCCTCCACCGGGCCATTGTCGTCTCGCGTGACCGCACCCTGCGCCGGTTCTGGGTCTCGCAGATGGTCAGCGAGATGGGCGACTGGATCGGCCTCCTCGGGATCGCGGCCCTCCTCTACAAGAACACCGGCCTGGCCATCGCCGCCTCAGCCAGCCTGGCCGCCCTCTACCTCCCCTACCTGTTCGCGCCGCTTCTGGTGGGGTGGACCGCCAAGATTCCGCCCAGAAGGCTGCTGATCGTGGCTGACTTCCTGCGGGCCGGGCTGATCCTGCTGCTGCTTGTGCCAGATCTGCCGGCCTGGTCGTTGCTGGGGCTGGTCTTCCTGGCCTCGGTACCGACATCGGTCTACGAGGCAACGAGAGCGGCGGCCGTGCCTGAGTACGCGCCTGATGAAGAGACCAGGGAAGACGCCCTGGTGCTGTTCCAGTCGACCCAACAGGCCGCGAGCATGCTCGGCTTCCTCGTGGGTGGCGCCGCCTTGGCACTGGTCGGCTTCGGGGCCGCGATCGGACTCAATGCGATTTCGTTCCTGGTGTCGGGGCTGCTGCTCCTTGGAGTACCGCGCATTGACCCGCTGGCCGAGGTGACGGAGTCGGCCCGTGGCCTGCTGCGCAGTGGTGTCCGCGCGTTGGTGGGTCGCCCGTTGCTCCGTCGGTCCGTCATCTTGTCGGTCGTCAGCGCCAGCACCATCATGGCCGGCGAGTCGCTGGTGGTCGTCTATGCGACCGACTTCGGGCACCCGGGAATCGCCGGCCCCCTGGCTGCCGCGATGGCCTTCGTCGCCGCATCGTTGGGCCTGATCCTGCCGAGGCGCCGCAGCAGCGCCGACCTGATGCGTCTGTCGGCGATCACCATGGTCGGTGGCGGACTGCTGGCCATCTTGGCATTCGGTCTGCCCGGCAGCATCGCACCGGCCATCGTCGGCTATATCGGTCTCGGCATCATCAGTGCGCCGGGAGCACTCACCTACGTCGTTGCCGTGCGTGAGATGGCCCCCTCGATCAGAGCCTCGGTGTTCGCCCTGGTGCAGGTCGTTCTGATGGGCGGGCAGGCTGTCGTCGCTGTGCTGGCAGGCAGCCTTGCCGACCGGACGTCAGTGGGAGCGTCGATCGCCATTTGGCAGATCCCTACGGTGATGGTGGCGGCCTGGGTCTTGGCGGCATCGTTGGTCGCCTATGCGGTGGCCGCGGTTGCACGGCGTCGCGCTCGTGCGCCTAGGCGAGACCGCGCCGCGCCACAGCAGGTTCCCGTGCGCCGGCAATCGCCTGCACCATCGTCAGAACGTCCCGCGTCTCGCGTGGTTCGTGAACCCGAAAAACCCGTGCTCCCAACCAGGAACTGATCGCCGTCGCGGCGAGTGTGCCCACGAGCCGTTCACCGACAGGCACATCCAGCGTCTCGCCGACGAAATCCTTGTTGGACAACGAGACCAGCACGGGTCTTCCAGTTGCTGTCAGCTGCCTGAGCTCGCGGGTCAGAGTGAGTGACTGGCGGGTGTTCTTGCCGAAGTCGTGTCCTGGGTCGATGAGGATCCGATCAGAGCCGACGCCAGCGGCTTCGGCGCGCGCGGCCTCCGCGGTGAGGAAATCGGCCACCGCCCCCACCACGTCCTGGTACTCGACACGGTGAGGACGCGTTCTCGGCGTTGCGCCTCCGGCGTGGGTGCACACGAGCCCAGCTCCGAACTGTCCCGCGACGTGGGCGACCTCAGGGTCGTACCCGCCCCAGGCATCGTTGATCACATCGGCTCCGGCGCTACACACGGCCTCGGCCACCTGATGGCGCCACGTGTCGACACTGATGACGACCTGAGGGTGACGCTCGCGCACCAAGGCGACGAAGTCGACCGTGCGGCGCAGCTCTTCCCCCAGATCGACGTCCTCGCCCGGTCCTGCCTTCACCCCTCCGATGTCGACAACTTCCGCCCCTGCGTCCACGGCCGCGTCAACGGCCACCAGCGCGCTGTCCTCGGCGAAGGTGCGTCCGGCGTCGTAGAACGAGTCCGGCGTCCGGTTGACGATGGCCATGACGACACGGTCGTCCGCGGAGAATGCCCGAGGGCCCAGGCGCAGAATGGACGATGACACGACGCTCCCGGATGGTGGTCGCCGGACCTGTTCCGGCATGGGACCATCGTGACGCATCGAAGGAGGGACGCCACATGATGTGGGTTCTATGGCTGGTCGTGATCACCGCGATCCTGCTCAGCGTCGTCCTGCTCGCTCTCGGGCGGGGGGACGGGCTGGTGGAGGAGGAGCCGGACGACGTCGTGGTGCGGCTACCCCAGGAGCGCAGCATGATCGCCTCCGACGTCGAGACCCTGCGCCTTCCCCTGGCAGTGCGGGGTTACCAGATGGCTGCCGTCGACGAGGTGCTTGACCGACTCGCGGCCGAGCTCGCCTTGCGCGATGCTCATATACGTCAGCTCGAGACACACCAACGCCCGCCGTCGGAGGCCTGAGTGCCAGGACACATTGCCGTCGATGTGATCGTTGACGCCCCACCGCAGGCGGTGTGGGACGCTGTCACCGACTGGCCCCGCCAGTCTGAGTGGATGCTGGGAACAACGGTGCGAGCGACCGACCACGGGGGAGTCGGCGTGGGCGGAGGCATCGAGGCGTTCACCGGTGTCGGCCGCGCGGGCTTCCTCGACACGATGGTCATCACCGAGTGGGACCCACCCCGTCGATGCGTCGTTCGCCATACGGGGGACGTGGTCAAGGGACTGGGGATCTTCGAGGTGGTGGCTCTTCGAGAAGGTCGTTCCCGCTTTGTCTGGGCTGAAGAGCTCGACCTGCCGCTGGGGGTACTGGGCCGATTGGGGTGGCCGCTCGTTCGGCCGGGTTTTGCCTGGGGAGTACGCCGCAGCCTTCTCAAGCTGGCCAGAGAGCTTGAGGCCGAGCACACAGCGTCCTAGCGGGCTGTGCTGGGGCGGGCGCAGCGCGTCACCAGCCGTGCGGAATAATGATCGGGCATTGTTCGAAGGGCTGTACGTACCGAAGCCTCGGTCACGTTGCCTTCTGGAAAGGGGATGCCCATGGCGGCCATGAAGCCGCGCACCGGCGACGGTCCACTTGAGGTGACCAAGGAAGGTCGTGGCATCGTCATGCGCGTGCCGCTCGAGGGTGGCGGTCGGCTCGTCGTCGAGCTCAATGCCGAAGAGGCCAAAGACCTGGGCAGCCAGCTCGTCGACGTGGTGGGCTGAGGCCGATGTTCGGTCTCGCGGTGCGGTGGTCGTTGAAGGATGCGCCACCAGGCGTCGCCCAGCAGCTGCGCGACTACGTGGTGCAGTCCTCGTTGGATCGGTTCTCCGGGATGGAGGGTCTGCACGCGAAGACCTGGCGGATGATCGACGGCGAGTGGTTCGAGGGAACGTACATCTGGGCTACTCGCGAGGACCGCGACCAGTTCCTTGCCGGGTTCATGCCGGGTGAGGCCACCGCCCCCGGCAGCATGATGATCGGATCGCCCCCGGTCGCCTACGAACCCTTCGAGGTCGTGGCTATTGCTGAAGGCGGCGCCGGATTTGTCTCTGGGGCCGGTCCCGGCACCGCCTGAGCCGACCGGATCAGGCTTCGACCTTCTGGACCACCAGCAGGCCGTCCCCAACGGGAAGCAGCAGCGGGCGGATTCGCTCGTCCTCCCGTGTCTGGTTGACCAGCGTGCGCACCGCGATGGTCTCGGGGTCGCGCTGTGCCGGGTCGGCTACTCGGTCGCCGAGGAGTGCATCGTCGAACACCGCAAGCCCGCCTGGTCGCAGCAGCCGCAGCGCTTCGTCGAGGTAGCGGGTGGACTCCTGCGGGTTGGCGTCGAAGAACACCAGGTCGTAGGCGGCGTCGGTCAGGCGAGAGAGTACGTCGAGGGGCCGGCCGGTGATCAGTCGGACGCGTTGGGTGGGGATTCCGGCCTCGGCGAACGTCTGGCGTGCGGTTCGGGTGTTCTCGGTCTCGTCGTCGACGGTCGTCAGAACGCCGTCCGCAGCCATGCCACGAAGCAGCCACAGCCCTGAGACACCAGCCCCCGTGCCGACCTCGGCGACAGCCCGGGCGCCGATCAGCTGGGCCAGCCAGTGGAGGGTCGCTCCAGTGGCCGGTGACACGGAGGCCACACCGATCTCTTCCCCGCGATGGCGAGCCAGGTCGAGCAGGTCGTCCTCAGGACGGTAGGCGTCGACGTAGAGTCGGCTGGCGTCGGGTTCGTCGTTACTGATGGTCGGCCTCCCTCGCGCTCACTGTTGGCCCGTGACGTGCGTAGCGCTGACCCTATCTCTCTACCTCGACCTGGCGTGGCCTTCGTCATGTCCCCGCCCGCAGGGGTGGCAACCACCGCGTAGCGTGGTCCTGTGAGTATGCCGACGCGCTTCGTCTACCGCGCTGGGCCAACGGGTCGACCGCACCTCTTGGTCCTCGTGGTCGTGGCCCTGACGGTGGGTCTGGTGGGGGGAGCGACCGCCGCGGCTACGGTGTTGTGGGCCGAGGGCCGGTCAGATGCGATACCCGGCGTGGTGCTCCCGGTGGTACCCGTCGATGATGAGCCACCCGCCGGGGTGGCCGCGATCGCCGACGCCCTGCTGCCCACCGTGGTGTCACTGGACGTGCGGGGTTCGGGGCAAGGCGCGACCGGGTCTGGGGTCGTGGTGCGTCCCGATGGCTACATCGTCACCAACAGCCACGTCGTGTCCGGTGCCGCAGAGAACGGATCCATCACCGCCACCTTCAGCGACGGTGTGCAGGTTCCGGCCCGGATCGTCGGACGCTCACCGACCTACGATCTCGCAGTTGTCCGGGTTGACCGCAAGAACCTGCCGACCGCCCCCCTTGGCAACTCCGACCGCCTCCGCGTTGGTGACCCGGTGGTCGCGGTCGGCTCGCCGCTGGGTTTGAGCGGGACGGTGACCACGGGAATCGTGAGTGCGCTCGATCGCCCGGTAACCACAAGGGACGACGGGGAGCCCTCGTACATCAGTGCCATCCAGACCGACGCGGCGATCAATCCGGGTAACTCCGGTGGGCCACTTGTCGATGGGTACGGTCGGGTGGTCGGCATCACGAGCGCCATTGCGACGTTGGGCACCGGACGGTCGGGCGGGAACATCGGGCTTGGATTTGCCATCCCGGTCAACCAGGCGCGAAGAGTGGCCGAACAGCTGATCGAAACGGGTCAGGCGGAGTACCCCGTGATCGGCGTGCTCCTCGATCTCACCTACCCGGGTCCTGGGGCGAAGATCCAGGGGCCAGGCGCTCCTGGAGAGGCTGTGACCCCTGGCGGTGCAGCCGATCGGGCGGGAGTCGAGCCCGGCGATCGCATCCTGGCGGTGGATGGCGAACCTGTGGAGACCTACGAAGAGTTAGTGGTGCTCATCAGGAGTCTTCGCCCAGGGGACGAGATCGAACTTCAGGTGCGACGAGGTGACAACATCCTCACGTTGGACCTAACTCTGGGAGCGACGGTCGGCTGACCAGAGATCTGGCCTACTCTGGACGAGTGTTCGACATCAACGTGTGGGAGATCATCGCGATCGCAGTTCTCGCCCTGCTGATCTTCGGCCCGGACAAGCTGCCCGGTTTGGCCTCTGATGCCGCTCGTTTGCTGCGCGAGGTCCGACGGATGGCCACTGGTGCTCGACAGGACCTCAAAGAGTCGCTTGGCCCTGAGCTCGGCGACATGAATCTGAGCGACCTCGACCCCAGAGCGTTCGTCAAACGCAATCTCTTCGACCCCATCGATGGTGAGGTCAACGACTTCAAAAGAGCCATCGACGGTACGGACGACGAGACGAACGATGCGGAGCCGCCACCATCTCCCCGCTACGACTCCGACACCACCTGATTGCTCAGGTTCTGGTCGGCGTCAGCGAGAGCGACTTGCCGAGGAGGCCGCGCTCGCGGCGCCCGAGGCGCGTGGAGATCTGCCGCAACGTCGCTGAAGCGGGGGCCTCCGGGTCTGACAGCACGAGTGGCGTTCCGTTGTCTCCGCCTTCGCGCAGCCGGACGTCGATCGGCACGGCACCGAGCAGGGGAACCTCGGCTCCGAGCGACCGAGTCAGCCCGGATGCCACCTGCTCACCACCCCCGGACCCGAAGACCTCGACGCGTTCGCCGCAGTGCGGACAGGGAAGCCAAGCCATGTTCTCGATGACTCCGGCCACGCGCTGGTGAGTCTGGAGCGCGATGGTGCCGGCACGTTCGGCCACCTCTGCCGCGGCCTGCTGTGGCGTTGTGACCACGAGCAGCTCAGCTGTTGGAACCAGCTGGGCAACCGAGATCGCGATGTCGCCGGTCCCGGGGGGTAGATCCATCAGCAAAACGTCGAGATCTCCCCACCACACGTCGGCGAGGAACTGCTGAAGTGCCCGGTGCAGCATGGGCCCACGCCAGACGACTGGAGTGTTACCGGCAGTGAACATGCCGATGGAGATGACCTTCACCCCGTGCGACTGCGGCGGCATGATCAGTCCGTCGACCTGGGTTGGTCGCCCCTCGACGCCGAGCATCCGAGGGATCGAGTGTCCGTAGATGTCGGCATCGACGACTCCCACCATCAGGCCGTCAGCCGCCATGGCCGCCGCCAAGTTGACGGTGACCGACGACTTGCCGACCCCTCCCTTGCCGGACGCCACCGCGAAGACGCGGGTGAGGGAGTCGGCTCTGGCGAACGGGATCTCTCGTTCGGCCTCGCCACCGCGCAACTTGGCTGTCATCGCCTGTCGCTGTTCGTCGCTCATGACGTCGAGCGTGACGGAGACGCCCGTGACTCCAGCGACGGCCGCGACGGCACTGGTGACATCAGCGGTGATGCGGTCCCTCATGGGGCAGCCCGCCACCGTGAGGTAGACCTCTACCGCGACTGTCCCCGCGGAGTCGACGTCAACAGACTTGACCATGCCGAGGTCAGTGATCGGCTGGTGGATCTCGGGGTCCTTGACCGTGGCGAGGGCAGCGTGGACGGAGTCGATGTCAACGGGCATGGGTCGATGCTACGTGCGGGTCCTCAGGGTCGCTCGCGGGCATCCACCTGGGTCACCCGGAGAACCTCTTCGAAGGTCGTGCGCCCGGCTGCGGCGTGTTGAAGTGCGGCGTCCCTGAGTCTGACGAAGTCGTCGCCGGCCGTGAGAAGGGTCTCCTCGGTGGGCTCGTGGGCGAACGCCCGACGAAGGGCACCGGAGACCGGCAGCACCTCGAAGGCGCCCAACCGCCCGCGAAATCCGGTACCTCCGCACTTGACACACCCCGCGCCGCTTCGCGGTGTGGCCTCGGTCAGGGTTCCGAGGTCAACGGAGAGAGCGGCCAAGATGTCGTCCGTGGGGGCGCTGTCCTGGCCGCATGCGTCGCACACGCGCCTCATCAGTCTTTGTGCCACCACCAGGTTGAGGGAGGAAGCCACGAGATACGGCGGGATATCCATGTCGACCAGGCGCGTCAAGGCTTGCGCCGCTCCATTGGTGTGCACGGTGCTAAGGACGAGGTGTCCGGTCAGCGAGGCGCGGAGCGCGAGCTCGGCCGTCTCCTTGTCTCGAATCTCGCCGACCAGTACGACGTCGGGGTCCTGACGCAGGATGGCGCGTAGTCCCGCCGCAAAGGTCATGCCACTGCGCACGTTGACGTTGACCTGGGTGATGCCCGGTAGCTGGATCTCAACTGGGTCCTCGAGTGTGACCACGTTGCGTTCGGGTGTGATGACGCGGTTGATCGCTGCGTACAAGGTGTTGGTCTTACCTGAGCCGGTTGGGCCGGTTATCAAGATGAGGCCCTGTGAGACCTGCAGCGACTGCCTGAGGGTCGACAGCTGCTCCGGAAGCAGGCCCAGCGTTTCAAGCGCCTGCACGTGCTCGGTGGTGGTCAGCAGCCGGATCACGACCTTCTCGCCGTGAATGGCAGGCAGGGTGCTGACGCGGGCATCGACGGTAACGCCGTCGACACTGATCCGCGTGCGACCATCTTGTGGAATCCGGCGTTCGGATATGTCCAATCCGGAGATGATCTTCAGCCTGCTGGTCATGCTGGGGCCGGCATTGCGCGGGACGGACATCATGTCGCGGAGCAGGCCGTCGATCCGATATCTGATCCGGACGGCGTCGCGCTGCGGCTCGACATGGATGTCACTGGCGCCCGCTCGGACAGCATCGCCCAAGAGGGCATCGAGCAACCTCACCGTCGGGGTCTGGTCGGCGTCGGTGTCGTCCTCGTTGCCCTCGTCGTACTCGATGGCGAGCAGCTGAACGGCGTCGGCGGCATCGTCACCGATCGACCACACTCTCTTGATCTGCGCGGCGATCTGCGACGGTGTCGCTACCACCACGTGCAGCGACCGCTCTCGAGTGTGAATGCGGATGTCGTCCAGGGCCAAGACGTTGGTCGGATCCGAAGCGGCGACCCGCAGTCCGGTCTCCTCGCGTGCGAGAACGATCAGGCCGAACCGCTCAGCCATCGACCGTGGGATCAGCTGGGCGACGGTCGGGTCGACCGGCTCGGTCGACAGATCAACCACGTCGAGGGCAAGAAGGTCGCCGAGGGCCTCAGCTACCTGTTCCTCGCTCCCCAACCCGCGAGTGACCACGAGCTGTCCAAGGCGCACACGCCCGGTGCCCTCCTGTGGCGTCAGAGCCGCTTGCTCGGCCAGCAGCTCGTCGAGCTGGATCTCATCGATGATGTCGTGGCTCACCAAGACTTCACCGAGGCGCCGACGCATCGTGCGTTCATGCCGTGGGGTCGCACCTGGCGGTCTCTGTCCCGCTGGGCGGGATTCGACGACGGCCTTGCGGCCCGGCGACAGCGGAGACTTCACCCGATAGTTGTCGGCTGTCCCGTGCCCTGGCTGGAGCCGCTCGGCCGGACGGCGTACGGTGGCCCGATCACCGCGGGAGCCCAGCCGGGCTGAGAGGGCGGCCAGCATCGTCTGGCTGCCGACCGCCTGAACCTGACCGGGTCATGCCGGCGTAGGGAGAGTGCGATGTCGTCGCCCAGTGACGTACAGCCAACCACCGGCGGCCGCCCCGAGGCCCCCCTGACGCTGAGTCTGGCCCCCCCGCGGCCGCTCAGCTGGTGGGACCAGACGGTGCTCTGGTTCAACCTCGGGGTGAGCCTCACGGGGCCTGTGACCGCGCTCTTCGTCCTATCGCCCTTCGACGACGGAACCATGATGTCGTTGGGTGCGGCCTTGACCGCGACCGTTCTGGGCGCGGTTCTGGGGGCGTTCCTCCTGGGTGCAGCCTCGGTCCCGGGGGCGAAGACCGGGGCGCCCAGCATGGTGCTGCTCCGGGGCCTGTTCGGACGCCGGGGATCGATGGTCCCCACCGTCTTGAACATTGCTCAGAACGTGGGCTGGGGCACCATCGAGATCATCGTCATTGCGACGGCCGCCACAGCACTCACCGGTGAGGCGTGGCGACCCCTCTGGGTGATCCTCGCTGGGCTGGGCGCTACTGCAATGGCAGTGCGGCCGCTCGGGTCGGTGCGTTGGCTGCGCAAGGTAGTGGTGTGGTTCGTCCTGGCAGCCACCGTCTACCTGTTCGCCCAGCTGCTGAGCGAACCCCTGCCGGGGTTCACCGAAGGAGGGTGGACCGGTTTCGGCTGGGCCACTGATGTCGTCATCGCGGTGTGTGTGTCGTACGCGCTGCTGATCGGCGACTACAGCCGACACTCTGTGAACGCGCGAGCGTCGTTCCTGGGAGCGTGGGTCGGCTACGGGCTGGCTGCCATCCTCTACATCACCCTCGGAATCGTTGCCTTCGCCACCGTCGTCGATCTCGATGGCGACGTCATCGCCGGACTGCTTGCCGTTCCTGCCGGTGCTCTGGCGCTGTTGATCCTGGCTGTTGATGAGGTGGATGAGGCGTTCGCGAACGTCTATTCGACGACGATGTCGGTGCACAATATTGCACCGAATCTGGACCGTCGACGGGTTTCGGTTGTCGTCGGCGCGACTGCAACGTCACTTGCGTTGGTCATCGATCTCCGCGGGTACCAGTCATTCCTGTTCTTGATCGGCTCGATCTTCGTTCCCCTGGTCGCGGTGATGATCACGGACTGGTTCGTCGTGTCACGCGGGCGGTGGGATCTGTCGGACACGTCGCCGTTGCGTCCGGCCATGCTCGGTGCCTGGCTGACGGGGTTCGTCGCGTACCAGGTGGTCAACCCCGGGTCGGTCAACGGGTGGAACGATCTCTGGATCTGGGTGCAGGGGCTGTTCTCGTTCACGCCGCCGACATGGCTCGCCGCCTCGTGGTTCGCACTCGGTGTCGGCGCCCTCGCCACCGTCGTCCTCGGGGGCCTCGAGCGAGCAAGAAGGGCGCCGAAGCCCCTACGCCCCTGACGACTCGTCAGACGGTGGATGGTTGGTTCGCTCGTCGAGCTCATCCAGCAGATCGCGCAGCTGATCCCTGACGAAGTCGCGGGTCGCGACCTCGTTCACCGCCAGGCGCAACGACGAGACCTCGCGGGTGATGAAGTCGTCGTCGGCAATGATGCGGTCGATACGTGCCCGGTCCTCCCAGTACTGCACGCGATCCCGATCGGTCTGGCGGTTCTGCGACAGGAGGATCAGTGGTGCGGCGTACGAGGCCTGTAGAGACAGCATGAGAGTGAGCCCGATGAACGGCCACTCGTCAAAGGTCAGATCGGCGGGAGCCAGAACGTTCCACAGCATCCAACTGGCGACGAACACCGTCATCCAGAAGATGAACCGCCACGACCCGATGAACCGGCTGATCTTCTCGGAGAGCTTGCCGAAAGTCTCTGGATCGTACGGCGAGCGCACGCCGCGTCGTGGTCCTCGTGGCTGGTCCAGTCGGCTTCGCCTCAGCTCACGAGCCATCGTTCCCCCTGGACGCTGCTAGGGGGGCCTCGTTGCGCCAGTTGTCGGGCAACATGTGGTCGATCACGTCGTCCACGGTGACGGCTCCAAGAAGTCGGTCATTGTCATCGACTACCGGGATCGCCACGAGGTTGTAGGACGCCAACACATTGGTCACCTCGTGCAGCGTGGACTCAGGCGCAACGGGTTCCATCTCAGAGTCGACGGCCTCGGTGACCAGCGCGCTCGGTGTCTCGCGCAGCAGGCGTTGGATGTGCACCGATCCCAGGTACCTTCCCGTGGGCACCTCGAGAGGCGGCCGACACACGTAGACCTGGGCTGCCAGAGCCGGCGGCAGGTCTGCATTGCGCACTCGGGCGAGCGCCTCGGCGACGGTGGAGTCTGGGGCAAGGATGACCGGCTCGGACGTCATCATGCCGCCGGCGGTGTTCTCGTCGTACTCAAGAAGCATCCGGACGTCCTCTGCGTCCTTGGGTTCCATCAGCTCGAGAAGACGGACGCGTGTGTCTTCGGCGATCTCTTTGAGGATGTCGGCGGCATCGTCGGGGTCCATGTCCTCCAGGACGTCGGCTGCTCGTTCGTCGTCCAGCCCGGTGAGGATGGCGACCGAGTCGGCCTCGACCATCTCACCGAGGACATCGGCCAAGCGTTCGTCGCCGAGGGCAGCGATCACATCGCGTCGACGCTTCTCGCTGAGCTCCTGCAGTGCGTGAGCCAGGTCGGCCGGACGCAGTTTCTCGTACGACTCCAGCAGGCGAGCGGTGCCCTGGTCCGCTGAGTCGAGCGAGAGCCCGGTGATCTCGTTCCAGTCAGCGACGAACTGCTCCCCCCTGCGTCGGAGCGTCTTGCCCTTCCGCTGCACGTAGACCTTGACGACCTCCCAGTCGCGAGTTCGCAGCTGCTCGATCCCGACGTCGAGAAGGGTCACGGTCGTGTGGTCCTCGACCAGGGTCACGGGTGAGTCGAGAAGCTCACCGACGACCATCAACTCACCCGGGCGCTGCTCGAACCTGCGCAGGTTCAGGAGTCCACTGACAACGACGCCACCTGCGTCGATCGAGGTGACTCGGGTCATGGGCACGAAGATGCGGCGCCTCGGCTGCACCTCGAGCACGAGACCGATGATGCGAGGTGGTCGTGGCGCGGCTCTCAGGGTTGCGACGACGTCCCGGACCTTCCCGAGCTGGTCGCCGCTGGGGTCGAAGACGGGTACCCCGGTCAGTCGGGCGATGAAGACTCGGGTGGGGGCGCTCACAGACAGAGGCTACCGGCGGAGTCGCTGCTAACGTCCGAGGCACCTGACCCAAGGAGATGTCGTGTCCGAAGCCGCCTCCCTGCCGTACGTGGTTCTCGATGTGTTCACCGATCGTCCCTACGCGGGTAACCCTCTGGCGGTCGTCCTGGAGGCCGAAGGCCTCTCTGCCGACCAGATGCTGCAGATCTCCCGCGAGTTCAATCTCTCGGAGACCGCGTTTCCTCTCCGCCCTACTGCCGATGAGCGCTCGGCTGGGGCCGACTACGTGCTCCGGATCTTCACCCCCGGCTCAGAGCTGCCCTTCGCCGGGCACCCCTCGGTGGGGTCGGCCTGGTGGCTGGCCCAGTCGGGCCAGATCCCCTTCGGAACCGTGGGGCAGCTGTGCGGCGAGGGCCTGTTGCCGATCGAGGTCACTCCACTCGGGGCCACCCTGACCGGCGGGTCAGCTGCCGTTTCGGCGCCGCAGGATGCCAGCCGGTCGCTTGCCGCTGTGGGGCTGGCCGATGACGACCTGGTCGAGCCACAGATGTGGATCGCCAGCGCAGGCCTTGCCTTTTCCTACATCTTCGTCTCGGCCGATGCCCTCACCCGTTGTCGACCGGACGTGACCGTCCTGCGTGCGGAGTTCTCGTACCCGCAGCCGGCCACCGGTGTGTACCTCGTGGGGTGGGACGCCGCTCGTCGCCACGCCCGCGCGCGGATGTTCGCCGGCGACATCGGTTCCCCAGAGGATCCGGCAACCGGCTCGGCGGCTCTGGGACTCGGTGCCCTGCTCGTCGCCCGCGGAGAACTCGGGAACGGCACGCACGAGGTGGTGATCGACCAGGGGGTCGAGATGGGGCGTCCCTCTCGCCTCACGGTCACCTGCGATGTGGTCGACGGTGAGCTCGAGCGACTGCGCGTGACGGGCGGAGCTGTCAAGGTGGGTGAAGGGCGGATCGCCGTCCCGAGCGGCTGAGGTCAGCGCTTTCGCCGACGCTTGGTAGCGCGACCGGCGTGATAGGGCGTCCGTGTGCGGGTGGTGGCTTCGGTGACGGCAACGGTCGCGCGATGGGAACCGTCTGACAGCGCGCCCGGTTGCTCGGTCACCTCGGCCGTTGGATGCAGCAGCCAAAGGGCACTGTCGCTGGCCCATCGCTCAGGCTGGCCCTCGCCATCTGGTGGGTTCAGCCGCTTCGGATGGAGCGCTGCTGCGGTGGCCGTCCAAGAATCCGTGCCGGGCTCGAGGAGCTCGGCGTGGGCCCGAAGGGACAGCTGTCGGGCCCGGTTCTCCTTGCTGCGGAGGATCACCTCGACGGTCCCGCCGTCGGTGAGCCCGGGGTCGTGCTGTTCGATTCCTCCCACGACGAACGCAACGGCATCCTCGTGCCAGATGCTCCACAGAGCCTGCGCCGGCCGTCCGGCAACCGCAACCCACACCAGGTCCGACTTCTTCACCAGCTCGGCGACCAGAGCTGGGAGGTTCTCCGCAGCCAGGGCCGATCCGGTCTCCGCGCCAGAGGTCATGGACGCAGCCTGCCATACGAGTGCAGGTCCGCCGGGGTGCCGAGGGGTGCGCGCATCCCGACGCTAGGCTCGAACGTCAGCGCCTACCGGTACGTCCGGCGGCGACCTCACGATCGGAGAAGGTCGATGGCAGAACGTGTTCTTCGTCCCCGCCGCTCCAACCTCGCGGTGCCGGGCAGCAGCCCCAAGATGCTCGAGAAAGCCAAGGGCCTGCCGGCCGACCAGGTGTTCCTCGACATCGAAGACGCGGTCGCCCCGCTCGCCAAGCCGGAGGCGCGAAAGAACATCGTGGCCGCCCTCAATGAGGGGGGATACGGCGACAAGATCCGCACCGTCCGCGTCAACGACTTCACCACCGAGTGGACCTACCGGGACGTCATCGAAGTCGTCGAGGGCGCTGGCACGAACCTCGACTGCATCATGCTTCCCAAGGTGCAGACCCCCGAACAGATCGTGACACTGGACACCCTGCTGACCCAGATCGAGAAGGCCAACGGGCTCGAGGTCGGCCGGCTAGGCATCGAGGCCCAGATCGAGAACGCGTTGGGACTGATCAACGTGGACGCGATCGCCGCCGCCAGCCCTCGGGTCGAAACGATCATCTTCGGTCCGGCCGACTTCATGGCGAGCATCAACATGCGCACCCTGGTTGTGGGCGAGCAGCCCTCGGGCTACACCGAAGGGGACGCCTACCACTACATCCTGATGCGGATCCTGATGGCTGCCCGTGCTCACGACAAGCAGGCGATCGACGGCCCCTACCTGCAGATTCGCGACGTGGACGGCTACCGACGGGTCGCCGATCGCGCTGCCGCTCTCGGCTTTGACGGAAAGTGGGTGCTGCACCCCGGTCAGGTCGAAGCGGCCAACGAGGTGTTCTCGCCGAAGCAGGACGACTTCGACCACGCCGAGCTGATCCTCGACGCCTACGCCTACTACACGTCAGAGGCTGGCGGAAAGCTCGGTGCGGTGATGATCGGCAGCGAGATGATTGACGAGGCATCGAACAAGATGGCGTCTGTGATCAGCGGCAAGGGCCGGGCGGCCGGCATGCAGCGCACAGTGTGGTTTGACCCTGACAGCGAGGACGCCCGCACCACCACTCCACCGAAGGGAACCTGATGTCGCTCTTCTCCCTGGCCGGAAAGGTCGCCCTGGTGACGGGCGCAGGCAGCCCCGGGGGTATCGGCTTCGCGTGCGCCCAGGTACTTCACTCCGCAGGCGCCACCGTGGCGGTCGCGGCGACGTCAGATCGCATTCACGACCGAGCAGCCGAGCTCGGTGATGGATCCCAGGGATTCATCGCCGACCTCACCGACCCCGGCCAGGTCGATCGGTTGGTTGGCGAGGTCGAGTCAGCTCTTGGACCCATCGACCTCCTCGTGAACAACGCCGGCATGACCAGCGTGACCGACGAAGAGGACTGGCTCTCGATCGCGGACATGACGCACGATCAGTGGCGCAGCGGAATCATGCGAAACCTGGACACGGCGTTCCTCGTGACCCGATCGGTGATGCCCGGCATGATGGCGCGCGGTTTTGGCCGAATCGTCAACGTCACCTCGACGTCAGGAACGACGTGCGCGATGCCGAATGAGGCGTCGTACGTGGCGGGAAAGGGCGGGATGCGTGGTCTGACGCTTGCCGTTGCTGTTGAGACTGCGACGTCCGGCGTCACGTGCAACGCGGTAGCTCCGGGTTGGATCCGGACGCCGTCGTCACTCTCGCAAGAGCTGGAGTACGGCGAGCGGACGCCCATGGAGCGCCTCGGCGAGCCAGCTGAGATTGCCGCTGGCGTAGCGTTCTTCTGCACACCAGCAGCTTCCTACGTGACCGGACAGACCTTGGTCATTGACGGCGGAAACTCGATCCGTGAGGCGAACCCCGCCTGAGGCGGATCGAGTCGACGCCGGACTCACCGGAGCGCGTTGGTTCCCGACGTCACCTTCTGTGGGTAGGGTGTCGCGCACTGTTGCTTCGGATCCACACGGGGGACCCATGTCACTGTCAGTGCTAAGCGGCTTGCCGCGGCTGCATCGCATCGCTGCTGTAGTCGCCACCGCCACGGTCGCCGCGGTCATGGCGCCGGTACCGGCCGTGGCCGGCGTCGTGGGGTCGCCGACCATCACCGCACCTGCGGACGGTGCGACGGTCGTCTCCTCGCCTATGTTGGTGAGCGCTGACACCACTACTGCCTACGTGCGCTTTGTCGTAGCAGGACAGATCGAGCAGACGGTCGCTGCATCGGGGGGATCGGCGATCACTGAGATCCCGGTGCATGGGCTCAGTGGCCCGACGTCGGTAGAGGCCTACAACTGCGACAGCCTCGTGTCCTGCGGTGTCGAGGTCGCAAGCATCGAGGTGAGCGTTCAACTCAAGCCCCCGACGATCACCAACCCCTCACGCAATGACGTTGTCGGCAACTCAGTGACGGTCTCGGCAAAGACGATCTGGGGCGGTGCCTTGCGCTTCTTCGTCGACGGTGACCCAGTCGGCAAGGTCATGGGGGTCACCCAGAGGATCTCGAAGGACATTTCCCTCAAGGACCGCAAGGAGGGTCAGCACACGCTTTCGGTGCAGCAGTGCAGCAGCGACGGCGTCATCTGCGACGGCGGCACCGACACGGTTCAGGTGATCAAAGACACCAGGGGACCGAAATGGAGCGACGTCAGTACGTCGTTGGGCACCGTCTTCCCGGCGAAGGACCACTACAAGGACTCCACCCGACTGTCGGCACGAGTGGGGGAGAAGTCACTCGAGACCAAGGTGGAGATCCGCAAGGCCGGGGGTCCGGTTGTCCGAACCCTCAAGCTTGGCCGGGTCGGCAAGGGGCGGGTCGCGGTCAACTGGAATGGACGTCGGTCGAGCGGTGACATCGTTCCGAGCGGCAAGTACACCTTCCGGTTCATCGGCACGGACGTGCACGGGATTGTGGGCAAGAGCAACGAGAAGGTCGTGAAAGTCTCCGACAAGAAGCTTGTCAAGAAGACCGCTACGAAGGTTGTATCGGCTGTCGGGTCGTTTGCCGGCAACGGATCCGGAGAGTGTTCGGATCTCTTCCATCTGGACTACGACCGAGCCCGTTTCAACTGGCCGAAAGGTGTGGGCTACTACTCGAACGTCTACTGCCGAAAGGGCGGAGACACCGATGTGGCTGTCGGTGTCCACGTGAGTGGAATCGTCAAAGCTCCTCGGTATGGCAGCTTCTCGCTGCAGGCCTACGGAGCCGGAGCCTATAGACATGCCGGACCGGCGGCCTTGCTGACCATCAAGGGCAACAACGGGTTGGGAGCCACCAAGAAGCTCGGTACCTCGCCCGGTTGGTACGGCGTGAAGGGCCTCGGCATCGACAAGTACTTGAAGAAGGGGCGACTTCGCTGGGCCGTCGGAACGTCCAACGGCAACTGGTATGACGTTAAGGAGTTTCGGATCGCCTACACATACTTTGTCCTGAGGTAGTCGTCACACAACGTCTCGTGCGTTGAGCTCGTCATAGGTCTCGCGCCGCACGACGAGTGTCGCAACTCCATCCCGGACGAAGACGATGGGTGGCCGGAGCGCCCCGTTGTAGTTGCTCAACAGGGTGTAGCTGTACGCCCCTGTCATCGGCATGGCGACCACGTCGCCGATCCGCGGGTCAGCGAGCGGCAGATCAGAAGCGAAGAGGTCTCCCGATTCACACTGCCGGCCGACGAGCTCGACGCGGTCGTCTCCTCCGGGTCGGTCGGCGAGCGTGGCGTCCATGCGCGTTCCCACATACGTCGAAGCTTCGAGATTGTCGGCAATACCTCCGTCGACGGCGACGAACGTCGGGTCTCCGGGCTTGACCGTGGTCACGCGGTACAACGTGACGGCGGCCTGGGCCACCAGCGATCGTCCTGGTTCGATCCATAGCTCGGCGTCGTCCGGCAAGTGAGCGGACGCAGCGGCGGTGACGGCATTGAGGTACTCATCGATAGAGGGTGCCTTGTCGTTGCGCTGGTACCTGACCCCAAGCCCGCCGCCGACGTCGTAGACGTCGAACCGTCCCAGCCCGGCGACTGCGTCGACCGCCTCGGCGAAGGCATCGACGGACAGGATCTGTGAGCCGATGTGCAGGTGTATCCCGCTGACCTCGAATCGGCTGCTCGCCTGCATATGAGCGATCGCCCGCCGTGCTTCACCAAGGGGCAGTCCGAACTTGGAACCGTGGTGGCCGGTTGCGATCGCAGCCATGGTGGGAGCGTCGACACCGGGGATCACCCGCAGAAGCACCGACTGTCGGGCTCCAGGCAACGACTCCAGCCGCGTGATGTCGTCCCAGTTGTCGACCACGATGGTGCCCACGCCCGTGTCGACGGCGAGAGCGAGTTCGGCGTCGGTCTTGGCGTTGCCGTGCAGGACGATGCGATCAGGTCGGACGCCCGCCTTCACAGCAGTGACGAGCTCACCGGCTCCGGCCACGTCGATGTGGAGTCCTTCCTCGGCCATCACGCGGTAGACGGCTGTGCACGGAAACGACTTGGAGGCGAAGGCGACGTTCGAATTCGATCGTCGACGCGCCAGTCCATCGGCGAACTCTCGGGCGCGAGTGCGTAGAGCCACCTCGTCAACAACCTGTACCGGCGTACCGAACGTGTCGGCGAGCGACGTCAGTGAGACGCCCCCGACAGTGAGAAGACCATCGGGACTCACCGTCGTCGTTGTGGGATAGAGCGAGAGCAGTGCTGGGTCGATCGTCATAGGTCCGTCCCGACGACGGCGTCCGCCGGGGGTGCTCCACCAATCAGCCACGTCATCAGATCCTCGGATCTATTGACCAGTTCGAGGTGTCCGCCTGACATGGTGACGACCAACGCTCCGGGAACGTGAGCCGCCAGCCACCTGCCGTGCGCGGCCGGGACGAGCGTGTCATCGGTCCCGAACCACACCATCGCTGGGGTGGTGAGCGACGCGAGGTCGAATCCCCAGTCCTTGACGAAGACCAGGTCGTCATCGACCCACCCGTCGACGCCGGTGCGATAGGCCTCTTCCATCAGCCGCTGCATTCGAACGGCGTATTTGGGTCGGGCCATGATCGCCTTGTCGCTGTCGGACATCTGGTAGGTCTCACCGAGCGGATTCGTCGGATCCCGCTTGACGCGCGCCAGATCATCGGCCGCCAAGCGTTCGAGCTGCGGACGCAGCACGGATTCGCCCTGCATCGACCAGGTGAACTCATCGACGTTCCCCTGAGTGGTTCCCGCGAGCCAGGTGTCCTGGGGCAGCCCGGCGCTGCCGAGAGGCGCTACCCCGACGACACAGGCGACCCGGGTCACCCGATCGGGCAGCAAGGTAGCCACCGCGAGAGAGTGAGGCCCCCCACCTGATCCCCCCGTAACGGCGAACTGGTCGATGCCCAAGGAGTCGACAATTGCTGCGACGTCGTGTGCGGCATCACAGACCGCCCGCCCCGGCCGTCGGCTCGACAGCCCGTAGCCGGGTCGGTCGAAGGTGATCACCCGGATACCCAGACGCTCGTAGAGGTCGGGCTTGTCCGGGGGTGGACCGCCGTACCGGGAGCCCGGAGTGCCATGGATGCTCACGACGGGGAACCCATCAGCCGGCCCGTACTCGGCGACCCCGAGCGTGAGGCCGTCAGTGGTGCGGATGGTGCTCTGCCTGGCGTTGGGGTCGGGCAATGAGGCGCCACCACTGACCCAGGGCTGATCGCTCATGCAGGGGAGCGTACCCGGCGCCCCCGCGCGCTTGGATACGATCGAAACTCGACGGCAGGCGTCCCCGCCGCCGTACGTGAGCAAAGGAGCACGGCATGGGCCGTCTCGCACAGACCGAAGGTCTGACCGACATCCAGCAGGAGATTCTCGCTGCGGTGCGCGAGTTCGTCGACAACGAGATCATCCCGGTCGCCAACACGCTCGAGCACGCCGACGAGTACCCCACGAAGATCGTCGAGCAGATGCAAGAGATGGGCATCTTCGGTTTGATGATCCCCGAGGAGTACGGCGGCATCGGCGAGTCACTGCTGACGTATGCGCTCGTCGTCGAAGAGATCGCCCGTGGCTGGATGAGTGTCAGCGGCATCATCAACACCCACTTCATCGTGGCGTACATGCTGCTTCAGCACGGCACAGAGGAGCAGAAGCAGCGTTACCTGCCCCGTATGGCGACCGGCGAGGTGCGTGGGGCGTTCTCGATGTCCGAGCCCGGCTGCGGTTCGGACGTCGCCGCCATCACCTCACGAGCTGCGAAGCGTGACGACGGCACCTTCGTGCTCGATGGCCAGAAGATGTGGTTGACCAATGGTGGGTCGTCCACGCTGGTCGCTGTTCTCGTGAAGACGGACGAGGGCGCCGACAGTGTCTACCGCAATATGACGACGTTCCTCATCGAGAAGGAGGCCGGCTTCGGACAGGTCCGGCCCGGACTGACGATCCCCGGCAAGATCGACAAGATGGGCTACAAGGGCGTCGACACGACCGAACTGGTCATGGACGCGCTTGAGCTGTCTGCCGACGACGTCCTAGGCGGCGAGACCGGGCGCGGTTTCTACCAGATGATGGACGGCGTCGAAGTTGGGCGCGTCAATGTTGCCGCCCGCGCCTGCGGGCTGGCCCAGCGTGCCTTCGAGCTCGGCATCGACTACGCGCAGCAGCGTGAGGCGTTCGGTAAGCAGATCGCCCAGCACCAGGCGGTGATGTTCCGGCTGGCCGACATGGCTACGAAGGTCGAGTCGGCCCACCAGATGATGATCATGGCTGCCCGCAAGAAGGACTCGGGGGAGCGCAACGACCTCGAGGCCGGGATGGCCAAGTACCTGGCCAGCGAGCACTGCCGCGACGTGGTCGAGGACTCGTTCCGCATCCACGGCGGCTACGGGTACTCCAAGGAGTACGAGATCGAGCGCCTCTACCGTGAGGCGCCGATGCTGCTCATCGGTGAGGGCACGGCCGACATTCAGCGCATGATCATCGGTCGGCGCCTCCTCGAGGACTACCAACGGCGCGTCTGAGGGGCAGACCCATGACAGAGATCGAACGCATGGTTGTTCGTGAGTGCGACACCTACGAGCAAGCGCAGTACGCCGTCGACTTTCTCTCCGACCACGAGATCGAAGTGTCGGGAATCCAGATCGTGGGAACCGACCTGCGCATGGTCGAGACGGTCACTGGCCGAATGTCGTACGGTCGCGCAGCTGGCGCGGGCATGGTCACAGGTGCATGGTTCGGGCTCTTGGTGGGCATGCTCCTCGGCTTGTTCGCGAATCCCGACCAGAACCCAAGCTGGACGACCTTGCTGCTGCTCGGCGTCCTGTGGGGTGCCATGTTCGGCATTGTCTACGGATTGCTTGCTCACGCCGCAACGAGGGGGCGACGTGACTTCAGCTCGCGAAGTAAGTTCGAGGCGTCGCAGTACCAGGTGACATGTCCCGTCCCGATCGCGGCCAAGGTGCGGCAGACCCTTGCCGAGATGCCTGCGGCCCCCTGAACTCGCAACCACACTGGAGGAGTCACATGCAGTTCGGCCGCTACTACGAAGAGTTCGACGTCGGCGCCACCTACAGGCACTGGCCGGGCAAGACGGTCACCGAGTACGACGATCACCTCTTCTGTCTGCTGACGATGAACCATCACCCGCTGCACCTGGACGCCCACTACGCCGAGCAGACGACGGACTTCGGCAAGAACGTCGTGGTGGGCAACTACATCTACTCACTCCTGCTCGGGATGTCGGTGCCTGACGTCAGTGGCAAGGCCATCGCCAACCTCGAGGTCGAGTCGCTCCGCCACGTGGCGCCCACCTTCCACGGGGACACCATCTACGGCGAGACACGAGTGCTCGACAAGGTGGAGTCGAAGTCGAAGGATGACCGCGGCATCGTCCACGTCGAGACAATCGGCTACAACCAGGACGGCACGGTCGTATGCATTTTCCGACGCAAGGTCATGGTGCCGAAGCGTTCGTACGGTGAGGCCCGCGGGGGCGACCAGCCTGGGCGTCCTGAGCCGATTCCCCGCGACTGACTCGGCCCACCCACTGCCGGCCGTCACATTGGGGCGTCGTCTGCATCAGATCTCCGGTTCGGAACATGCTGGCCCAACATGGGGCCGATCGCCGTTTCGCGGAGTGGAACACTAGCCTTGACCTCGTCAGGACTGCTGGACAACGCCACAACCGTCTTGGACGCTTGTCCAAGGATCCAAAAACCCCACACCCGCAGGTCACACGACCCGCACTGCTGCTTGGAAGGGCCGAGGACGATGACGCCTGAGGAGATTTTGAAGGGTCTGTTTGATGAGACGTTGGTGGGTAATGCGCCGGCGGTTTTGGATTTGACGAATCAGGGTCTGGGGTTGGGGATGGATCCTGAGACGTTGTTGTTTGAGGCGTTGATTCCGTCGTTGGAGGAGGTGGGGGCCCGGTTTGAGCGGGGTGACTTCTTTGTGCCGGAGATGTTGATTGCGGGTA
>JAHELE010000028.1 GCA_024644345.1 Actinomycetes bacterium | reverse complement strand
CCGCCCCGCTAGCAGCGGTCGGTGGGCTGCTCGTCATCGGTGAGCCCATCACGTTGCGTGTCGTGACGGCGTCGGTGCTGATTCTGGGTGGCGTGGCGCTTGGGGTAGTGCGCCGACCAGGTCGTCAGGGCTCTCCCGACACCCCCACAAGCAGTTCGAGGCGGTCCAGGAAGGGTTGCTGACCGCTGATCAACTTCTTCCGTGCGACGTCGAGTGTCATCCACTCGGCTCGGTCGACCTCAGGGAACTCACCGACCACGCCTGAACGCGGTGGCCACTCCATGGTGAAGGTATTGCTGACGACATGGTCTATCTCGAAGTCAGCGCCGATGGCATAGGCAGTAATCAGCTTGCCGCTCGGTTGTCGGTACTCACCGAGGAGCGTTGCCTCGCCCGACGGAGGGGGCTGCCCGACCTCCTCCTCCCACTCGCGCAAGGCAGTACGCCAGGCGTCCTCACCGCGTTCGTACTCGCCCTTGGCGATCGACCAGGCTCCTTCGTCCTTCGAAGCCCAGAACGGCCCGCCCGGGTGAACCAGGAAGACCTCGAGCCACTCGCTGTGCCAGCGGTAGGGCAAGAGCCCAGCACTCAGCTTCGGCATCGTGAACCTCGTGCCGGCCGCCACATGTATCGACCTTACGTGCACCTAACGGGAAGTCATCACCTGTCATTGGTGTTGTCGCCGTCGTCACCCACCGAAGGGACCTGCCATGACTTCAGCTGCGCAGCCGATCCAGATGTACGGCACCGCCTGGTGCCCGGACTGCCACCGAGCCAAACAGTTCCTCAGTGAGCAGCGCGTTCCGTATGCGTTCACCGATGTGGACGATGATCAAGCTGGGCGGGCGGAGGTTGAGAGGGTCAACGACGGAAAGCTCATCATCCCGGTGCTCGTGTTCGAGGACGGCAGCACGCTGGTCGAGCCCAGCAATGCCGACCTTGCGGCCAAGTTGGGGCTCAGCACCGAGGCGCGCCACCGCTTCTACCCGCTGATCATCGTGGGGAGTGGCGTAGCCGGTCTGACGGCGGCGATCTATGCGGCGCGCGAAGGAATTCCCACCCTCGTCATCGAGTCGGGGGCTGTTGGTGGGGCGATCGGCATCACCGACCAGGTCGACAACTTCCCGGGTTTTCCGGACGGTGTGTCCGGCAGCGACTTCGCGGACCGGTTGCGTCGTCAGGCCGAGCGGTTCGGCGTCGAGATCCTCTCGGCCACCGAGGCGGTTTCGATCGCCGTTGACGGTGATCAGAAAGTAGTGACCACCGGCTCCGGTGACGCCTACCGGTCGCACGCGCTTCTCGTGGCGACCGGGTCGACGTATCGCCGGCTTGGGATCCCCGGTGAGGAAGACTTCATTGGCTCTGGGGTGCACTTCTGTGCCACCTGCGACGGGGCTTTCTACCGTGGCGACTCCGTCGTGGTGATCGGTGGCGGGAACTCAGCGACTGAGGAGAGTCTCTTTCTCACCACATTGGACGAGACAGTGACTCTGATCACCACGTCGGACCGGCTCACAGCCAGTGCCGCAGCGGTCGAGAAGGTGGAACGGAGCACCGACATCGACGTCCGGACACGCACCACGCCGGTCGAATTCGTGGGCCAGGGCGGCAAACTCACCGGTGTCGTGGTGGAGGCAGCGGACGGCACGCGCACGACGATCGATGCCCCGGCCGCCTTCGTCTTCATCGGACTAACGCCCAACTCCACCCTGGTCAGCGACCTCGTGGACACCGACGACCAACAGTTCGTGACCGCCGACGCCGGCATGCAGACCACGGCGGTCGGGATCTTCGTGGCTGGAGATGTCCGGAGTGGCAGCACCAAGCAAGCCGCGGCAGCGGCCGGTGAGGGTGCGGCGGCAGCAATCGCCATCAGGCGGTACCTCGAGCCGTTTGGCACCGCCATGCGTCCCAACGTCGTTGATACCGCGAGCTGATACCGGTTAGTCCGGTTAGAATGTGGAGGTGTCCCCACTCGCGTCCTTCCCCGAGCGTGTTGGCGGACGTCTGTGCCTCGACTTCGTCAACACCGTCGATCCCCGACGGCCGGGGGAGGGCCAGGACTACCTGGGCGACTACTCCGACGTCCTTGACTGGTTTGTGGCAGTCGATGTGCCACTCCCGCGGTCGGTCTCGTGGCTGAGGAGGCGAGCGAACCAACGGCCCGCGGAGGCCGCCGAGGCATTCCGACTGGCCACGGAGATGCGTGAAGCCGTCTTTTCGCTTGTCAACTCCTCACGCCAGGGCGATTCGGTGGCGCCGAGGGACCTCGTCGAGCTCAATGAGGCACTGGCGGACAGCGCTGGTCATCGGTTCCTGGCACCGGCCGAACGCGGTGGCGTGCAGGAATCCTGGCGGACGGCTGACTCGCTGACCCAGGTCCTGTGGCCGGTGGCTATCGACGCCTGGGACCTGCTCACCGAACCCGAGCTCGCCCAGGTACGCCAGTGCCCCACGGCTGCCGGCGGATGTGGCTGGCTCTTCCTCGATGCCAGCCGGGCACGCAACCGCCGTTGGTGTGACATGCGGACCTGCGGCAACCGGGCCAAGGTGCGGGCCCACTACTCCCGCTCCGTTGGCGCGTGAACCCCCTTCAGACCCTGCTGTCGCCGCCGATATAGGGGTGTGACTGCTTCGCTCACCGAGACGGGGCCCACATCGGCATGGCCGGTTCTGGGCGCCATACGGTCCTGGGCGCAACCTATCGTCGCGCTGACCACGGGTCTGACGGTCGGTTTCGAGGCACTGGCCCGATTCGACGAGTACCGCGGACCGGTAGCCGAAGCATTCGAGCGAGCCTGGGCCACCGGCGCTGGCCCCGAGCTCGAAGCGGAGGCACTGCGGGCCGCGCTCCGACTGGAGGGGCGCCCCCACGGCACCTATCTGGCGGTGAATGTCAGCCCTCGCGCCCTTCATCTGGACGTCGTTCGCCAGATCTTCGACCGTGACCTGGCCGGGATGGTGGTCGAGCTCACCGAGTCGCACTACGTTCCCACGAGCGAGCTGCGCAGAACCGCAGACTGGCTGCGTGATCGAGGTGCCCGGTTGGCGATTGACGACCTGGGAACCGGCTACGCCGGCCTGGAGAGACTGGTAAGCGTCCGCCCCGACCTGATCAAGCTCGACCGATCGCTTGTGACCCAGCTCGAGACGGACGAAGTCTCTCGGATCATGGTCGAGAGCCTGGTCCGCTTCGCCTCTCGAGTCGGCGCGGGTGTCATAGCCGAGGGGATCGAGGAGCAATCGACCCTTGAGGTCGTCGCCGAGCTCGACATCGCCTACGGCCAAGGGTTTCTCTTTGCCCCGGCCCGCCCGACATGGACCTTCCCGGGACGCGAGGCCGTGGAGGCCGCCCGCTCGGTCCACCAGCAGGCCCTGAGCGCCACGCCGCGACAGGACATTCTGCTCAACGAGCTCGTCCAGCTGGACCGCGTGGCTGAGCGCTTCGGCGAGGCAGAGGAGGTCGTCGACGTGCAGCACGCTGTCGTCGAGCTCACGCGGCTACTCGGCGCGGTGGATGTCGGGATCGATCTGGTCGACGAGAATGACGGCTGTCTGGTGGCCCTGAACCACCAGAGCTGGGCGAACGTCGGCCCAGTCAGGAGTCTGTCCGAGAACCCGTTGCTGCAGTGGGTAGTTGAGTCCCGTCGAGCAGCGCAGGTGCTGCGCGGCGAGCCGATGTCCGACGAGCAGCAACAGGACCGCCTGAGTGAACTCGGCTACGGTGCGCTGCTGCTTGTGCCTGTGGTCACCCAAGGAGACGCCATCGGCCTGCTTTCGCTCTTCCGCGACGAACCGCGTCCGTGGAGCCTGGCAGAGATCCGGCTGGCCCGGATCGGGGCGGGACAGCTTGCCGCCGCATTAGAGCGCCTCAACGCCTAGGCTCGCTGTCGTACATCGGACGACTCGAAGCTCGTCGGAGGCGACATGGAACTGGCGCTGATAGGACTCGGCCGCATGGGCGGCAACATGACGCGTCGACTTGCCCAAGGTGGTCATGTGGTCACGGCTGTTGACCCTGACCCGTCAGCGCGTGAAGCCCTTGCCGACGAACCGGGAGTAACCGCCGTCGCGTCGGTGGCGGACGCGGTACGTGCTCTCGGTACTCCTCGCTTGGTCTGGCTGATGCTCCCGGCGGGTGCGGTGACAGAAGCCGTCCTCGAAGAGGTCAGCGAGCTGCTCACCGAAGGTGACCTCGTCGTCGATGGCGGCAATGCCAACTACCGCGATTCGCTTCGGCATGCCGACATGCTGAGAGGCGCAGGCCTCGCGTTCGTCGACGTCGGGGTGTCCGGCGGTGTGTGGGGACTGTCAGAGGGCTATGGCTTGATGGCTGGCGGCGCGAAGGCCGACATCGCGCGGCTGACGCCCGTACTGCAGACCCTGGCCCCAACTGCGGGCTCAGGATGGGTCCATGCCGGTCCGGTGGGGGCTGGTCACTTCACCAAGATGGTGCACAACGGCATCGAGTACGGTGCGATGCAGGCAATGGCCGAGGGGTTTGCGCTGCTGCACGCGCGGGACGACCTGGTCACAGACATTCCCGGAGTCGCCGAGGCGTGGCGGTACGGAACGGTGATCAGGTCATGGTTGCTCGACCTGACGGCCTCGGTGCTCGAGAACGATGTCACGCTGGACGAGGTGGCTCCGGTCGTAGCCGACTCTGGCGAAGGTCGCTGGACTGCGCTGGAGGCGATCGACCTCGGCGTGCCTGCGCCGGTGATCACGGCGGCGTTGATGCAGCGCTTTTCGAGCCAAGGTAACGGCGACTACGCCAACCAGCTTCTTGCGATGATGCGAAACGCATTCGGTGGTCACCCCGTGACGTCACTTGAGGAGTCTGACGAACGGTGATGGGCCGGTCCCGCTCCTGTCGACAGGTTGTGGGCCGTGTTGACAAGCGCCACGTGCGTGAAGGCCTGAGGAAAGTTACCCACCAGCTGGCCGCTCACTGTGTCGTACTCCTCAGCCAGCAGACCGACGTCGTTGCTCAGCCCGAGTAGGCGCTCGAACAACTCACGAGCCTCGTCCGTGCGTCCCTGAAGTGCGTAGTTGTCAGCGAGCCAGAACGAACAGGGAAGAAAACACCCCTCCCGGCCGGACAGCCCCTCGACCTGTGGGTCGGCGATGTACCGGAGAACGAGACCATCACGCAGGAGGGTGCGCTCAACGGCCTCGACGGTCCCGAGCATGCGTGGGTCGTCGGCGCGGAGAAAGCCGACCAGTGGAAGCATGAGAAGTGCGGCGTCAACCGTCTGGTGACCGTAGGCCTGGACGAACGTGTTCTGCGCAGAGTCGAAGCCCTTCTCGCAGACCTGGGCGTGGATGTCGTCCCGGATCCGTCGCCAGCGGTCGACTGGCCCGTCACGGCCGTATCGTTCGACCGCCTTCACCGCTCGGTCGAATCCCACCCACGCCATCACCTTGCTGTGGGTGAAGTGCTGCCGCGGCCCGCGCACCTCCCACAGCGATGAGTCCGGCTGATCCCAGATCGACTCGAGGTGTCTGAGAACCTCCAGCTGAAGGCTCCACGCATCGTCGGACTCCGGGTGCGATCCGTCGAACCGCCTCGTCAAGTGCAGGACGTCGAGCACCTCGCCGAAGACGTCGAGCTGGAACTGACCTGCGGCGGCATTTCCCACGCGCACCGGGCGAGAGTCGCGGTAGCCGGGCAGCCAGTCGATGGTCAGCTCAGGAATGCGTCGCTCGCCTGCGACTCCGTAGAGCACCTGCAGGTCCTCGGGACGGCCGGCAGCTGCCCGCAGCAGCCAACGGCGCCACTCGGTCGCCTCCTGATGAAACCCGTTCACCAGGAGGGCGTAGAGGGTGAAGGTCGCGTCGCGGAGCCAGCAGAAGCGATAGTCCCAATTCCGTTCGCCACCGATCTCCTCAGGAAGTGAGGCGGTGGACGCCGCCACAATTCCGCCGGTGGGGCCGAACGTCAGAGCCTTCAAGGTGATGGCCGATCGGCGCATTGCCGCCGCCCACGGGCCGGTCACTGTGCAGCTCTGCATCCATGTCGTCCACCAGTCGACGACCGAAGTGATGGCCTCGCCGGGGTCGATTCGGTTGGGCACGGCCTCGTGGGATGGGTGGTGGATGAAGACGAACGAGACCGATTCGCCGGTGCTGACGTCAAACGAGGCCTGAGTGTGCAGATTCTGCCCAGCCAATGGCACGGACGCGTCAACGATCACAGCGTCAGGTCCCGCGATGGCGTGCCATCGACCATCGACTTGATGGACCCAGGGAACGACGCTTCCGTAGTCGAACCTCAACCTCAGCTCGGTACTGACGCTCACGCGGCCGGACAGCCCGTGCACCTGTCTGATCACCGTCGGATGGTCGGCCTCCGGGATCATGAGATCAGTGATGCGAATGGCACCTGATGCCGTGCGCATGGTGGTGTCCAGCACGAGGGTGTCCCCTCGATAGGAACGTTCGATGCTGAGAATCTCGTCGTCGGGGTGCATGGTCCATTGGCCGTGCTCGGAGTTGCCGAGCAGCGCGGTGAAGAACGCACCGGAGTCGAAGCGAGGGGCGCACATCCAGTCGATGGAGCCATCCCGCCCGACCAACGCTGCTGTCCGGGTGTCGCCGATCATCGCGTAGTCGGCGATGGGGAGCGGCATCTCAGGCCACCGAGACAAGCCGTGCGGCAGCGACGTCGAGAATGAGTGTCGCCGCTGGTCTGTTCACGACCAGAGATGCCGGGGTGAGAGATCGGTCGTCGATGACATCGCCCACCGCCTTGGCCTTCTCTTCCCCACACACAAGCCACACCTGCGTTCGTGCGCGGGAAAGGGCGGGGATCGTGAGCGACAACCTGCGATGTCCGCGATAGGAGTCGACCCAGCCAACATCCTCATCGACCACATCGAGAATCGGGTCGCCCGGGACCAGCGAAGCCGTATGACCGTCATCGCCGAGGCCAAGGTGTACGACATCGAACACGGGTGGTCGGCCCAGAACATTGTCGAGTTCGTGTCCGTACAACGCGTCCGCCTCGGCAATCTCGACCGGCATCGGGTGCTGGTTCGTGGGGGGGACGAGCCTGGTCAGGGGCTGTAGGGATGTCCAGTTGCGCGCGAGGTCCTCAGAGGGAACCGCCCGTTCATCGACCTGGAAGACCTGCACCTGCCTCCAAGGCAGCGGGAGCTCGGCCAGGTGTTCGAACATCAGCCGTGGCGTCGAGCCTCCACTGAACGCGATGGTCGCTCGCCCACGGAGCGAGACCGCACCGGCGATCTCGTCGGCAACTCGGTACGCGGCAGCATGCGCTGCCGCCAGGGCGTTCGGACGCACGACGATATCCATCGGCTACTCAGAACCGGGCTCGTGCCAGCCGCCTACACCTGCGGCCAGGGCGTCACCGGCCGCAGGCCCCCACGTACCGGGTCGATAGAGGTCGGGAGCCTCTTGGGACCGCCCGTCGAGCAGGCTGTCGACGATCCGCCATGAGGCGCCAACGGCATCCGCCCTGGCGAACAGCGTGGGGTCGCCATCCATGGCGTCGTCGATAAGCCGTTCGTAGGCCGTCATGGCCCCGACCTCGTCATCGCACATGTAGAGCTCGACGTTCCTGCCCACCTGCGCCTCGCCCGGTTTCTTGCTTCGTACCCCGAGCGCGATCGACACCCGGTCCGGACCCAGGCGGAAGCGTAGGTGGTTGCTGTCACGCGGAAGGGCGTCTTCGAAGAGCAGCTGCGGCGGACGGTGGAAGGTGGCGAGTACCTCGGTGGCAGTGACGGGAAGGTGCTTGCCTGCCCTGATCAGGATCGGGACGCCACTCCAACGCCAAGAGTCGATCTGCAGTCGGAGGGCTGCGTACGTCTCAGTCGTCGAGTTGGCAGCGACTCCCGGTTCGTCCGTGTACCCCACATACTGACCGCGCACCAAGTCTTCGCGGCTCGGCTGGCGGATCGCATCGAGTACCTTCACCCGCTCGTCCCGCAACGGCCCCGGAGACATGTTCACCGGCGGCTCCATCGTGAGCAGGGAGACCACCTGCATCATGTGGTTCTGCACCACGTCACGGACGGCGCCTAGCTCTTCGTACAGTGCACCTCGGCCTTCGACGCCAAAGGCTTCGGCCATGGTGATCTGGACGCTCGACACGTAGTCGCGATTCCAGATCGGCTCGAGGAACGAGTTGGCGAACCGAAAATAGAGCAGGTTCTGCACAGACTCCTTGCCCAAGTAGTGGTCGATCCGGAAGACGTCGTTCTCGCCGAAGGCAGTGCGTAGCACGTTGTCGAGCTCGGTCATTGACGCGAGGTCGCGACCGAAGGGTTTCTCCACCACGACCCGCCCGCGGTCGGCGAGTCCGGCGGCCAACAGGTGTTCGACAACGGTCTCGAACAGGCTCGGAGGGATCGCGAGGTAGAAAAGGGGTCTCAGGGAATCGCGCAGAACATCGGCGAGGCGGGAAAAAGTGCTCGGGTCGTTGTAGTCGCCCGCGACGAAGACAAGTCGCTTTTCGAGCTCGTCGGTGGCAGCGTCGTGAGGGTCGTCGGCGTGGTCGGCGATGCTGCTTCGGATGTGCTCGCGTAGCCACTCCTCGGTCCGGTCTCCTCTGGCGACGCCCACCACGGGAAGGCCGAGACGGCCTGCCCCAGCGATGTTGTGCAGCGCGGGAAAGATCTTCTTGTAGGCAAGATCGCCGGTGATTCCGAAGACCACCACTGCGTCGCTGGCGTCGTGCGGACGCCCTGGTGCATCACCATCTGGCACTGGGTGCCTCCCTCAGACTGCCAATCGACTTTTCCACCCTAGTCCGCCCCTGCGCGCCCGCATCCACAGAAAGCTGCCGTCGTCTGCCACGCACCGCGTGGCTGTCGCAATGTTCTCCCTTCCGAACGCAAGGAGGAACGCATGAACGAGATATTCGTCACGGTGAATGGAACTGTAGGCACCGACGTCCAAGTGACCGCAGGTGAAAGCAGCAATCGCGCTCGATTCCGACTAGCCACAGCTGAGCGCTATCTCGACCGGTCGTCGAACACCTGGGTAGAGCGCGAGACCGTGTGGCTCGATGTGATCTGTTTTCGCCGGTTGGCAGACAACGTTGCGGCGTCCGTGACCAAGGGTCAGCCGGTCGTGGTGCGCGGTCGACTCCGGGTGTCGAAGTGGACCGGTGAGAACGGGCCGAGGCAGACGCTGGAGGTGCTGGCCACCTCGGTGGGGCACGATCTTGCCCTTGGTCGTGCCTCGTTCGCACGACCTCCCCGCCCCGAGGTAGACCGCCCAACCGCAGACACCACCTCGATCGATACCCCTGACGCCGTCGAGGGTGACGCCACCCCTGCTGTCGCCTAGGGCGTCTGTCCGTCGCGTGCCGCCCGGGCAGGGAGCGCGCACCCGCGGTCGTTAGGCTTCCGGGCATGGCTGAGTTCATCTACACCATGTCCAAGGCGCGCAAGGCGCACGGCGACAAGGTCATCCTCGACAACGTCACGTTGGCCTTCTACCCAGGGGCCAAGATCGGAGTCGTCGGACCTAACGGCGCCGGGAAGTCCAGCGTGTTGAAGATCATGGCCGGGCTCGACCAGCCATCCAACGGCGAAGCCATGCTCAGCCCCGGCTACACCGTCGGCATCCTGCTACAGGAGCCAGCGCTCGACGACGCAAAGAACGTTCTCGAGAACGTGCAGGAGGGCGTCTCGGAGACGAAGGGCATGCTCGACCGCTTCAACGAGATCTCAGCCCTGATGGCAGAACCGGACGCCGACTTCGACTCGCTGCTTGCCGAGATGGGCACCCTGCAGGAACAGCTCGACCACCGGAACGCATGGGATCTCGACTCCCAGCTGGAGCAGGCCATGGACGCCCTCCGGTGCCCCCCGCCGGAGGCCGATGTGTCCGTGCTGTCCGGGGGTGAACGGCGCCGTGTGGCTCTCTGCAAACTCCTGCTGCAGCAACCTGATCTGCTGCTCCTCGACGAGCCCACCAACCATCTGGACGCCGAGAGCGTGCTCTGGCTCGAGCAGCATCTCGAGAAGTACCCCGGCACCGTTGTCGCCGTCACCCACGACCGGTATTTTCTCGACAATGTTGCTCAATGGATCCTCGAGCTCGACCGAGGACGTGCCTACCCCTACGAGGGCAACTACTCGACCTACCTCGAAGCCAAGGCGGCCCGGCTGAAGGTCGAGGGGCAGAAGGACGTCAAGCGCAAGAAGCGCCTGACCGACGAGCTCGAGTGGGTGCGCTCGAATGCCAAGGCTCGTCAGACCAAGAGCAAGGCCCGCCTGGACCGGTACGAAGAGATGGCTGCTGAGGCGGACAAGCACCGCAAGCTCGACTTCGAAGAGATCCAGATCCCGCCTGGGCCCCGGCTCGGAGGCACCGTCATCGAGTCCCACGACCTCGTCAAAGGATTTGACGACCGGCTGCTCTTCGACGGCCTCTCCTTCTCGCTGCCACGCAATGGCATCGTCGGAGTGATCGGTCCCAACGGTGTCGGCAAGACCACGCTCTTCCGGATGATCGTCGGCGAGGAGAAACCGGACTCGGGCGAGATCAAGGTCGGCGAGACCGTCAAGATCTCCTATGTCGACCAGGGTCGCGAGGGGCTCGACGGTGACAAGACGCTCTGGGAGGTGGTGTCGGACGGTCTCGACTGGATCAAGGTCGGACAGGTCGAGATGCCGTCGCGCGCCTACGTCGCGGCCTTTGGGTTCAAGGGTCCCGACCAGCAGAAGCCTGCGAAGGTTCTGTCAGGTGGTGAGCGCAACCGGCTCAATCTGGCGCTGACCCTGAAGCAAGGCGGCAACGTCCTGCTCCTCGACGAGCCGACCAACGACCTAGACGTCGAGACGCTGGCGAGCATGGAAGACGCATTGCTCGACTTTCCGGGGTGCGCGGTCATCACGTCCCACGACCGGTGGTTCCTTGACCGGGTCGCCACGCACATCCTGGCCTACGAGGGTGACTCGCAATGGTTCTGGTTCGAAGGCAACTTCGACTCCTACGAGAAGAACAAGGTGGAGCGTCTGGGTGCGGAGGCAGCGCGCCCCCACCGCACGACGTACCGCAAGCTGACCAGGGGTTGAGCCAGTCGATGGCCCGGCATCGTTTCCACTGCACGCTGCGCTGGTCGGACATGGACGCTTTCGGGCACGTCAACAACACCACCTTCTTCACCTACCTGGAGGAGGCGCGGGTCGACCTGCTCTTCGTTCACGCTGGCGACTCGGTCGCGCGCGATCGGTTGTCGTCGGGAATCGTGGTGGCCCGCCACGAGATCGACTACAAGGCGCCACTCGTCTTTCGTCCTCAGCCAGTTCCCGTCGATGTCTGGGTGTCGCGGCTGGGCGCTTCCTCGTTCGAGCTGCGCTACCAGATCCTCGACGATGGCGGACCTGTCTACGCCGAGGCAGCAACGGTCCTGGTGCCCTTTGACGTCGAGGCAGGGCGTCCCCGTCGGGTCTCGGACGAGGAGCGGGCCGCGCTGGAGCCCTTCCTCGAACTGTCGTGACGAATATCCACATCGCCGGCGAAGCCGAGCAGCGCGGTCTTGAGCAGTACCTCGAACGCCTCGTGGCACTCGACAACCGGGCCGTGGTGCGGATCCAGTCCGGCGGTTTGGCGGCCGGCGTCTGGTGCGGGCCACCATTCGAGGTCGTGGCACTGCGCCCGGTCGCCCTTGCAGAAGCGTTGCAGGTCGACGCGACGGTGTCGGCGCAGCGTCTCCTCGAGCGGGTGCGCGAGACGCCGGTGGTCGAGCTGCCTCCGGGGGTCAGCGGGCCAACCTGGGTCGGACTGCTACCGCCTCGCGGTGGTTGGGAGGAGCGGATACGGGGCGACGTGGCGAACGTGCGCTCCGCGGTCGACTCGGCAAAGCACTTCTTTCGTGAGCGTGCGGAGGGGATCACTGACCGGTCAGTGCAGGAACAGATTGCCCATGACGTGTGGGAGCGCACGTGCCTGGGTGAGGTACCCGTGCGGTGCGCCCATGCCGCGGAGTCACTGGCACTGATGGGTCCGGGGGATGGCCTGGCCATCGCCTATTCCACCGACACGTGGACACGGCTGTCCGTTCCCGGAGGCAGCGTGGCCACCCGGCGTGGCCTACTGCCCTCGATTTCCGCACTCCAGGTCGTCTAGGCGCAGACCACCCGGCCGTAGCCCACACGCACGAGCCCAATCGGGTGACGTGATGATCGTTTCGTCAAGTCTGCGACCGCAGAATGACGACATCGCCTTATGACCACCCTGACCCGACGTCGACTCTTCGGCCTCGCTGCAGCTGGAGCAGGAGGCTTGTCGGTTGCCTCCATCACGGCTGGTCCGGCGGCTGCGGCGGGGGCCGGCAACGGGGCCGTCTTCGTCTCGGGTGACCTCACGCTCCATCTCCTTCGCCGTGCCACGTTCGGGCCAACACCTGCGCTGAGGAAGGCGGTCAAGAAGCAGGGGCGTGCCGCCTGGCTGAACAAGCAGCTGTCGCCGTCGTCGATCGACGATTCAGTCTGTGACCGCTTGATCCGGGATCGCTTCCCCCATGTGAACTGGACCATCCCCCAGGCGCGCGACGGCCTGGAGCCGTTCTCGTGGGACCTGATGTATGACGTCAGCATGGCGACAATCGCCCGGGCTACCTGGAGCAAGCGCCAGCTCTTCGAAGTGATGTGCGAGTTCTGGTCGAACCATCTCAATGTCACCAACCCCAGTGACCGCGTGTGGGACAACCGCCAGGACTACGACCGCCGCGTGATCCGCAAACATGCACTGGGTCGGTTCGAGGACATGCTCATCGCCAGTGCCACTCACCCTGCGATGTTGCTCTACCTGAACAACGCGGACTCCACCAAGGACAACCCGAACGAGAACTACGGCC
Organism: Actinomycetes bacterium; assembly: GCA_024644345.1. Classification (GTDB taxonomy): domain Bacteria; phylum Actinomycetota; class Actinomycetes; order JAHEKZ01; family JAHEKZ01; genus JAHEKZ01. Next base: position 14,843 of record JAHELE010000028.1, on the reverse strand, counting down.
GCGAGCTGCTCGAACTGCACACCGTCAGCGTCAACGGCGGGTACAACGAGCAGGACATGCGCAACTCGACGCTGATCATGACCGGCTTCGGCGTCAACTGGAGACACGGGACGTTCCAGTACTCGGGGCGTGACCACTATCGCGGTCCAGTCAGCGTCATGGGGTTCTCGCACCCGAACCCGGATGCTGACGGCTACTCGATGGGCATCAAGTACTTGAAGTACCTCGCGAACCACCCCTCGACGGCGCATCACCTCGCCTACAAGCTGTGTGAGCGGTTCGTGTCGGACAGCCCGGATGCTGCGCTCGTCGACCGACTCGCGGCCACCTATCTGGCGAAGGGCACAGCGATCGCACCGGTGCTGCGGCAGCTGTTCAACAGCGACGAGTTCGCCGGATCGCTCGGTGAGAAGACCCGGCGCCCCCTGGAGGATCTCGTGGCGACACTCCGGGTGCTCGACTACAAGCCGGACCGCAAGGGCCGTCAGGGAATGCAGGCGCTGGTCTGGATCTCCGAAGGCCTCGGGCAGCAGCCACTTGCCTGGAGCCCTCCCGACGGTTACCCGGATGTCGCTCTTTCGTGGCAGTCGGCCGGCGGGACGCTCGCTCGCTGGAACACGCACCTCTCGCTGGCGGCGCACTGGTGGCCACAGGAGCTCAGGCAGCCACCCCTCGTCGAGCTGCTGCCTAGGCGCCTGCCGAAGACGCATGGTGCCCTGGTGGACGCCCTCTCCAAGCGCCTGGTCTTTCGCACCCTGGCAGCGCCGCACAAGCAGGCCGTTCTGGGGTTCCTCGGACGGTCCGCCTCGGATCCACTGGACAGCGGTGATGAGGCCGTTCGGTGGCGGCTGCCGTACCTGGTCGCGCTGATCCTCGACTCCCCGTACCACTGCGTCCGGTGACTGCCATGACGACTCCTCCACAGAAGTGCGGCTGCCCTGACTATTCGATGTCGCGCAGAGCATTCCTCGGGCGTCTCGGCGCTGTCGGGGCGCTGGCCGGCCTGACGTCCACCGGATTGTCGACCCAGATGGCCTTCGGTGCCGGGCCGTACACCGGAGATGTCCTGGTGGTGCTGTCCTTGCGGGGCGGGTTCGACGGCCTGAACACAATCGTGCCGACGGGAGATCCCCGATACACAGAGGTACGTCCGTCCATTCGGATTCCGCAAGGTGCGCTGCTGCCGCTCGATGAGATGTTCGGCTTGCACCCAGCCATGGCTCCGCTCATGCCCTGGTGGAACTCCGGTGACTTCGCTGCGGTGCAGGCGGTCGGCATGGCCAATCAGACCCGCTCACACTTCGAGGCGATGGAGGAGATGGAGCGAGCTGCGCCCGGATCCTCGCTCCGGACGGGTTGGCTCGACCGCACGCTGGGTCTGCGCGACACCGGTTCGGCGTTCCAGGCCGTCCAGATCGGCAGCAGTATGGCGGCGTCGGCATTTCGTGGCCCCTCACCTGAGCTGGCGATGCGTTCGATCGACGACTTCGACCTGTCGGGAGCATGGGACGCCACCGAACGCCGCCGCTGGAGCGATGCCCTGACCGGCCTGCACGCGGGAGCGCCGCCGATGGTGGCGACGCCTGCCGCTACGACGCTGGGCGCACTCGCAGGGGCGGCCGCAATGCAGGACGCCGGCTACACGCCCGATGCGGACTACCCGAACTCCGACCTGGGGCGGGCCATGCGCGACGTCGCGCGGGTCATCAAGTCCGACGTCGGACTGCAGGTCGCGGCCGTCGACTACGGCGACTGGGACATGCACACCGACATGGGGACGGTGAACTCCGGCTGGCTCACCGACAAGCTGAGTGAGCTGGCCCGCTCGCTGGCTGCCTTTGCGACCGATCTCGGAGCGAAGTTTGGCGACGTCACTGTCGTCACTTTGACTGAGTTCGGGCGCAGCCTGGTCGAGAACGGATCGGGGGGCGTCGACCACGGCCACGGTCAGGCGGTCCTGCTGCTCGGCGGCGGCGTCAACGGCGGGCAGGTCCACGGCACATGGCCGACGCTGGAAAGGGACGCCCTCGCAGGCGGAGACCTGGCTGGGACCACGGACTACCGGCAGATCCTCGCTGAGATCCTCGAGAAGAGATGTCAGGGCTCGTCATCGGTCTTCCCCGATCTGACGTCGGACCGGTTGGGCGTGGTCAGGGCCCGGGGCTGACCACACCCGGCGGTTCGTCCATCGTGTTGACCAGTGAGTGGGCTGCCATCACCAAGTAGTTCCACAGCTCGCTCTCGAGATCGGGCGCGAGGTCGAGGGAGTCGACCGCCGAGCGCATGTGGAGCAGCCATTGATCACGGGCCAGAGCGTCGACGCGGTACGGGTGGTGTCGCATCCGCAGTCGCGGATGCCCGCGCAAATCTGAGTAGGTGGTCGGCCCACCCCAGTACTGCTCGAGAAACATGCGCAGACGGTCAGCGGCCGGCGCGAGGTCCTGCTCAGGGTAGAGCGGTCGGAGGACCTCGTCGTCAGCAACGCCGGCATAGAAGGCCTCGACAAGCCGGGTGAAGGTCTCGTGCCCGCCAACGCGGTCGTAGAAGGTCTCAGGCGATGCGTCCACGCGGGTGATTGTTCCAGGTGGGCTCAAGACGAGGTGCTTGCCCTTCCGATGCAGTCAGGGAACGGGCACGGGGACCGGATCGGCGTGGCGTCGACCCTCCGCATCGCGGCCACATCGGACCCCATGGCGGCGGCGTCAGGCGTGCACCAACCCTCCTCGGTGCGCTCTGACCCGCCGCCCTTTCACGTCAGGCGTCAGGTGCCCGTGTCGCCTGCTCCGTGGGGACCGGGCAGTGCCATCGAGATGCCGGCCGTCTCGAGAGACGCCACCGCTCGCGCCCGCAGCTCGCGCCCGACACCCACCTGCTGCTCGTGAACCGTGTGCAGCCGAATCCGGATGGTGACAGACATCGCGGTGACGGACTCGACACCGATGACTGGCGCGTCCGGCATGATCTTGGCCTCCCACGCGTGATCGTGCTGCATGTCGGAGACCGTGGACGCGAGCACCTGCTTTGCCTGCTCCAGGTCGGTTCCGTGTGACACGGGGATGTCGACGACGGCCACAGACCACCCCTGGCTCTGGTTGCCGAGCTCGGTGACCGATCCGTTGGTGACATACCAAATGGTGCCGTCGAAGTCGCGGACCGTCGTGATCCGCAGACCGACGTCCTCCACCGTCCCGTTCACACCATTGACCATCACGACGTCACCGACTCCGTACTGGTTCTCCAAGATCATGAAGACGCCGGACAGGAAGTCGCGGACGATGGTCTGCGCGCCGAAGCCAATCGCGATACCCGCGATTCCCGCGCTGGCCAGCAGTGGCGCAATGTTGATGCCCACGGCGGCGAGGGCGAACAGGAGCGCCACCGCGATGATGACGAAGGTTCCGACTGAGGTCAGCATCCCTGAGACTGCGGCGGCTCGTGCCCGGTACCGGGCGATGGCCATGTCGCGGTCGCGGGCAGACTCCTTGTCGGCGGCCACGTAGCGGGTCACGGCCGACTTCGTGAATGTGGCGGTGCTGCGCCGAACGAAGCGGCGCCAAATCCACCGGGCCATCAGCGCCAGTACGACGATGATGGCCACCACGATCAGCGCACCGAGGAAGGTGTTGTCGATGAAGTTGGTCACCTGGTCGGCGACTGACTCGTCCGCGGTCATGGTCATGGTGGTCGAACGCTACTGCGTCAGGCGTCCCAGGTGAGCCCGGTATGGGCAGCTGCAAAGGTCAGCGTGTCGACCGACAGCTCGACGGCTCTGGTGACGGCTCTCGCTCCATGACCGACGTCAGACTCGCGCCTGACCAGCACGGGGCGGATCCCAGAGGTGGAGTGTTGCATGGCAGCGGCCATCTTCCGGCCGTGCAGGGGGTCGACCCTGGTGTCTCCGTCGAAGATCGTGAACAGGGTCGCCGGGTAGTCGACGCCATCGCGCACGTGGTGGTACGGCGAGTAGGAGAGCAGCCACTGCAGCTCGGTCGGGTCGGAGGCCGACCCGTACTCGTCCGACCAGGTGGGGCCGAGGCCGTACTCCTCGTACCGCACCATGTCGAGCAAAGGTGCCGCACAGATGACGGCCGAGTACAGATCGGGTCGCTGAGTGAGCGCGGCGCCGACCAGCAGGCCTCCGTTCGACCCTCCCGAGATGGTCAACTGGTCCGCGGTGGTGACGCCATGGTCGATCAGCCACTCGGCTGCGGAGTGAAAGTCGTCGAAGACGTTCTGTTTGGTGCCGCGCATTCCCGCTCGGTGCCAGTCCTCGCCTTCCTCGCCGCCCCCGCGCAGGTTCGCCACCACGTAGACGCCGCCGGCCTCGACCCAGGCGAGGATGGTTGCTGAGTAGGCCGGTGTGAGGGGCACCCCGAAACCCCCGTAGCCGTTGAGGATGGTGGGAGCGGGGCCAGCGGTGCGGTCGGCGCGGCGGATCACGAACATGCGGACGGGCGTGCCGTCCTTGGACGCATACACGACCTGTTCGGAGGTTGCTGGAGGCACGTCGACCGAGCCAGGGGCGCTGGCCCAGAGCGACGTGGCGTCAGTGACCGCGTCGTAGTGGTAGACCGACGCCGGGGTGACGTGGTCGGTGTAGCCGAACCACGCCTCGTGGCCTCCCTCGGGGCGGTCACTGATGCCGGCGACGGTACCGAGCCCTGGCATGGGGACCGAGCCGGTCTCGGCTCCCGAGCGAAGGTCGTGCCGGTGGATCCGTCCGACCGCGTGGTGGCTGCGGACGACGAGCAGGACGGGGTCGGGGAGAGCCTCGCCGTCGAGCACCGCCCACCCTTCGAGCACGGCTTCGGGGTCTTCCGGAACGAGTACCCGCCAGTCGTCCAGTGACCAGACACCTGGCTCGGTGACGAGGATCCTTCCGCGCGGTGCATGGGAGTTGGTGTACGCGTAGATCAGCCCATCGCGACCGAAGTGCAGCGAGGTCTGGGCATCGACGCCTTCCTGAACGGTGACCAGGTCGGGCTTGTCCGGCGCCGAGGCGGCGATGTCGGCTACCCACAGGTCATTGCGAGGTTCGGTTCCGGCGGCGGCAGTGATTGACATCCAACGGCCATCGCGGCTCACCGTGACGCCGTAGTAGTTCGTTGCGTCGAGGCCATCCCCGAAGATCATGGTGTCGGTGTCAGGGTCAGAGCCGACGTGGTGCAGCCAGACGCGGCGGTGGAACTGCTCTTCGTCCTCGGGTATCTGGTCCGCGGGCAGACGGCGGACGTAGTAGTACGACTTTCCACCGGGAAGCCATGCCACCGGTGAGTAGCGCGCCCGATCGATCGGGCCGTCGACGAGGTCGCCGCTTGCCACGTCCATCACGCGAAGAACGGACTCCTCGGTGCCTCCCTCGGAGAGCTGGTAGGCGAGCAGGTCGCCCTCCTTGCTTGGCTGCCACGTGTCGAGGGTGGTGGTTCCCGAGGCGTCGAGCTCCATCGGATCGATCAGCGTGCGCTCTGAGCCATCTGCCTCGATCACGATCAGGACGGCGTGCTCCTGCTCGGCGCTGCGACGCATGACGAACTGTCGATCACCTCGCCACACCGGGGCGGTGACGATCCCCGCGCCCACCAGCTCGGTGACCCGTCGCCGGACGTGGTCCTTGCCCGGCCAGCTGTCGCGTGCCTCGGCGAACAGTGCGTCCTGGGCGGTGGACCAGCTCTCGGTGCGCGCGTCCTCGGCATCCTCGAGCCAGCGATAGGGATCGGGGACCGGTGTGCCGTGCAGTGTCTCGACGAGCGGCAGTCGCTCGGCGTCGGGGTACGCGGGGCGGTCGGCATCAGGCATGTTGCCCACCCTAGAGCCCCGGGTGGGCCGATCCCGGGGGGTCATTGCTGGCCACCGGGCGTGACTCGGGTCACACTAGTGGCGCCATGTCTCGAGCACTGGTGCTGAATGCCACCTACGAGCCGCTCTGCGTCGTCGCCGACCGCCGGGCGCTCGTGCTTGTCCTGTCCCGGAAGGCCGACCCCGTCGAGCAGACCGATCGGGTCGCGCGAAGCGAGCGGAGGGTCGAGCCGTTGCCGTCGGTCGTGCGGTTGATCCGGTACGTGCGCGTGCCTCGGCGAGCGGCCGTCCCCCTGACGCGGCGGGCCGTCTTTGCCCGCGACGGTGGCCGATGCGTCTACTGCGAGTCACCCGCCACCAGCCTCGATCACGTCGTCCCCCGTAGCCGCGGCGGCCTGCATGTGTGGGAGAACGTCGTCTCGGCGTGCCGGCGGTGCAACCACGTCAAGGCTGACCGCAGCGTCTCTGACCTCGGATGGCGGATGCGCCATGCGCCCTTCCAGCCGGTGGGTCCGGCCTGGCGGATTCTGGGGTCGGGGCGTGCCGACCCGATGTGGGTGCCGTACCTCGTAGACCATGCCGGTGGAGGGGCCGGGCGCGATGCCGGGTTGTCCGCGATCGAGCACCTCGCACTGCCCGCCTAGAACCCTCGCCGGGGGACTGCTCGGACGCGCGCCGCTCGTTCGGTACCGTGACGGCATGTCGACCGTCGAGATCTTGGGCTGGTTCGTCCTCCTGCCCCTCGCTCTGTACGTGGTGATCGGCCTGTTGGTCTACACGCCCTCATGGGTGCGTGGTCCGAAGTACCGACCCGGGCTGTCGTGGTGGGCTGAGCCGATCTGGATCGGCGGCCGTGACCTCGAGGCGGCGGCCCAGTCGGAGTCAGTCCGCGAGGGGGGTGGCTGCAGTGCCCGCTGGTGATGCGTTCTCTGCCGCGCAGGTCGAGGCGATCGAGCGAGCGATCGCGCACGCCCATGCCGAGAGCGATCTGACGTACTCGGTCTTTGTCGGCGCTCCCGACGGCGACCTGCGCGACCAGGGGCGTCAGCTGCTCGGCGCTCTCGGAGCCGACGCCGACCGATCGGTGGTCGTGGTGATCGATCCCGCCCATCGTCGGCTGGAGATCCTCACCGGGCCGACCGCCGCGCGCTACCTCGACGACCGGGCCACGGCGCTGGGGGCGATGTCGATGACGTCCTCATTCGCAGCGGGCGACCTGGCCGGGGGCATCGTGGCGGGACTGCATACGCTCAGCGAGCATGCCCGACACCCACGCACCCTGCACACCAACCCCGTCGACTAGCCGTAACCCCGCGCCGAGTGCACACCTGAGTGACGCTCAGGCGCACCGAGTGCACACTCCAATGACGGTTTTCGGACGTCGAGTGCACAGCTGAGTGATACCTTTCGGCAGCAACGCCCCGGTGCGAGAGGAAAGGGTGTCACTCAGGTGTGCACTCGACACGCATAAGTGTCACCCAGGTGTGCACTCGGGGGGGGGGGGGGGGGGGGGTCAGTAGGAGCGTTGGGCGGCCAGGGACCGGCGGATCCCGTCGGCCGCCTCGAGCAGCAGCCGTCGCAATGCCGGCGGCGAGTCGTGGGTCGCTAGATGGGCTTCGGTTCGGTCGATAATGCCTTGCTCCACGATGAATGACGGGAACAGGCCGGTCACGATCGTCTGGGCAGACTCATTGGTTCTCGTCCGCCAGACCTCCTCGACGGAGTCGAAGTAGCGATCGATGAGGACGCGGTTGAGCTCGGCATGGTCCGGTGTGTTGAGGCCAGCGATCGTGGCGTTCAGCAACGCGTTCGGCAGGTCGTCCGAGTCGACCGCCGCATGCCACGCGCGATCCTTGTCGGCGGACGTCGGTAGGGCGGCTCTGGCCGCAGCGGCCTGACGCTCGCCACTTGCGGTGCGGTCCCTCTCGAACTCCGCGTCAATGGCCTCGCTGCCGACACGACCGGTCACCACCAGCCGGTGCAGCAAGCTCCAGCGGAGATCAGCGTCAATCGTCAGCCCGTCGAGGTCGGGGCCGTCCGTCAGCGTCCTGGCCACTGCGTCGAGCTGGCCGTCCGTTCGCGAGATGGTGACAAAGCCGCGGTACAGGGCCAGCTGTCGATCGCTGCCCGCATCGGCCGCGGTCGACTGCTCACGCAGGTAGCCGGCAAAGTCGGCCAACGCCTGCTCGCGCTCGGGTTGGGGCGTGAACAGGTAGAGCGCCGAGACCGCCTGGCGCAGCACCACCTGCAGGACGCCGATGTCGGTCTCGTGCGGCAGGCCGCTCCGCACCAGGGCAACCCAGTTCCGTGCTGACAGCTCACCGTCACGGGTCATGTCCCACGCCGCCGTCCAGCACAGTGCGCGTGCAAGGCTGTCGGGGAGTTCGCCGATGTGATCCACCAAGGTGCTCGCCGAGCGCTCATCGAGCCGGATCTTGGTGTATGCGAGGTCATCGTCATTCACCAGGACGAGGTCAGGCTGCATCCTTCCTACCAGCTCCGGTACGGACGTGCGTTCGCCGACGACGTCGAGCTCGACTCGTCCGGTCCGCACCAAGCCCTGCGAGGTGTGCTCGTAGAGCCCCACCGCGATGCGGTGCGACCGGATCGTGGGGTGAGTCTCTGGGGCACTCTGCACGATGGTGAAGGATGCGAAGCAACCCTCCTCGTCCACCGTGAACTCAGGTCGGAGTGTGTTGAGCCCTGCGGTCTCGAGCCACTCCTTGGCCCAGCTGGAGAGGTCGCGCCCCGAGGTTTTCTCGAGCGCCGACAGCAAGTCGACCAGCTCGGTGTTGCCCCAGGCGTGCTCGTCGAAGTACGAGCGGACGCCGTCGACGAATGCGTCACGCCCTACCCAGGCGCCAAGCTGTTTGAGCACCGAGGCGCCCTTGGCGTACGTGATGCCGTCGAAGTTCACCTCGACGTCCTCGATGTCGCGGATGTCGGCCGAGATCGGGTGGGTCGACGGAAGCTGGTCCTGTCGGTACCCCCAGGTCTTCTCGGAGTTGGCGAACGTGGTCCAGGCATTGGTCCAATGAGTCGCCTCTGACATGCAGAGAACCGAGGCGTAGGTGGCGAATGACTCGTTGAGCCAGAGGTCGTCCCACCACCGCATCGTGACGAGATCGCCGAACCACATGTGGGCTAGTTCGTGAAGAATCGTCTCGGCGCGTCGTTCGTAGGCGGCATCGGTGACCTTCGACCGGAACACGTAGTCCTCAAGAATCGTGACGGCTCCGGCGTTCTCCATGGCGCCTGCGTTGAACTCCGGCACGAAGAGCTGGTCGTACTTTTCGAACGGGTAAGAGCGGGCGAACAGCTCTTCGAAGTAGTCGAAGCCCCGCTTGGTGACGTCGAAGATGTGCTCGGCGTCGAGGTGCTCTGCCAGCGATCGGCGGCAGAAGAGCCCCATCGGGATGCCGCGATGCTCATCGCGCACCACGTGGTAGGGGCCGGCGATCAGTGCGGTGATGTACGTGGACACTCGCGGTGTGGGTCTGAACGCCCACCGTGCGGACCCGGTGGTGACCTGCTCCGGATCTGGTGTGGGGGAGTTGGAGACGACCTCCCAGTCGTCCGGGGCGGTCACGGTGAACGCGAAGGTGGCCTTGAGGTCGGGTTGGTCGAAGCACGTGAACATGCGGCGGGCGTCGATCACCTCGAACTGCGTGTACAGGTAGACAGCCTTGTCGACGGGGTCGACGAATCGATGGAGACCCTCACCGGTGTTCATGTACGCGCAGTTGGCCACTACCTGCAGCGTGTTCTCTGCCGCCAGATCAATGAGAGCGATCCGAGCCCCGTCGAACCTGGATGTGTCCACATCGACACCGTTGAGCGTGATCGAGCGGACGCTGGGTGCGATGAGGTCGATGAAGGTGGACGAGCCCGGCTCTGCCGTGAAATGGACAGTGGCGTCGGACAGAAAGGTTTCGTCTCCCGTCGTCAGGTCGAGGGCCACCTCGTAGCTTGAGACCGAGACGAGACGGGCACGCTCTCGGGCCTCGTCACGGGTCAGGTTCTCGCCAGGCACTCGGTACTCCTTCGCGGCAATGGGGTCGGCGGTCCACGCTACCGCCAGCCGACCGGGGTTGTTCGAGTCCTACCAAACAGGTGGCCAAGATTGTCGGGGTTGCCTCAGGGCGCCCGGGTGGGTCGGTGCGCTAGCGTTCCCTCGCGTTGGTGAAAGCGCACAGTTGACCGATCAGACCTGCCCGTCCCCTGGAGGCCCCGTGACCACCCTCAACCCTTCGCTGGGACGTCCCGGCACCCTCGCCGACCTGATTCCGGGGACCGGCGCGACCGCCCTGGTGCGCGACGGTGCTCTGATCGTCGGTGGAGCGGCCTTCACCGGCCTCGCGGCGCAGGTCTCGATCCCGCTCAGCTTCACCCCCGTGCCCCTGACCCTGCAAACCTTCGCTGTGCTGCTGGTCGGGGCCAGTCTCGGATGGATGCGCGGAGCCCTGAGCATGCTCGTCTACCTGGCCGTTCCGGTCGCGGGTGTTCCCTGGTTCGCCAACGGCAGCGACTATGGCGACCCCACGCTCAAGTACACCTACGGCTACCTGATCGGCTTCGTCCTGGCAGCAGCGCTCGCAGGGTTCCTGAGCTCACGTGGCAACGATCGGCACTTCGTCTCATCCTTCGGAGAGATGGCGCTGTCGAGCTCAGTCATCTACCTCGTGGGCGTCCCGGTCCTCATGGCCACCGCTGGCCTCGGTGTTGCTGAGGGCATCGGCCAGGGCGCTGCCCCCTTCATTGCCGGCGACCTCCTCAAGGCGCTGATGGCTGCGGGCCTGCTGCCGCTGGCATGGAAACTGGTCAACCGCGACAAGAAGGCCTGATGCGGGTCCACATCGGTTCGGACCACGCAGGGCTTGAAACCAAGCAGTTCCTCGTCACGGCGCTGACCGATCGCGGCCACGAGGTGCGCGACCACGGTCCGTATATGTACAACGCACTCGACGACTACCCGCCGTTCTGCCTGGCTACCGGGGCAGGCGTCGTTGCCGACCCGGGCAGTCTGGGCATCGTGCTCGGCGGGTCTGGCAACGGTGAGCAGATCGCGGCGAACAAGGTCGACGGCGTCCGCGCTGCGCTGGTCTGGAGCGAGGAGATCGCCCGATTGGCGCGCGAGCACAATGACGCGAACGTGATCTCGATTGGCGCGCGCATGCATCCTGAGTCGGACGTCCTGGCCTTCGTCGAGGTATTTCTGGCCACGCCTTTCAGTGGCGACGAACGCCACGTCCGCCGAATCGGTCAGCTCGCCGAGTTCGAACGCACCGGCGAGGTGCCCCCGACGGCCTGAAGAGGCAGGTTGAGCGGATGCCAGAGGGTCACACCATCCACCGGATCGCCGGGCAGCACCGGACGCGGTTCTCGGGCGAGGCGGTTTCGGTCACCAGTCCGCAGGGTCGTTTCCTCGAGGCGGACCGCCTCGACGGAAGAGAGCTCAAGGCTGTCGAGGCGTACGGCAAACACCTGCTCTACGAGTTCGACGGTCGCAGGTACGTGCACGTGCACCTCGGGTTGTTCGGCAAGGTGCGGACTGCGCAGCAGCCGGCTCCCCGGGCCGGGCCTACCGTTCGCATGCGGCTTTCGGTCGACGAGTGGTACGCCGACCTTGTCGGCCCCACGCGCTGTCGCCTGATCGACGGTGACCAGCGCTCGACCCTGCTGTCCCGGCTTGGCCCCGACCCGCTGCGACGCTCTGCCGACCCACACCTGGCGTTTGAGCGGATCAGCCGAAGCCGACAGCCCATCGCGGCCCTGCTGATGGACCAGAGCGTCGTGGCGGGTATCGGGAACGTCTACCGGGCCGAGCTGCTGTATCGCGCGCGACTAAACCCCTATCGTCCGGGCTCCGACACGGACCTCGAGGCGTGGACCCAGATCTGGGAAGACGCCCGCACTCTCATGCGCGCTGGCGTGCGCAGCGGACGGATCGTCACGACAGAGATCCGTGACCGCGACAACCAGGGCCGCATTGTGCGGGCGTCCGACGCTCATTACGTGTATGGCCGAACCGGTCGGTGGTGCCGGACGTGCCAGACCGAGATCCGAGCCGCAGACCTGGCCGGCCGTACGTTGTACTGGTGCCCCAAGTGCCAGCGGTAGCTGACACTAGAACACGAACGGACAGTGCGGCGCGGTAGCGGTTCGAAACGCCAAGCCGAGAGCAGTAACTGATCCGGGGGTGTTCTCGGTGACCCAACCAGCGGCGGCGTGCTCCTCGATGGCGGGTCCGCCAAGGTAGGCCGCCCCCAGCGTGCGGATGTCGAGGTTCAGGTCGGCGCTGGCCGTTGAGCGCTCCGCCGTCGCACCGCGGGGGCCAGCGGTCAGCCGCCAGCGCCCCGCGTTCGCCGGTATGTGGCGGTCGGAGACCTCGATCACGACGTCGACCTCTGCCGAGTAGGTGCGCGCCGCTACGGCACGAGGAAGATCGAGAAGGCGGACGTACATCTGGTCCTCGAGCTGCCTGGTCGCGTGTCGTGGCTGGTCGAGCCACACCTGGATGGGGTCGTCACTCGGCGCGTTCCACCAGCCCACCTTGGACATCAGGTCGAAGTTGATCGCGAACCGCCACAGTTCTGCGTAGGCAGCGGCATCGGTGGCCATCATGCGCTGGACGTTCAGGGTTCCGTCGCTGTGGGCCGACGTCCAGTCCGGCTTGACCGAGTAGCGCAGGAAGCCGCGAACTCCTGCGTCGCTCTCGGCGAGCACGGTGTGCAGGCGTCCGGAGCCGTCGCGCTTGCTGGCGGGGTCCCAGACGTGGCGGGCATGCCACCGTTCGTCGACTGCCGGCATCCCGCTGCGTCCGGCACGGACAGCGTTGTAGATCTCGCTTGTGGCCTCGAAGTCGTCGGCCGGGTCGACCATTCGAAGCACGATGGAAGCGTCGCTCGGTGCACCGCTGATCGTGCCGAAGCTCCTCGGGATCGACAGGCGAAGCATCTTGGATGCGACGCCGTAGCCGAACCGCGGGTAGATGGTCGGTTCAGCTGCCCATAGCGCGGCGATCGGCTCGCCTCGTTGGAGCCCGTCCTGGTGCAGCCTGTCGAGCATCGCCGACATGACACCGCGGCGGCGGTGCGTCGGGAGTACGCCGATGAAGGTGACTCCAGCGGTCGGCACGGTGCCTCCGGGAACACTGACGTCGAGGGTGAAGTTCGCCGACATGCCGACCGGGCGATCACCGTCCCATGCGAGGAAGGTGCGGTCGTCATCGACGACACCGAACGCCGGAGATGAGATTTCCTCATCGGTGAAGTCCTCGCCGAAGACCGACTCATCGACGGTGAGGAGCGCTTTGAGGGCCGCGTCACGGTCGGCGAATCCCTCGAGGTAGTTCCGGATCTCGACAGCCATGGACCCTGCCTACCACCGCAACCGTCCCCTCGGCCATTGGATTTGAGTGCCGTTGTGGCTCGGCGGGGACCTTGGGCACTGTGCGTGGTCCCATCTCGCAGAGATGCTTGCGGCATGAGCAATGGAGCCTCGGGACGCACGATGACACTGTCGTTCTACGGGGCGACGCGCACTGTTACGGGCAGTCGATTCCTGGTGAGGTCGCCGTCGACGCAGCTCTTGGTCGATGCCGGGCTCTTCCAGGGGCTGCGTGCCCTGCGTCGACGAAACTGGGACCCCGTCCCGTTTCAACCAGCAGACTTAGATGCGGTTGTTGTCAGTCACGCCCACCTCGATCACACGGGTTACCTTCCGTTGCTGGCGCGGAACGGGCTGTCGGCTCCGGTGCTGGCGACGACGGATACGGCAGTCCTTGCTGAGCTCGTACTGCGTGACAGTGCCAAGCTGCAGGAGGAGGACGCGTCGTATGCAGCCGGCAAGGGTTTCTCGAAGCACGATCGGCCGAAGCCGCTTTATGACACACGGGACGTCGAGAGGGTCCTGGAAAAGGTGGTTGTCATCGACTTCGATGAGGAGTGCCAGGTCGGTGCCGATCTCGTAGTGCGCCTTCGACCCGCCGGCCACATCCTGGGCTCGGCCACCGTGCACGTGGATTCACCACGTGGCTCGGCCCTCTTCAGCGGTGACCTCGGACGCACGCACCACCCCTTGCTCCGTCCTCCGGCGCCTCCGCCGAGCGTCGATACCCTGGTCATCGAGTCGACCTACGGCGACCGACACCACTCGTCGTCCGGAGATGAGCGGCTCGCCGATGTGATCCGCCGCACGATCGGGCGCGGGGGAACGGTCGTCATCCCCGCGTTCGCTGTCGACCGCACAGAGGTACTGATGGTCGCGCTTGGCACGCTAATCGCAAGCGGGCGCGTTCCGCAGGTGCCGATCTACCTGGACAGTCCCATGGCACTGAAGGCCCTCGACATCTATCGGCGCGCGCTTATGGCCGGTCGCCGAGACATCCGGGAGGGCGTGTCAACGCTCCTCGACCTTGCCGGCCTCCGTGAGGCCCGGACCGCCGACGAGTCGAAGGCTCTCAACGAGCCCCGTTCTCCGTGCATCATCATCTCCGCCTCGGGAATGGCCACGGGAGGGCGCGTCGTCCATCACCTCAAGTACCTGCTGCCGCAGGAGCGGAACAGCGTCGTCCTGGTCGGCTACCAAGCGGTAGGCACCAGGGGGCGTGATCTGGCAGAAGGGGCCACTTCTCTCAAAATGCACGGTCGCTACGTGCCCGTGCGTGCGGAAGTCGTTCAGGTTGACGGGTACTCGGTTCACGCGGACGCCGACGAGCTCCTGGGTTGGGCATCGGCGATGCCCGAACCGCCGACGACGACGTATGTGGTGCACGGCGAGCTGGACGCGTCACAGACACTGGCCCGCCGGATCCGGGCTGAACTGGGCTGGAATGCCGTCGTGCCCCGTGACGGGGAGACCGTGCGGATCGATCGGTAGGTGGAGCGGGTGACCGGGATCGAACCGGCATGGCCAGCTTGGAAGAACCCTCCGAGCCATCCACATGCATCCGTCAGAGTATGTCCTGGCAGGTCAGGGTGCTAGACGTGAGCACCGACGTCCCGGATCTTCCAGCGATGTTCGTCTGCTTCGGGCACGCGAAGGGC
>JAHELE010000121.1 GCA_024644345.1 Actinomycetes bacterium | reverse complement strand
GCTGTTCGTGGGTGCCTACGTGCTCGGGGCCGGAACCTTGAAGGACCTCGCTCTTGCCCTGTTCGTCGGGATCGCCGTGGGAACGTACTCGTCGATCTTCATCGCCACCCCCGTGCTGGCCCAGCTCAAGGAGCGCGAACCGGCCATGCAGGCCCTCGCCAAGCGGGTCAACGCCAGACGATCCGGTGGGCGTGAGGCGTCGAAGGGCGAAGCCGCAACAGAGGCCGACGGTGCGGGTGTGGCGTCCGGTGCCGCGTCCTCGACGGCCAAGGCGCCCGTACGCGGTCCCCGCAACCAGCCGCGTCGCAAGCCGAAGAGCAAACGCTGAGCCGGAGGCGACCTTCGAGCGGATGATCGATGCGGCGTTCGCCGGTAGAGTGAAGGCCTCGATGATCTGGCAACGATGGGCGGGTGAGGGTGACCGACGAGGCGACAGGGGCCGTAGTACGAACCGAGCGCGCCGCGGCGCCTGCGCCTGAGCAGCCTCAGACCCGGGTCCGTGCGGCCCTGGCCCGCTTCGGGGGTGGCCACCGCACCAGCTACCCCGAGCTCGAACCGATCTTCCGCTCGGTGCGGGCTGTGCATCCCAAGGCGGATCTCAAGCTGATCGAGCGCGCCTACGAGGTCGCCAAGGAAAAGCACCAGACGCAGCTGCGTCGAAGCGGCGAGCCGTACATCACCCATCCCCTGGCCGTCACGCAGATCCTGGCCAACCTGGGCATGACCCCACCCACGCTGTGCGCCGGGCTGCTGCACGACACGGTGGAAGACACCGACTACTCACTCGACCAGCTGCGCGACGACTTCGGTGACGAGATCGCGCTGCTCGTCGACGGTGTCACCAAGCTCGACAAGGTCAAGTACGGCCAGGCGGCGCAGGCCGAGACCACCCGCAAGATGGTGGTGGCCATGGCCCGCGACATCCGGGTCCTGGTGATCAAGCTCTGTGACCGGCTGCACAACATGCGCACGCTGCAGTTCCTTCCCGAGGACAAGCAGCAGTCGAAAGCCCGCGAGACGCTGGAGATCTACGCACCACTGGCTCACCGACTCGGCATGAACGCCATCAAGTGGGAGCTGGAAGACCTCTCCTTCGCGACGCTCTATCCCAAGGTCTACGAAGAGATCGTGAGCCTGGTGGAGCGGCGGGCCCCCAGTCGCGACCAGTTCCTCTCTGACGTCATCGATGATGTCGATCAGGCACTGGGTGAGGCGCGTATCGACGGGACAGTCACCGGGCGTCCAAAGCACTACTACAGCGTCTACCAGAAGATGATCGTGAGGGGTCGCGACTTCGGCGACATCTACGACCTGGTCGGTCTGCGAGTACTCGTCGACTCGGTGCGCGACTGTTACGCAGCTCTCGGGGTGATCCACGCGCGCTGGAACCCGGTGCCCGGCAGGTTCAAGGACTACATCGCAATGCCCAAGTTCAACATGTACCAGTCGCTCCACACCACGGTGATCGGTCCGGAGGGTAAGCCCGTCGAGCTGCAGATCCGCACCCATGCCATGCACCGCAGGGCCGAGTACGGCGTTGCCGCCCACTGGAAGTACAAAGAGACCGGTGCCGGCTCGACGGCACAGGACGACATGACGTGGCTGCGCCAGCTGCTCGACTGGCAGCAGGAGACAAGCGACCCCGGAGAGTTCCTCGACTCGCTGCGCTTCGAGATCAGTGGCACCGAGGTGTTCGTCTTCACTCCGAAAGGTGACGTCGTTGCCCTGGTGACTGGTGCAACGCCGGTCGACTTCGCGTACGCCGTGCATACCGAGGTGGGGCATCGAACGGTTGGCGCGCGGGTCAACGGCCGGCTGGTTCCCCTCGACTCGGTGCTCGAGAACGGCGACGTGATCGAGGTGATCACATCCAAGGCAGAGGGTGCTGGGCCAAGTCAGGACTGGCTCGGGTTCGTCAAGTCACCGCGTGCGCGCAACAAGATCAGGGCCTGGTTCTCCAAGGAGCGCCGGGAAGAGGCAATCGACCTCGGCAAGGACGCCATCACCAGGGCGATGCGCAAGCAGGGCATGCCCATGCAACGAGTGCTGAGCGGACCCGCGCTGCTCTCGGTGACGGCCGACCTCAAGCTCAAAGACATCGAGGGGCTGTACGCGGCCGTCGGTGAGGGCCATATCAGTGCCCAGACCGTGCTGCGTCGACTGGTCACGGTCCTCGGGGGAGAAGAGGGCGCCACCGAGGACATCGCTGAGGCCACCGTCGCGACCAAGCCAGCCCGCGTGCGCACCGCCGAAGACCCGGGCGTGGTGGTGAAGGGAGTCGACGACGTCTGGGTGAAGCTGGCCAGGTGCTGTACCCCCGTGCCCGGTGACACCATCGTCGGATTCGTCACCCGGGCCCGCGGCGTGTCCGTCCATCGCAGCAACTGCGTCAATGTCTCGGCGCTGCCCGAGACCCGCTTTGTCGACGTCGAGTGGGCGCCGACGGCGTCCAGTGTCTTCCTCGTCTCGATCCAGGTCGAGGCACTCGACAGGGCGCGGCTGCTGTCCGACGTCACGCGTGTGCTGTCCGACCAGCACGTGAACATCCTGAGCGCCTCCGTGACGACGACACGTGACCGGGTGGCGATCTCGCGCTTCACCTTCGAGATGGGTGACACGCGGCATCTGGGCCATGTGTTGAACGCGGTCCGAGGGATCGAAGGTGTCTTTGACGCCTACCGGCTCACCAACGCGTGAGAATGCCTACTCGCTGAACTCCGCCAAGGTGGCCTCGGCCTGCGCCAGCCATTCGCGTCGGGCAGCGATGGCCGCGTCCGCTTCGTCGGCATCCCGTTGCTTGCCCGCGGTGACGGCCACCTCCCGTTCCTTCTCGAGCTTGGCGATCGACGCGGTGAGCTGTTCGACGGTGGCCGACGCCCGCGCCCGGGCTTCGGGGTTGGTGCGCTTCCATCGCGCGTCATCGGCCGCGCGCAGCGCCTGCTCGACCTGCTGGAGCCGTCGCTCGATTGCTGGTTTGTCGGCGCGAGGCACGTGCCCGATCTGGGACCACCGGTCCTGGATGCTGCGCAGGGCATCGCGGGCCGAAGCAAGGTCGGTGATCGGCAGGATCTTCTCGGCCTCGTCGGCCAGCTGCTGCTTCTGCGCCAGGTTCTGCTGCTGCTCTGCGTCGCGCTCATCGAAGACCGCCGAACGTGCACCGAAGAAGGTGTCCTGCGCGGCCTTGAAGCGTGTCCAGAGCTCGTGTTCGGCCTCGCGACTGGCCGGGCCGGCGTCCTTCCATCGCTGCATCAGCGAACGAAAAGCCGCTGAGGTGGGGCCCCAATCCTTGCTGGGTGCCAGGGCCTCAGCCTCCTTGACGAGCTTCTGCTTGACGGTTGCGGCCTCCGCCCGTTCGGTGTCACGTGAGGCGAACCACGCCCTGCGGCGCTTTTCGAAGGTGCTCCGTGCGTGGCTCAGGCGCTTCCACAGCTCCTGTTCGTAGCTGCGTTCGGCGTGCGGGGCGACCCGCCACTCCTCGACGATCGCGCGGAACCGGTCGCCAGACGCTTTCCACCTGGTGCTTTCGGCCAACGTCTCTGCCTCCACCACCAGGGCCTCACGGCCGGCGCGCGCCTGTTCGCGAGCGGCTGCGCGCTCGGCCTTACGGGCCGCACGTTCGGCATCGACCAGTGCCACGAGACCGTCGAGGCGGGCACGGAGCGCTGCCAGGTCGCCGACGCAGTGCGGTCGGTCGACCTGGTCACGCAGCTTGCCGATCAACGCCATCGCCTCGTCGGCGGACAGACCCGCCTCACCGAGCCGGTGCTCGAGAAGGTCGATCTCCACCGCCAGTGCGGCGTACTTGCGCTCGTAGAAGTGGACCCCGTCGGCCGGGTCACCGGCCAGCCACTCACCGACCTTCACCTCGTCGTCGGGGCCGTCAGGGGTGCGCACGTACACGGCGCCGACCTCGTCGACCCGGCCCCAGGGTTGTGTCGCACCGCCGGTGGGAGCGGCCGTGACGCCGGGTGGCGGACCCGGCTTGGGGGCGACGCCGCGAGGTGACGGGACCGGGGTCGGCTCTGGTGTCGGACCGGGGGGCGCAGGGGTCTCGTCGGTCATGAGCCCTCCTGCTGGATCCGGGCCGCCGTGATGGTGATCGGCTCGGCCGGCGGGCCGTCGCCGGGGGTGGCGGCATCGGATGCGACGCCACCTGCGGCAACGTCCTGCACGACGGCAAGGCCATCGGTGATCTGACCCACGATGGTGTAGTCGGGCGGCAGGGGGCTGTCTTTGTACACGAGGAAGAACTGGCTGCCGGCCTGCCCGCCGCTCGGCTCGGCCATCGCCACGCTGCCACGTGGGTAGGTGGCGATGCCCTTGCTGTCAGCCTTCGGCAGGTTCTCGTCGACCGTCGTGTAGCCGGGATTTCCCGAACCTGTACCGGTCCGGTCGCCGCACTGAAGGACGAAGATGCCTTCGGTCGTGAGCCGGTGGCACGAGGTGTCGTCGAAGTAGCCCTGGCCGGCGAGGAAGGCCAGTGAGTTGGAGTTCTTGGGTGCCTTGGTCGTGTCGAGGGCGATGGTGATGGGTCCTCGATCGGTATCGAGCACCAGCTCGGCCGGAGCGCCCTTCGGAAGCGTGTCCGCTGCCTTGGAGTACGTGTAGTCCGCAGCGCTGTCACTGGCCGTCGTCGAGGAACCGTCGTCCGACGTGGACCACCACAGAAACCATCCGCCCACCAGCACGAGCGCGACACCGGCCACAGCAGCCCCGATGATGCGGCGTTGCTTGCGCTTGTGAACTTTGGTCTGCTGGCGTTCGACGTAGGCCTCGTGTCGTGCCCGGGCCTTCGCCTTGCGCTGCTGCTGTGTGGCCACCGACGAACCCTTCTCCACCCGCGCTCGGCCCTCTACGGGCTGCAGGTCAGGCGGGTACTGACCGTGCGACGCACCAGTGTAGGTAAGGAGCGTCGCTCGTGGTTGCAGGGTGACCGATAGAGTCGGCTGGCCGCTCCCCACCACCGGCCCATTGCTCTTGAGGAGGAAGACCCGTGCTTGTCGCCGGCTTTCCCTCAGCCGTGTTCGGCACCAATGTCTACGTGGTCGCTCCCGGGGACGGCCAGGAGTGCGTGGTGGTCGATCCGGGCATCGAGGTGGTGCCGGGCGTAGACGAGCTGCTCCGCGAGCATCGCCTCCGACCGGTGGCCGTCCTTCTGACACATGGGCACCTCGATCACACCTTCTCCGTCGTTCCTGTCGCGGGGTCGCGGGGGATCCCGGCGTACATCCACCCAGGGGACCGCGAGCTGTTGGCTGACCCGATGAAGGGAATGGGTCGCGAGTCCGAGCAGATGTTTGGTGGACGCCTGCAGTGGCAGGAACCTGATGACGTCGAGCTGCTCAGTGACGGCGGCGTGATGTCGATCGCGGGGCTCGACATCACGATCGACCACGCCCCAGGGCACACACCCGGGTCAGTGATGTTCCGCCTGCCGGGTGCGCCCGACGCCGTCAGCGGGCTCGAGTCCACACCGACCCAGACAGTGCTCAGCGGAGACGTCCTGTTCGCCGGTTCGATCGGTCGAACCGACCTTCCGGGGGGTTCCCACCAGCAGATGCTCGACTCGCTGCGCGACAAGGTGCTGCCACTCGCCGACGACACGCTCGTGCTCCCCGGACACGGCGGCGCGACAACGGTGGGCCTGGAGCGATCCTCCAACCCCTTCCTCGCGTCGGTGCGTGAATCCGACTCGGTGGGGCAGGGGCCGCGAGCCCCGACGAGGGGACTCTAGGAACGATGTCGAAGATCGCGCCGCTCTCCGGCTTCCCAGAGTTCCTCCCGGGGCAACGCATCGTCGAGCAGCAGGTGCTCGACACGGTGCGTGAGATCTTCGAGCTCCATGGGTTCGCCTCGTTGGAGACCCGATCTGTCGAGCCGCTCGAGCAGCTGCTTCGGAAGGGCGAGATCGACAAGGAGGTCTACATCCTGCGTCGGTTGCATGCCACGGATGCCGAACCAGCCAACCAGGCCGATCAGCTAGGACTTCACTTCGACCTCACCGTTCCTTTCGCCCGTTACGTCATGCAGAACGCCGGGCGCCTGGACTTCCCCTTCCGCCGGTACCAGATCCAGAAGGTGTGGCGCGGTGAGCGGCCGCAGGAGGGGCGCTACCGCGAGTTCACCCAGGCCGACATCGACATCGTCGGCCACGACACCTTGCCGTTCCACCATGAGGTCGAGATCGCCCTCGTCATGGCCGAGGTGTTCTCCGCCCTCCCAATTCCGCCAGCGGTGATCAGGGTCAACAACCGAAAGCTCGCTGAGGGCTTCTTCCGCGGCGCAGGGGCCAATGACCCTGAGGCGGCGCTTCGGGCGTTTGACAAGCTCGACAAGGTGGGCGCCGACCGCGTCCAGGTACTGCTGCAGGACGAGGCCGGACTCGACGTCGCCGGTGCCCAGCTCTGTCTTCGGTTGGCGGCCATTACCGGGGTGGGTGAATCGTTGGCCGACGAGGTGCGCGCGCTAGGGGTGGAGCATCCGCTGCTGGACGAGGGGCTGGACGAGCTGGTGGCCGTCGTCACGGCCGCCGAGTCGCGGCGGCCGGGTGCCGTCGTCGCCGACCTCAAGATCGCCAGGGGCCTCGACTACTACACCGGGACAGTGTTCGAGACCGAGCTGGCGGGGTACGAGTCACTCGGTTCAATCTGCTCGGGTGGCCGCTACGACTCCCTCGCCAGTGACGGCCGAACCACCTTCCCGGGCGTCGGTATCTCGCTGGGGGTGTCACGCCTCCTGGTCCCGCTCCTCGCAGCTGGGGACCTGCAGGCATCACGTACGGTCCCCAGCTGTGTCCTCGTTGCCGTGAGCGATGAGGACGAGCGCGGCGTGTCCGAGGCGGTGGCGGACGAGCTCCGTCAGCGCGGGATCAGTACGGAAGTGGCACCAGATGCCGCCAAGTTCGGAAAGCAGATCCGGCACGCGGACCGCCGAGGGATTCCGTTCGTCTGGTTCGTCTCTGCCGACGGACACTCGGTCAAGGACATTCGGTCGGGTGAGCAGACGGCAGCGGACCCCGCCTCGTGGGACCCTCCGGCCGATGATCTGCGCCCGACCGTCACCATGGACTCCGTCGATCGGGCACCAACCG
>JAHELE010000027.1 GCA_024644345.1 Actinomycetes bacterium | reverse complement strand
AATGCGGGGGGTTGGTCCATGGGGCGACGCTACCTGGGGTCGACGAACGGCCGCTAGGCCGTCTGGGTGCGCGCCGTCCGGGTGACACGAGACGCGTTCGGACGTGCGAAGCCCGCTCAACCCTCACTCTGGGTGAGCACGAACTCGACCGGGTTCGGCCCGCTGTTCACCGCTGGTGATCGGGGGAGATCACCTTCAGACATAGGGGAGACACACGATGAGCCGCACTTCGCGCGTCTTGCTCGCCGGTGCCACGGTGGCACTTGCGGCAGGACTGGTGCCGTTGGGATCTGCCGGAGCCGTAGTCGGGCCCGCTGGCAACAATGGGACGGTCAAGATCGACGGCCAAGACATTGATTACGCACCGGACAACCAGCCGCATGTGGGCTGCAACTTCCGGGTCGACTGGTACGGCTTCGACCAGGGCGCCGTTAGCGACGTCGAGTTCGCGCTGCAGCCGCCGTCTGGCTGGAATGTGATTCTGACCGACCGGGTGACGCTTGACCAAGGGGCAAACCCCGACAACACCGGTGGCGGATCCGAGGCTGGCTGGGACGGGTCTGCGTACTACGACCTCAAGGGCGTGCTGGCTGGAGCCAAGGAAAACCCGAACCAGGGTTACCACGTCAAGCTGACGATCAACACCCAGCCGACGGCGCAGGGTGCCGACGTGAAGCACAAGGTCTTCTGGGTCCAGGGCTGCGAGATCAAGCCCAGCTGATCAACCACTCAACGTGCGCGGTCGCCCTTCGGGGCGGCCGCGCACGTGTTGTTACAGCTCGCCCAAATGGGAGGCGAGCCCACGACAGGCAGGTTCGAGCAGATCAAGGACGGAGTCGAACTCGTCTGCCGCGCCGTAGTAGGGGTCGGGAACATCGAGTGCCTCCGCCTCCGGGTCGAACTCAAGCATCAGGCGTACCGCGTCGGCGTGCGCCCTGGTGGGCGCCAGCCGGCGGAGGTCGCGCTGGTTGTCGCGGTCCATGGCGATGACGAGGCGGTAGTCGTTGAACCACTCGGGCTGGAACTGCTGGGCGGCGTGCTCGGTGTCGTAGCCGCGTCGAGCAAGTGCGGCCTGGGCGCGTCGGTCAGCCGGATCGCCCACATGCCACCCGCCGGTGCCGGCACTGCTGACGGTCACATGGGCCAGTCCGGCTCTCTCGAGCTCGGCCCGTAGCACGGACGCGGCCATGGGGGATCGACAGATGTTGCCCATACAGACGAAGATCACGCTGAGGTCTGACACGATCAGCGATGGTGACAGGGCCGTCGATGGTCAGCAACACGCCACGCCTTTCAACGGCAGTTGACAATGCTTGCTATGGAAACCAAAGTCTAGACGTTGTTGAACTTTGAAAACCATAGTAGTGTAACCGAGTTACTATCGATCAGATACCTGCGAGGTTTCCATGTCCGTTCTCGACCGTGCCCGGCTCACCCGTCTCATCGAGCGCGAGCGCTCCACCTACGCCGAGAACCATCCCCAGAGCAGAGCGGCGTTCGACGCCGCCCAGCAGCATCTGTTCGGTGGCGTACCGATGACCTGGATGACCAAGTGGTCCGGTGGCTTTCCGCTCTACCTCGACGAAGCCAACGGTAACCGGATCAGCGACATCGACGGCCACACCTACGTCGACTTCGCCCTCGGTGACACCGGTGCGATGGCTGGGCACTCACCCGAGGCCACGGTGAAGGCGATCAACGACCGGATCGGTGCCAGGGGCGGCTTCACCACGATGCTTCCCGGCGCGGACGCCGCCTGGGTCGGAACTGAGCTCACGCGTCGGTTCGGGGTACCGCTGTGGTCGTTCTCGCTGACCGCGACTGACGCCAATCGCTGGGCCCTGCGGCTGGCCAGGCTGGCCACGGGCAAGCCGAAGGTGCTGGCGTTCTCGTACTGCTATCACGGCAGCGTCGATGAGACCGTCGTCGTGATCGGCCCGGACGGCCAGACAGTGCCGCGTCCGGGAAATGTGGGCCCGCAGGTCGACCCGGCCGAGACCACGCGCGTGGCCGAGTTCAACGACCTCGACTCCGTCGAGCGCGCTCTGGCCCACGGTGACGTCGCAGTCGTGATCACCGAGCCGGCCCTCACCAACATCGGAATCGTGCTACCGGCCCCGGGCTTCCTCGAGGGACTGCGTGCACTGTGCACCAAGCACGGGGCGCTGCTGCTGATCGACGAGACTCATACCTTCAGCGCTGGGCCCGGTGGCATGACCCAGGCTGAGGGTCTCGATCCCGACATCGTCGTCATCGGTAAGTCGATCGCCGGCGGAATCCCGATCGGCGCCTACGGGATCAGCCAGCAGCTGGCTGACCGGATCAATGCCCACCCGGAAGCCGACCTGGTCGATGTGGGGGGCGTGGGCGGCACCCTCGCCGGCAACGCACTGTCGATGGCGGCGGCGCGCGCCACTCTCGGTGAGGTCCTCACCGATGAGGCGTTCGTCGAGATGATCGCGCTCGCCACCACGTTCACCGATGGCGTTCAAACCGCGCTCGACGCCGCGGATGTTCCGTGGAGCATCAGCCAGCTTGGGGCCAGGGCCGAGTACCGGTTCGCCAGGCCGGCTCCGGTCAACGGCACCGAGTCAAACGAGGCCGGTGACGACGACCTCGATGAGTACATGCATCTCTACATGCTGAACCGCGGCATCTTGATGACGCCGTTCCACAACATGGCGCTGATGTGCCCGTCCACCACCAAGGCAGACGTCGACCTGCATACCGAGATCTTCAGTCAGGCGATCAACGAGCTCTACGCGGCATGACGCATCAGGTTCCCATCGACTCGATCGACCGCGGGATCATGCGTCAGCTGCAGGTCGACGGTCGCACCTCCTATGCCGACCTCGCCGCCGAGGTCGGCCTCTCCGCTCCCGCGGTGCGGCAACGGATGCAGCGTCTGATGGATACCGGTCTGCTGCAGGTGGTGGCAGTCACCGACCCGCTCAAGCTGGGTCTGCCCGTCATGGCCATGGTGGGCATCGAGGTCGACGGCGACATCCGGGCGGTTGCCGACGCCGTTGGCGCCATCGATGAGGTCATCTACGTCGTACTGACCTCCGGTTCGTTCGATCTGTTCGCCGAGGTCGTCTGCGCCGACATGGACCAGCTCTTCGGTGTGGTGAACGACCGTCTCAAGCAGGTCGAAGGGGTGTGCGGCACCGAGTCGTTCGTCTACTTCGACATCCACACCCACCGCTTCAACTGGGGTGTTCCCGAGTAGCCCAGGGTCAAGGTCACCCCGACTCTCCTCGACAATAGAAGGCACAAGGACGGTCGAGGCGGTGATGACGATGAGCCAGCGGCTCCTCGCGACGCTGCGCAAAGAGATCACGTGGCGCCACGTCGGCCTCATTCTGGGGCTGACGGCTGTCGGGCTGTTCGGCGCCTGGGCAGGCGTCACGCTTGGGGCGCAGCGGACAGATGTGGTCGGCCCGCTCACAGTGACGTCCAAGGTGAGCTTCTCGCTCACCGGCGACACGGTCGTTGACGTCCCTCCGCTCGGCACCATCGTGCTCGACACCCACGACGGCCCCCTGGCCCTTCACGCGCAGGTCGAGTCTCTCGACGCCGACGTGACCCAGGGCGCGCTGTCGGGTGGAAGTCTCGACACCAACCTCGACGAGGTGCCGGACCAGGTCCGCGGGTTGCTGCTGCGTTCCTACCTGCAGGCTCTCGTGGCAGCGGTAGTGGGCGCGACCCTGGCGGTGCTGGTCGTCTGGCGCCGTCGCCGGTGGGCTCTGATGACCGCAGCTGTCACCGCCGGCGTTCTCGTTCTCGGTGCCGCTGCCGGCGCAGCCACGTGGAATGACCGGGCCCTTGCGCAGCCCCGGTACACCGGACTACTCGTCTTCGTTCCGCGCGTTGTCGGTGATGCGGGCACGATCGTCACCAACTTCAAGGCATACGGCCAGCAGCTCGGTGCCCTCGTCAGCAACGTCGCCCAGCTGTCTGCCGCGGCGAGCACGTTGCCGAGCCTGAACAACACCGCAGGTGATATCAGGGCCCTGCACGTGTCAGACATCCACCTCAACCCCAACGTCTGGCCCATCCTTCGTGCGGTGATCGACCAGTACAACGTCGACGTGGTCCTCGACACCGGGGACATTGCCGACCACGGCACCAGTCTCGAGAACCGACTTCTTGCCCCGATCGCATCGTTGGGCGTCCCGTACGTGTACATCCGCGGCAACCACGACTCCACCACCACCGCCTCTGCGATCGCGGCGATGGACAACGCGACGGTCCTCAATGACACCGTCGCCGAGGTCGCCGGACTGACCATCGCCGGTGCCGCCGATCCGCGGTTCACCCCTGACAAGTCGACGGTGTCGTCCGACACAGCCGTCGTGGACTCCGGCGTCCAGCTGGCCGACGTGATCGCGAAGTCGCCGCAGGACGTCGACCTCGCCATGGTGCACGATCCGGGGGCCGCCGAACCGCTGACCGGTGTCGTGCCACTGGTCCTGGCTGGCCACGTGCACAAGCGTGAGGAAGTTCAGCTCGGCGACGGCACGACCCTTCTGGTGGAGGGATCGACGGGGGGAGCCGGGCTGCGGGCCCTGGAGTCCGAAGACCCCACACCGCTGATGTTCTCCGTGCTCTACTTCGATCGAACGACACACGACCTTCAGGCGCGAGACGATTTCACCCTCGGTGGGCTTGGTGTGGCCAGCGCCGAGGTGAACCGAGTGATCGAGAACGGGAGCCCCCAATGAAGTCCTACAGCGTCGACGACGAGAACCGCGCCCGCGGCAACGAGCCGTGGATCGAGTTCCAGCGTGCCGAGGACATCTCGACCGGGCTGTACGTGCTCGAGGCCGGCGAGATCGATGAGCAGGAACCGCACACCGAGGATGAGATCTACGTCTGCGTCGGCGGGCGAGGCCGGTTCGTGACGCCGGACTCGGAGTGCGAGGTGTCCGAAGGCTCAGTGATCTTCGTGCCTGCCCGCGAGGAACACCGGTTCGTCGACATCACCGAGCGACTTTCGTTGGTGGTGGTCTTCGGGCCGGCCGAAGGGTCGCGAGCCTGACGGTGGTCTGTCAGGGCGCAGACGCCGTCGCACGCTGCGCCACTGCGATGCCGGCGATCACCACCAGGCTGCCGGTCACCTGGATCGCGGTGAGGGTCTCGTCGAGCCACACCCAGGCCACGGCCCCGGCCAGAACCGGCTCGACCATGCCGGCGACTCCCGCTTCCGGAGCAGGCAGCTGCCGAAGCGCCCCGATCACCATCAGGAACGGTGCGACCGTTCCCAGGAGGACGACCCAGGCGACCAATCCCCATCCAGTGACAGTCAACCCATCGAGAGCCCCTGGCAGGGGGACGGTCGCCTGCAACGCCTCCCACGGCACCGTCCACCAGGGCTTCACGATCGACCAGAAGACGGTCGAGACGGCGAATGCCCAGAAGGCCAGCGACACCGTGTCGCGCGAGACCAGCGCGTGCTTGCCCGCGATGTAGTAGGTCGCCAGCGACAGGGCGGCCCCGAAACCGGCGAGGACACCGACGGCGTCGAACGAGAGGCCGTTCCAGACCTCGGCGACCATTGCCAGGCCACCAAGAGCAAGCGCCAGCGCCAGCCAGAGGGCTCTTCCGAGCTGTTGCTTCTGGACGAACCGAGCCCAGAGGGCCACGAGGACCGGCCCGGTGAACTCAAGGAGCAGGGCAACGCCCACCGGCAGTCGAGCGATGGCGACGAAGTACAGCCACTGCACCATGGCGATGCCGACCAGGCCGTAGACCAGCAGGAGCGGTAGCTCGGCCCGGCGAAGTCGCAGACGCCGCCAGTCCGCCACCACCACCAGCGTGAGAAGGCAGATCGCGGCACCCGCGCTGCGGAGCAGCACCAGGCTGAGGGAGTCGACGCCGGCCTCCAGGGTGATCTTCGACACCGATCCGTTGACGGCAAAGAAGAGTGCACCACCGATGGCCAGCGCGAACCCGAGCGTGCGATGGGGATGGCGACCGCGACCGATCCTGCCTGGAGGAGGTACTTCGGTGGAGGCTTCGGTCACCAACGCAGCCTAGGGCCGTTGTCGGACCCTCCGTCTAGGGCCGAGGTACCGGCAGCTCAGATGAGTGGACAGATGGCCCCGATCGTGGGGTGACGAGATCAGGCGTGGAGTGCTGCCGGGTTCTGATCACTCTCCTCGGAGGTCTCTGTCGTGTCTGTTGCGGTTGCCGTGCCTGAGCCGTTGATGACGGTCCTGCATCAGGTGCAGGCGTGGACAGGTGATCAGGCCAAAGCTGCCCTGGCGGCCGAGACCGCTGAGGTGCGTGCCGGTTGGGTGGCGGGCCTGCAGCAGCTGGCGGACGCGGTGGCGGCCGCGTCGGTGACCGCGGTTGAGGTCTTTGACGCTCACGGCGACGGTCAGGTACTGCACGGGGCCGCGTCGACGACCGCCTGGCTGCGTGGAGCGCTGCGGGTGACCGGGGCTGAGGCAAGCCAGCGCGTCCGGATTGCCCGTGCATCCCGTGATCTGCTGGCCGAACCGCTGGAACGGCTTGGCGCCGGGATCATCAGGTACGACCATCTGACGGCGATTGAGCGCAGCGTCCGCCATCTGCCGACGCCCGATCAGCCGTCAGCGGTCTCGCTGCTGACTGATCTGGCGGCTCGCGCGACCGTGACAGACGTCCGCACCGCCGGACGACATCTTCAGTTCGTGACCGATCCCGATGGCGCCCTTGCCGAGAGCCAGCGGCAGTTCGACCGCCGCTACCTGACCGTGGCACCTCTGATGGATGGCATGACGGTCCTCGACGGGCTCCTTGATGCCGAGTCGGCGGCTCTGCTGGCCGCCGCCCTCGAGCCGTTCTTGGTGCCTGCCGACGCACATGACACCCGCACGTCCAGCCAGCGGCGCGTCGACGGTCTGCTGCAGATCGTGCAGTCGGCCACCGACCAGGCGCTCTTGCCAACTGTCGGTGGGCAACGCCCGCAGCTTCACGTCGTTGTCGATCCCCGGGTTACCCGGAGTACCGCTCTGCCGCCGGGGCGGCTCGACCAGAACGCCGGTTCGACTGCCTTTCTTCCGCCGGTGGGGGTGGGCCGGATTGCGTGCGATGCGCAGGTGACCGCACTGCTTCTTGACGCCGGCGGAACAGTGGTCGACCTTGGCCGAACCCAGCGACTCTTCAGCCCCAGGCAACGCCGTCTCCTCGCGGCTCGCGATCGCGGGTGTCGATTTCCGGGCTGTGACCGCCCACCGGCACACACCGATGCCCACCACGTCATTCCCTGGCTGGTCGGCGGCCCTACTGACGTCGCCAATGCCATCCTGCTCTGTCGCCACCACCACCGGCAGGTGCACGAAGGCGGCTGGGTCCTGCACCTGCAGAGCCCGGCCACCGGTACCCACGGCCCCCTCACCTTCACCGGACCTGACGGCCAACGGCTCACGAGTCGCCCTCGCCCGCCCTGACGAGACATTGGATGCTTCGCCGTGCCCCGGTCGTCGCCGGCGCGTTAGGTTGCGGGTGTGGTCACACCTCCGCGCTCCCGAGACGACCTAGCGTCCGTGCCGGCCTACCGGGCCGGCCGCTCGGCTCCGCAGGGCGCGTTCAAGCTCTCGAGCAACGAGAACCCTTTCCCCCCGCTGCCGGGGGTGGAGGCCGCTATCGCCGATGCCGCCGCGTCGGTGAACCGCTATCCCGACTTCGGTTCCTCCCGCTTGCTGATGGCACTAGCCGCACACCTCGATGTCGACGCTGACCAGATTGCTCTGGGCACCGGTTCGGTCGCGGTGCTCGGGCAGGTGATGACCGCGATGACCGGGCCAGGCGACGAGATCGTGATCCCCTGGCGCTCCTTCGAGGCTTACCCCATCCTGGCTGCCCTCGCGGGAGCGTCGCTCGTGCGCGTTCCGCTCCGCGACGACGGAACCCACGACCTGGACGCCATGGCCGATGCGCTGACCGAGCGCACCCGCTTGGTGATGGTCTGCACGCCCAACAACCCCACCGGTCCGGCCGTGACGCGCCGGGCGCTGGAGTCGTTCTTGGCGCGAGTCCCCGGCGATGTCCTGGTGGCGATCGACGAGGCGTACGTCGAGTTCGTACGAGACGAAGCCGCCCCCGACGCGCTCGACCTCGCGCTCTCGCGAACCAACGTGATCGTGCTCCGTACGTTCTCGAAGGCCTATGGGCTGGCCGGCCTGCGCGTCGGCTACGCCGTTGGTCCGTCAACGATCATCACCGAGCTGCGAAAGGCGCAGCTTCCGTTCGGCGTGACAGCAATGGCTGAGCAGGCGGCGATCGCTTCGTTGGGGGCTGAGGCGGAGCTGCTGCGTCGGGTCGAGGTACTGGTGAACGAGCGATCACGGGTTCGATCGGAGCTGCGCGCCATGGAGTACGTCACACCCGACGCGCAAGGCAACTTCATCTGGCTCCCTCTTGACGGTAAGGCTGACGAGTTTGCGCAGGCGGCTGCTGACGGCGGCGTTGTGGTGCGGCCCTTTGCCGGTGACGGCGTCCGGGTCACAGTGGGAGAGCCCGCTGCGAACGACCGTTGGCTAGCCGTGCTGCGCGACTTCCTCGGGCTCTGACGTCGGCTGCGGTCGTTCACCGCGCACGACAAGTGCGACGCCGAGAACGGCCAGTGACCCGCCCACCACCACCGGAACAGTGATCGACTCAGACAGGATGAGCCACCCGAGGAACACTGCGACGACCGGATTCACGTAGGCGTACGTCGTGACCAGCGATGGCGGGGCGTGACCCAACAGCCATACGAACGATGAGAAGGCAACGACTGAGCCGATCAACGTCAGGTAGAGGAAGGCCCACCAACCCTCGGCGGGAACGTCAGCAACGGAGAAGTCGGCGAACTCGCCGACTGCTGTGCCGGCGACGATCAACACCAGGCCGCCGCCCAGCATCTCGTACACCGCACCGACGAAGTTGTCTTCAGGAAGGCTGAGTCGTCGGGTGATGAAGACGCCGAAGCCCCAGCAGATCGTGGCGAAGAGCACGAGCAGCACACCCCAGAGGGCAACACCCTCCTGGGTGTCGGGTCGGGCCAGCACCGCGATTCCCCCGAACCCGACGATTGTTCCGACCCAGGTCAGGGCGGCCGGGCGTTCGCGTCCGATGCCGGCCCGCATGAGAACCACCCACAGGGGCATGGCCGCGACGAGGAGCGCAGCCAGGCTCGACGTCACGGTCTGCTCGGCCACGCTCACCATGCCGACCCCGCAGAACAGGAAGAGAAAGCCGAGCAACACGCTCCCCAGGACGGCCCTGATCGGGACGTGGAAGGCACGCCAGCCCTTGCGCAGCACGACAGCAATTCCCAGGACCGAACCCGCGATGAGGAATCGGATCCCGGTGGGGAAGAGCGGTGGTTGCTGCGCGACGTCGACCACGACGCGAATGCCCAGGTAGGTCGACCCCCAGACCACGTAGACGATGCCGAGCGCGGTCCACAGCGCCGCGGGCGATGCCGACCGTGTGGGGGGAAGCGTCGGGGCGGCCATGTGACTACTCTCACACGTCGACGGCACCTGCTGAGCGTGGGGATTGAGTCGGGGCGAAGGTCCCGATTCTGTGACCGGGACTTTTGACCCTGATCCGGCAGCGGTCGTGCCAACGATGCTGTCTCCACCTGACCACTTCCGGATCAAAGGGGAGCTGTGGACGCGCTAGAGCTCGCTCGATGGCAGTTTGCGATCATCACCATTTACCACTTCTTGATGGTGCCGATCACCCTCGGCCTGGCCATGCTCGTGGCCGGACTGCAGACGGCGTGGTACCGAACGGGCAAGGACGTCTACCTGAGGGCGACCAAGTTCTGGGGGAAGCTCTTCCTGATCAACTTCGCCATGGGTGTGGTGACGGGAATTGTCCAGGAGTTTCAGTTCGGCATGAACTGGAGTGAGTACTCGCGTTTCGTCGGCGACATCTTCGGAGCCCCGTTGGCGATGGAAGGTCTGGTCGCCTTCTTCCTCGAGTCGACCTTCCTGGGCCTGTGGATCTTCGGCTGGGACCGGTTGCCGAAGAAACTGCACCTCGCCACCATCTGGGCCGCAGCGATCGGCACGAGCATCTCGGCGTTCTTCATCCTGGCGGCGAACTCGTGGATGCAGCACCCGGTGGGCTACCGGGTCGACGAAGGCTTCTCACCACTCAACCCCACCGGACGCGCCGAGCTCACCAACATCTTCGACGTCCTGCTCCAAAAGACGGCTCTGATCACCTTTGCGCACACACTGACGGCGGCGTTCGTCACCGCCGGCTCATTGATGCTCGGGGTGTCGCTCTGGCATCTGGTTCGACAGCGTCACCTCGACGTCATGCGGCCGTCCATGAAGCTGGGGGCCTGGACGATCATCATTGCCTTTGTCGGGGTAGCCGTCACCGGCCACTTCCAGGCCCAGGTGATGACCGAGCAGCAACCGATGAAGATGGCGGCAGCCGAGGCGGTCTACGAGACTGGCCGAGACGTGGGGTTCTCCCTTTTCAGCATCGGGACCCTGGACGGCTCGGAGGAGACCTTCCGACTCGAGATCCCGGGGCTTGCCTCGTTCCTCGCGACCGACTCGTTCAACGGTGAGGTCGAAGGCATCAACGACATCCAGGCCGGTCTCGAGGAGCAGTTCGGGCCGGCCGACTACTCGCCGAACATTCCGATCTCCTACTGGTCGTTCCGCTTCATGATCGGGTGGGGTGCGCTGGCTGCCTTGGTCGCAGCGTTGTCACTCATTGGCTTCCGCGGCGGTCGTAATCCCACGTCCCGGTGGATTGGTACGCTCGGGGTCGTCACCATCTTCCTGCCGCTGCTGGCGAACAGCTTCGGCTGGCTCTTCACCGAGATGGCTCGGCAGCCCTGGGTCGTGTACGGCCTTCAGCTCACCGCCAACGGGGTCTCGCTGGCTACGAGCCCGGGCGAGGTCTGGACGTCGATGATCGTGCTCACCCTGCTCTACGGGGCGCTGGCCGTTGTCGAAGTGGCGCTGATGGTCAAGTACATCAAGCTCGGTCCACCTGAGATCACCAGCGCTGACGCGGATCGTGCGTATGACGACCGCGACAACGACCAACCCCTGACGTTCGCGTACTGAGCGGAGAATCTGACATGGAACTTGCAGACTTCTGGTTCGTGCTGATTGCCGTTCTGTGGATCGGCTACTTCTTCCTCGAGGGGTTCGACTTCGGTGTCGGTGTCCTGCTGCCCGTGATCGGGAAGTCCGAGGCCGAGCGCCGAGTCATGATCAACACCATCGGTCCGGTGTGGGACGGCAACGAGGTGTGGCTCCTGGTTGCCGGAGGGGCGACGTTTGCTGCGTTCCCCGAGTGGTACGCCACGCTCTTCAGCGGCTTCTACCTGCCGTTGTTGCTCATCTTGGTGGCGCTGATCATCCGAGGCGTGGCTTTTGAGTACCGCGGGAAGCAGGACTCGGCGCGCTGGCGGTCGAGGTGGGACCTGGCGATCCTCGTCGGGTCGCTGGTGCCGTCCATCCTGTGGGGTGTGGCATTCGCCAACATCGTTCGCGGAGTACCCATCAACGCCGACGGCACCTACACGGGTGGGTTCTTCAACTTGCTGAACCCCTACGCGCTGCTGGGCGGCGTCGTCACCCTCGGGCTGTTCACTACGCACGGGGCGACCTTCCTGGCACTGAAGACCAAGGGGTCGGTGCGCGACAAGGCGCACGACCTCGTCGGCAAGGTGGGGTTGGCGACCGCCGTGGCCGCGGTGCTCTTCCTCGGCTGGACGCTCCTCGACCAGGGCGAGGTCGGGACGTGGATCACCTCCATCCTTGCCGCCGCGTCGCTGCTGGGTGCGCTGGCGTTCGATCGGGTCAAGCGTGATGGATGGGCCTTTGTCCTCACCGGCCTCACCATCGCGCTGGCCGTCACGACTCTGTTCATGACGCTCTACCCGAACGTGATGCCGAGCAGCACCGATCCGGCATTCAACCTGACCATCGCCAACGCGTCGTCGACGCCGTACACCCTCAAGGTGATGACATGGGTGGCACTGGTGATGACGCCGATCGTGCTGGTCTACCAGGCGTGGACCTTCTGGGTCTTCCGCCGCCGAATCGGCACCGACGATCTACCGCCCGAGCCGGTGGCGCCTGAGTCGGTCTCGGCCTGACGGGTTCTGCCCGGTCGGGCCGACACCGCCCTGACCGGGCAGACTGAGCAGCTATGCGCCCCTTCGATCCACGGCTGCTGCAGTACGCGCGGTCGAGTCGGGGTCTGCTCATTGCGCTCGGCCTGCTCTCGCTCGTACAGGCTGGCCTCACCATCGCCCTCGCCGCGTTGATCGCCTTCTCCGTCACGGCCGTGTTCCAGGGCGGCGACAGTCTGGGACAGCTCACGCCGGCCCTGATGGCGCTGCTTGCCGTCGTGATGCTGCGTGCCCTCACGCTGTACCTCGAGGAGAGCTGGTCCACGAGGACCTCCGCCCGGGTCAAGGCGGAGCTGTCGGGGCATGTGGTCGCCCAGGTTGCCCATCTCGGCCCGGGCTGGCTCGCCTCCGGGAGGCGTTCGCGACTGGTGCTCCTGCTGTCGTCGGGGCTGGACGCTCTCGACGAGTACTTCGCGCGCTACCTTCCCCAGCTGGTGGCCAGCGTCGTGGTACCGGTTGTCGTCGTGGTGGCGTTGGCGTTGGCCGATCCGCTGAGCGCGGCGATCGTGGTCGTCACGCTGCCGCTGATTCCGCTGTTCATGGTGCTGATCGGATGGCGAACGCAGGTCGAGCAGCGCCGGCAGTGGGACGCGCTGCAGACGTTGGGAGGCCATTTCCTCGATGTGCTGCGTGGCCTGGTCACCTTGAAGGTCTTCGGTCGGGCCGACGGGCAAGCGGTCGCTATCGGTGAGGTGAGCGAGCGCTACCGCCGGCGCACCATGAAGGTGCTGCGGATCTCGTTCCTGTCCTCGTTCACGCTGGAGCTTCTTGCGACCTTGTCGGTCGCCGTCGTCGCGGTCGAGATCGGTCTGCGGCTGGTGGACGGAGGGCTGACGCTGCGGACCGCGCTCTTTGTGCTCGTCCTTGCGCCGGAGGCCTACCTGCCGCTGCGTCAGGTGGGAGTTCACTACCACGCCAGCCAGGAGGGGCTGTCGGCAGCGGACGAGGCATTCACCATTCTCGAGACTCCACTTCCCGCAGCCTCTGATGGCGCGATCGATCTGGGGGTAACAACGGTCACTTTCGACGACGTGACGGTCTTTCACGAAGGTCGTGACGAGCCGTCGTTGACGACCACCTTCGACATCACGCCCGGCAGGACGGTTGCGCTGCTCGGGCCGAGCGGTGGAGGTAAGTCGACCGCCGTCGACTGTCTGCTGGGGATCGAGACGCCGACACGCGGTGAGGTTCGTGCCGGGGCGGGCGGGCTCCCCGCGTCGTGGCGTAGCCAGGTCGCCTGGATGCCCCAGCATCCGGGATTCGTGCGGGGCAGCATCGCCGACAACGTCAGGATCGTGGCACCGTCCGCGTCCGATGCCGATGTTGAGCTCGCTCTCCGTCAGTCCGGTGCAGACTTCGTCGAAGAACTGCCCGATGGGATCGACACCGCACTCGGTGAAGGTGGGGCCGGGCTTTCAGTGGGGCAACGACAGCGCGTGGCACTGGCCCGCGTGTTCGTCAGAGCAACACCGATGGTGGCCCTCGACGAGCCGACAGCTGGGCTCGACGGAACCACTGAGCGAGCGGTGGTCTCAGCCATCCAGAGACTGCGTCGCGATCGTACGGTCGTGGTCGTCGCCCACCGCCCGGCACTGGCCGCCGAGGCAGACCTCACGGTCGTCATCCGCCCGTCGACAACGGGAGCCGGTCATGACGACTGAGACGTCGAGCCTTCGTTGGTTGCTCGACCTGGCTCGGCCACAGCGGGGCCGGCTGGTGGCAGCTGCGCTGCTCGGAGCGGCGGCGGCAGCAGCAAGCGTCGCCCTCATGGGAACCGCCGCATACCTCATCGCCAGGGCATCCCAGCAACCGCCGATCCTGACCCTGACGGTGGCGATCGTGGCGGTCCGCTTCTTCGGAATCAGCCGAGCAGTGGCTCGCTACGCTGAGCGCCTCGTCGGCCACGACGCCGCATTCCGGGTTGTCTCCGACCTACGGGTTGAGGTCTACCGTCGGGTTGTTCCGCTGGTACCGGCCCGTCTGGGGGACCGCTCGTCCGGCGATGTCCTCACCCGCTTCGCCCGCGACGTAGAGACCGTCTCTGACGCGTACCTGCGGGTGTTCCCGCCGTTTGCGGTGGCCGGTCTGGTGGGCACGTTGTCCGTCGCGGTCCTGAC
The DNA here is from genome assembly GCA_024644345.1 of Actinomycetes bacterium. Lineage (GTDB taxonomy): Bacteria > Actinomycetota > Actinomycetes > JAHEKZ01 > JAHEKZ01 > JAHEKZ01. Next base: position 13,527 of record JAHELE010000027.1, on the reverse strand, counting down.
CGTCATCGACCCGTGGGTCGGACTCATGGTGGCGACCGGTCTGATCGTGGTTGCCACCGTTGTTCCTCGCGTGGTCTCCACGTCAACGACCAGCGCCGAGCGGTCGCTGGCATCCCTGCGCAGCGCACACGCCGACGAGGTTCTGGAGATGCTCGAGGTCTTGCCCGAGACGTGGGTGGCCGGTACGTCCCAACCTTTTGTCGACCGGGTGCACGACCACCGACGACGCCTGCTGGAGGCCGAGGTGCGCATCGCCGGCAGGGCTGGGACGGGTCAGTCCCTCGGCGTGCTCGTGGCCGGCGCAACGGTGGTGGCGTGCCTGGCCCTGGGGACATGGTCGGTCGGGTCTGGGGACGTCGACGGTGTCCTTCTCGCGGTTCTCGTCCTGACGCCGCTGGCCGCGTTCGATGTCCTTGCACCCCTTCCGGACGCCGTGCGTCGCTGGGGGGCGGTAACGGCAGCGACCGAGCGGGTCCGCGAGCTCGTCGACGGCGAGCAGGGAGATGGCGACGGGCGAGATGTCGACCAAGGTGATCTGACGGACCCGGTGGTGCGAGAACGCGGGCGGGAACGCATCGTCCTCGACTCGATCTCTGTGCGGTGGCCGGGGGCGAAGCAGTCGACAGTCCGCGAGGTCTCGGTGCTCGTACCTGAGGGCGGTCGGATTGCCGTCGTGGGCCCGAGCGGTTCGGGGAAGTCGACGTTGGCCATGGCAATGGCCGGCTTTCTGCCACCGGAGGGCGGATCGATCAGCATCGACGGCGCTGACGCTCGCTCGCTCGGGGAGTCTGCGTGGCATGCCACAGTCGGCCTGCTCGAACAACGTCCCTACCTCTTCGACACCACAGTTGCCGAGAACCTGCTACTTGCCGCCCCCGACGCGTCGCGTGCCGCGCTCGACGACGTCGTGCGTCGGGTCGGGCTTGGTCCATGGGTATCGGCTCTTCCGAAGGGGCTCGACACCCCGGCCGGCGAGCACGGCCGCCAGCTCTCGGGGGGCCAGCAGCAGCGGCTCGGGCTGGCGCGGCTGCTGTTGTCGAACCACCCCGTTCTCGTGCTGGACGAGCCAGATGAGCATCTGGATGCGGTCTCGGCCGATGCGCTGATGGCCGATCTGCTGGGCGCGTCCCGCGGTCGTACCACCGTGGTGATCAGTCACCGGCTCGTCCCACTCGCCGGGGTCGACGAGATCGTCGTCCTGGACGGCGGCCGGGTGATCGAGTCCGGAACCCATGGTGCGCTGGTGGCTCGCGGCGGCTGGTACGCCAGAACGTGGATGCGCGAGCAGGAGATCGCCGCGATCGCCGAGGCCGCGTCGACGATGTGACCTGACCGGCCGCCCCCCTAGAGTTGGTGAGGTGACGTCGGGCCAGGAACACCCTCCGCCGGTCGCCGACGCCTTGCTCGATGCAGTGCTCGGGATGGCTGGCGACCTCAGCCTGTCCGACACCCTCAAACGCATCGTCCAGGCAGCCATGAGTGTGGTTGACGCCCGTTACGGCGCGCTCGGCGTCCTGGGGGCGGACGGCCGGATCGAGGAGTTCGTCGTCGACGGCGTCACCGACGACGAGGCAGCCGCCCTTGGTCAGCCGCCGCAGGGCAAGGGCATCTTGGGGCTGGTGGTGCGTGAGCCCCACCCACTGCGGCTGACTGACCTTTCCCAGCATCCTGACTCAGTGGGGTTTCCGCCGGGGCATCCTCCGATGCGCAGTTTTCTGGGAGTACCGATCCGGGTGCGTCACGAGGTGTTCGGCAATCTCTACCTGACCGAGAAGCGCGGTGGACGTGAGTTCACGGTCGACGATGAGCGACACCTCGTGGCGCTTGCTGCCGCCGCCGGTGTGGCTATCGAGAATGCGCGTCTCTTCGCGGCTGTCGAGCGACGGGCACGGTGGCTGCGGGCGTCGTCGGACGTGGCGTCTCTCGCGCTGTTTGGCGCCACCTCGGACGAAGTGATGGCGGCGGTCGTCGAACATGCGCACCAAGCCTCCGGCGCGGAGGTGACCGGGCTGGTCGAGGTCGAAGACATCGGCGTCGGGCGCGTCGTCTTCTCGGTCGATTCACCACCCTGGTCGAGTCCTTGGCAGGGGTGCTCGGTGCGGCTCGACGGGGACGACGACGTTGTGGCCTCTGAGCTGCCCGGGGCACCGGAGGGTCTGGTGCAGATCCCGGTCCGCTCGGTTCGGCGGCAGTACGGATCGTTGGTCATGGCATCGGGCAGCAGTGACTGGGGCCAGACCCGATCCGACTCCGTTTCGGCGCGAGCGTTCGGTGAGCAGGCCGCCCTTGCGATCGGTCTCACGCAGGCGCGGGCCGAGCACGAGCGGCTTGCGCTCCTGGAGGAACGCGACCGGATCGGCCGCGATCTTCATGACCTGGTGATCCAGCGACTCTTCGCCACGGGAATGGTGCTGCAAGGTGCGCAGCGACTGACGACCAACCCCGAGGTGAGAGAGCGTGTGGGCCGGGCCGTCAGCGAGCTCGACCAGACGATTCGAGAGGTGCGGAGCACGATCTTCGCCCTGCATCACGCCTCGGAGGGGGGTGGGCTGCGCTCGCAGGTGCTGCAGGAGGTGGCCGCCGGTTCGAGTGCGCTTGGGTTCGATCCCACTGTCCGCTTCGACGGACCCATCGACAGCACAGTGGCCGACGATGTGCGCGAACACGTCGTCGCGGCGCTTCGCGAGGCCTTGTCGAACGCTGCCCGGCACGCAGATGCGACGCAGGTGCGGGTGTCGCTGTCTGTGGAGTCCGACGAGGTGGTGCTGATCGTCACCGACAATGGCGCAGGTGTGCAGTCTCGTGGCCGCCGCAGTGGTCTCGCGAACCTTGAGAGCCGCGCAGCGTCAGCCGGCGGTCGCTTCGCCATCGAACCGGTCTCGGATCAGCACGGAGGCACGAGAGGGACTCGGGTGACCTGGCGGGCACCCGTCGATGGGGCGTGACGCAGTCGAGACACATCGGCACGATGCGCGCGTATCCAGGGGTATTGGTGGGGGTCGGGGTCCTATCCGCTTCGTGCTGAGCGCGCCCTAGGGACGGTCGTGCTCGTCGAGCCTGGCGATGTAGGCAGCTGCCTGGGTGCGGCGCTCCATTCCCAGCTTGGCCAGCAGCGACGACACGTAGTTCTTCACGGTCTTCTCGGCGAGGTGCAGGGTGTCCCCGATCTGTCGGTTCGTCATCCCCTCACCGATCAGGTCGAGTATTCGTCGCTCCTGACCGGTGAGCGACGCGAGCCGCTCGTCCCGCGGCTCCCCGCCGCGGAGTCGGTGCAGGACCCGCTCGGTGGCCTTGGGGTCGAGCAGTGACTCGCCCCTGGCTACTCGGCGCACTGCCCCGACGAGATCAGCACCTCTGATGTCCTTGAGCACGTAGCCGGCCGCGCCGGCGAGAAGTGCGTCGACCATTGCCTCGTCGTCGGCGTACGAGGTCAGCATCAGGCAGTTGACGTGCGGCATCATCGAGCGGATCTCGCGGCAGACCTCGATGCCGTTGCCGTCGGGAAGTCGGACGTCCAGCACTGCGACATCGGGCTGCACCGCCGGAACCCTGGCGAGCGCCTCGGCGGCGGTGCTGGCCTCGCCAACGACCTCGAGGTCGTCCTCGAGGCTCAGCAGGTCGTAGAGGCCGCGACGTACGAGCTCGTGGTCGTCGAGCAGGAACACACGTGTCGTCGTGCCACCCGTGGTGTCGTCGCCCTCGCTCATGGTGCTCCCGTGGTCGCCGTTCGGGTGAAGCCTGGTCGGTACCGGCCCTCCCAGCCTAGGCCGCTCGTATCATCGCACCGTCGATGGTGGCGCCCCGTGCCGCGGTGCGCCGCACCGCGTGCTGTCGTTCACCCGTTTGATGTAGTCCGGCGTGCCCAGTGTGGGGGCACCATGGGAGCATCGAAGGGGCGACGAGATGCGCGCCCCGACCCGGCCGAGCCCGGGACGACCAGGAGGGAGGGCCGACACCATGTCACCGTTGCGCCCAGACTCCACCTGGTTGGCAGCCGGGCCAGAGACCGCCGGTCGAGCAGCCCTGGCCGTCGTGCTGGCGGGCGGACTCGTCGCCGGAGGGCTGACCACGATGGCGGTGGTGGCCAGCAACACCTTGGACTCGGTACCGCGACCCCAGGCCGGGGTGACTCGCAGCGTGCCCCAGGACTCCGGTGAGCCGCTGCAGGTCGGGTCCGCCGACTCGCCCACGCCTACGCCGGGCCCGACTGACCGCCCCACTGACGACGTGACCGGGCCGCTTCTCGGCGTTCCCGGCCCCTTGACGTCCGAGCTGTCCGGGCCCTCCGAGCCCGGGGGACAGCCCCCGACGGTCGATCCGACGACCCCCGAGGGGCCACCGACGACCGGCGGCCCGACCGACCCGCCGACTGAGCCGACCACGGAACCCCCGAAGCCGACGCCCACACCGACCAAGCCCCCGAAGCCGACGCCCACGCCGACCAAGCCCCCGAACAACGGCGGCGGCAACAACGACGGCGACAACAACAACGGCGGCGACAACAACTCCGGCGGAGGCACGCCCGGCGGCGGCAATCCGAGCGATCCCAAGCCTGATAAGACGGATAAACCAGGGAAACCCGACAAGCCAGGGAAACCGGATAAATCCGGAGATAACGGTCAACACAAGGGACACCAGCAGGGCAAGGGGCATGCCGACGGCCGGCCCGGCAAGGGCAAGGGGCACGACAAGGGCAAGCACCACCACGGCTAGGGGTGTTTCCCTGCCGGTCCTTTGGGGCCGATGATGGACGGGCCGGACACCCCGGCGAGATGACCGGTCGGAGCAGCGACCCTGCCGCCGACCTGCAGGAGGCGCCGAGTGGCTATTCCGACTCACGCACCGGACGACGGGTTCGTCCAGCTCCTCACCCCGGAAGGTGAGCGGGTCGACAATCCGGACTTCCCCCTCGACATCTCCGACGACGAGATCCGCGCGCTCTACCGCGATCTCGTCCTGGTGCGACGCATCGACGCCGAGGCGACCGCTCTGCAGCGTCAGGGCGAGCTGGGACTTTGGGCGCAGCTTCTCGGCCAGGAAGCAGCACAGGTGGGCGCCGGTCGTGCCCTGGTTCCCGGTGACATGGCCTTTCCCACCTACCGTGAGCATGGCGTCGCGTGGTGCCGTGGCGTCGATCCGCTGACTCTTCTCGGGCTCTTCCGCGGAACCACCAACGGGGGATGGGATCCGGAGGAGCATGGCTTCGCGCTCTACACGATCGTGATCGGCGACCAGTGTCCTCAGGCTGTCGGGTACGCGATGGGTCTGCAGCACGATCGGGCCGAGAACGCCGTCATGGTCTTCTTCGGCGACGGCGCAAGCAGCCAGGGCGACGTCAATGAGTCGTTCATCTGGGCGAGCGTCTTCAACGCACCGGTCGTCTTCTTCTGCCAGAACAACCAGTGGGCCATATCTGAGCCGCTGGAACGTCAGACACGCATCCCGCTGTTCCAGCGTGCCTGGGGATTCGGCTTCCCCGGTGTGCGCATCGACGGCAACGACGTCCTGGCCTGCTTGGCCGTGAGCCGACACATGCTGCAGCGTGCGCGCGAAGGGGCCGGGCCCGCTCTGATCGAGGCGTTCACGTACCGGATGGGTGCTCACACGACGTCGGACGATCCCACGCGCTATCGGCTCGACTCCGATGTCGAGGCGTGGCGGCTGCGCGACCCGCTCGAGCGGGTGCGGTCCTACCTGCACAAGCAGCAGCTGGTCGACCAGTCGTTCTTCACCGAGCTCGACGACGAGGCCGAACAGCTCGCCGAGCGGCTGCGCGCCGGTACGCGGGCGCTGCCCAACCCGCTTCCCACCGACATGTTCGACCAGGCCTATGCCGAGCCGCATGCCGTGGTCGACCGACAGCGAGCCGAGTTCTCCCAGTACCTTTCCGGTTTCGCGCCTGAGGAGGTCTGATGGCCGAGACGCTGACGCTGGCCAAGGCGATCAACGCCGGACTCCGACGTTCGCTCGAGCGGGACTCCAAGGTCGTCTTGATGGGCGAGGACATCGGACGCCTCGGGGGCGTCTTCCGCGTCACCGACGGCCTGCAGAAGGACTTCGGCGAGGACCGCGTGATCGACACCCCGCTGGCTGAGTCGTCCATTGTCGGCGCGGCCATCGGTATGGCGATGCGCGGCTATCGGCCGGTGGTCGAGATCCAGTTCGACGGGTTCGTCTACGTCGCCTTCGACCAAATCGTCAGTCAGCTCGCGAAGATGCACGCCAGGTCTTCGGGGCAGGTCAAGGTGCCTGTCACCGTACGCATTCCGTACGGCGGCGGTATCGGTGCTGTTGAGCACCACAGTGAGTCACCCGAGGCGTACTTCGCCCACACCGCGGGGCTTCGAGTGGTGACACCCTCCAACCCGGTCGACGGCTTTCACCTGGTGCAGCAGGCAATTGCCTGCGACGACCCGGTGGTCTTCCTCGAGCCCAAGCGGCGTTACTGGGACAAGGCCGAGGTCGATGCGTCGGCAGCGCCACCGTTGCCGATGGGATCGGCGCGCGTTGTGCGTGCGGGGCTCGCCCTGACACTTGTCGCGTACGGGCCCATGGTGCGTACGTGCCTTGAGGCGGCGGCTGCAGCGGAGTCGGACGGAACCAGCATCGAGGTGGTCGACCTCCGGTCGCTGTCGCCGCTCGACCTCGACACGGTCGTCCAGTCGGTGCGCCGGACCGGGCGCTGCGTGGTAGCGCATGAGGCATCGGTCTTCCTGGGCATGGCTGCCGAGGTGGCGGCCGCAGTCGCGCAGGAGTGCTTCTACGAGCTCGAGAGTCCGGTACTGCGTGTCGGTGGGTTCCATACGCCGTATCCGCCCTCACGGTTGGAGGGGCACTACCTGCCCGATCTCGATCGAGTGCTCGACACCGTCGACCGTGCCTTGGCGTACTGAGGAGTGTCATGACGCAAGAGCTCCAATTCTGTCTTCCGGATGTCGGCGAAGGCCTCACCGAGGGCGAGGTGCTGAAGTGGCTCGTCGCCATCGGAGACACCGTCACGGTGAACCAGCCGTTGGTCGAGGTCGAGACGGCCAAGGCAGCCGTCGAGCTTCCCTCGCCTTACGCGGGCGTTGTCTCGTCGCTGCATGCCGAAGAGGGTGAGCTGCTTCCCGTTGGCGCACCGCTCGTGACCATCGGCGTCGCGGGCGAAGCCGAGACACCCGTCACCGAGGCCGACTCCGGTAGCGGAGGTCCGGTGCTCGTGGGCTACGGCGTCACCGAGTCGGCTACCCGGCGTCGGCCACGAGTTGCGCCGCCCAGTCCGCATGGGACAGACCGGCCCGAGGCCGGCCCGCCAGGTGAACCGGTGAAGCCGGTCCGGCACGGCGGTCTTGAGGTGGGTCGCGCTGCGGAGGCCCGCTTCGCCACCGACGGCGAGCCAACCGTGGTGCGTGCCAAACCTCCAGTGCGCCGGTTGGCCAAGCAGCTCGGCGTCGACCTCGCCGCGGTCCGCCCCACCGGCCGCGACGGAACGGTGTCACGCGACGACGTCGAGTCAGCGGCGGCGCTCCAGCTCAGCGACACCTCGTCCGGCCAGGGTGCTGGTGTCCCGGCGAACCGCGATCGTCGCGAACCGGTACGCGGCGTCACGCGCAGCATGGCTGCCGCCATGACCGAGAGCGCCTCGACGATTCCGTCAGTCACCGAGTGGGTCGATGTCGACGTCACCCGTAGCGCGGCGCTCATCGATCGGATGCGCGAGCTGCCTGAGTTCAGCGACAGCAAGGTGACCCCGTTGGTGCTGGTGGCGGCGGCCTGTCTGACGGCCCTGCGACGCGAGTCCACGCTCAACGCCATGTTCGACGCCGAGGCCGGCGAGATCGTTCATCGATCGGCGGTGAATCTCGGCATCGCGGTGGCCAGTGACCGTGGTCTGGTGGTGCCCCACGTTGCCGGCGCGCAGTCACTCACACTTGCGGAGCTGTCGGCGGCTCTCGGCGACGCCGTTCGCCGTGGCCGCGACGGGTCGGCCGCTCCGGCCGATCTCGTCGGCGGAACCTTCACGATCACCAATGTGGGTGTCTTCGGGATCGACGGCGGAACCCCGATGATCACTCCGGGGCAGTCAGCGATCCTGGCATTCGGGGCGTGGCGTGAGCGGCCCTGGGTCGAGCGTGGCCAGCTGGTGGTGCGCTCGGTCTCCACCGTCTCGCTGTCGTTCGACCACCGCTTCATCGACGGAGCCACCGGCTCGCGATTCCTTCGAGACGTCGCCGACATCCTCGAAGAACCCGCGCTCCTGCACCTCTGGGCCTAGCCCCCCGCCGCCCGCCGAGTGCACACCTGGTGGACGCTTTGACCCGCCGAGTGCACAGCTGGTGGGGAACGTGCCTTTGACGCCACCAGGTCGTCATCGTGGCAGGCTAGCTCTCGTGAGGGTCGCCGCGGTGCAGTTCGAGTTCGACGAGAGCGAGGCGGAGGACGCCCGCGTCGGCCGCATGCTCGCTCTCGTCGCAGCCGCGGCAGATGCCGACCTCGTGGTGCTGCCTGAGCTGTGGCCCAATGGCGCGTTCGCCTATGACCGCTGGGAGGCAACGGCCGAGCAGCTGGACGGCGCCCTGGTGGACCGCCTCTCAGACGCTGCGCGCTCGGCGTCCGTTGTGCTGCATGCGGGGTCGTTCATCGAGCGGCACCCGGACGGGTCGCTGACCAACACCGCGCTGGTCTTTGAACGCGACGGCTCACTGAATGCGGTCTACCGCAAGATCCATCTCTTCGGCTTCTCAGAGGGTGAGCCGAAGTACCTGGCTGCTGGCACGGAGGTGGTCGTCGCCGACACGTCGGTTGGACATCTGGGCCTCGCGACCTGCTATGACCTTCGTTTCCCGGAGATGTTCCGGCGACTTGCCGACGATCGCGCAGACTTGATCATCGTCCCGGCCGGATGGCCGGAGAAGCGGATCGAGCACTGGACCATTCTGGCGCGGGCACGCGCGATTGAGAACCAGCTGCCCGTGGTCGCAGTCGGCACTGCCGGTACGCACGGGGGGGTGGAGATGGGGGGAGCCAGTCTGATCGTGGACGCCCTCGGTGTCCCCATTGCCGAGGCAGGGAAATCCGAGGAGATCCTCTGGGCCGATGTCGACCCCGCCGTAACTCGCGCCTGGCGCGAGCGCTTCCCGGCACGCGGCGACCGACGTCTCTAGACCGGTAGTGAACCGATGTCGCCTCTGGTCTCGACAGGGAGAGTGAAGCCCTAGCCGCGACCACCGTTGAGGGACGACAGTGTCCACTGTGCCCAGTACCGAGCCCACCGACGCAGCGCTCCTGCGTCAGGTGGCCGATGGCGATCGCCGCGCGCTGGAGCAGCTGTACGCCCGCCATGCTGGATGGCTTCTTCTGCGCCTTGGACGACGCTGTGCCGATCCGGGGCTGGTCGACGAGGTTGTGCAGGACACGTTCGTCGCTGTCTGGCGAAGCGCCGGGCGCTACACCGGTCGCGGTGAGGTCGCCGCGTGGATCTGGGGTATCGGCGTTCGCCGACTCGTGGACGGCTTGCGCCGGACGCCGCGAGCAGCCGTCGTTGCCGAGCCGCAGCTGTCGTCGGTCGAGATGTCGGCTGAGGAGCGGGTGCTGCTCGGCGTCCAGTACGGAGACCTCGCAGGTGCCCTCGACCGACTGTCCCCTGAGCTGAGCGCAGTGGTGCAATCGACGGTTCTGGACGGCCTGACGACTGCGGAGGCGGGTCGTCTCTTGGGCATTCCCCAAGGAACCGTCAAGTCACGCATGAAGCGAGCACGAGAAGTGCTGAGGGAGGAGTTGGCATGACCTGGCATGTTCCGGAGCCGCTGGTGGCAGCCTATGTCGACGGCGCGGTGCAGGGCGCGCGAGCGGCGTCTATCGAGGCGCATATCTTGGCCTGCGCCGACTGCCGAGCGCGGGTCAACAGCGCGGTCTCCGTCGATCGGCTCACGTCGATCTGGTCGTCGGTTCTCGACGATGCGGAGAATCCACGACAGTCCTGGGCCGAGTGGCTGCTCACACGTGCTGGAGTCCCCGAAGCTGACGCACGGCTGGTAGCGGCCGCACCCTCGTTACACCTGTCATGGCTTGCATCGCTGGCTGCTGTGCTGCTGTTCGCGGCATGGGCAAGCAACACCAGTGATCGAGGCGCAGCCCTTTTCTTGATCCTTGCGCCCGTGATCCCGGTTCTGGCGGTCGCGGGTGCCTACGGACCGCGGATCGACCCGACGTACGAGGTGTCGGTGGCCAGCCCCTACCCCACGCTGCGACTTGTCCTGCTGCGTTCGGCCAGCGTCGTCGCGGCGTCGGGTGCGCTTGCCTTGGCCGCATCCGCGCTCGTGCCAGACGGAGAGATTGCGGCGGCGTGGTTGCTCCCTTCTCTGGCGTTGATCACTCTGACGCTCTTGCTGACTCGCTGGCTCGCGTTGCCAGTGGCTGCGTTCGGCGTGGCAGCGGCCTATGCGGTGCCACTGCTCGCCATCACGCTCGACCACGGTGGGGTGTCGACTGCCTTGACGTCGGCGGCACTGCAGTGGTCTGCGGCTGCAGTTGTCGTCGTCGCTCTCGCCCTGTTGACCGCTGACCCGCACATGCGGGCGGCTATGAGGAGGAACCCATGACACCAGCAGCTGAAGTGACCGATGTCCGGCGCCGGTACGGCCGGACCCAGGCGCTTGACGGTGCGACCTTCGAGATCGGCACCGGTGTCACCGGTCTGCTCGGGCCAAACGGAGCGGGCAAGACCACGCTGCTGCGGATTCTGGCGACCGTGGCCGCGCCTGACTCCGGTGCGGTCTCGGTCTTCGGACGCGATCCGGCCGTCTCCGGTGATCGTCTGGAGATCCGTCGCAGGCTGGGGTATCTCCCGCAAGATCCAGGCTTCCAGCGCGGCTTCAGCGTCTTTGAGTTCATCGACTACATCGCGATCCTCAAAGAGATGACGAGCCGCCAGGAGCGACACGCAGAGGTGCGACGCGTGATCGATGCCGTCGATCTGGCGTCGGTGAGCGGAAAGCGTGTGCGAGCACTCTCTGGCGGCATGAAGCGCCGGACCGCGTTGGCTGCCGCGCTCCTGGGTGACCCCAAGTTCCTGGTGCTCGACGAACCGACGGCCGGTCTCGACCCCGAACAGCGGCTGCGATTTCGCGAACTCGTCTCCGACGCGGGTGAAGGTCGTGCGGTGCTCCTCTCGACGCACCAGACCGAAGACGTCGCGGCGCTCTGCCAGGACGTCGTGGTGCTCGACCAGGGACGCGTCCTGTTTCACGGATCACCGGCTGAGCTGACGTCAGTGGCTGATGGCCGCGTGTGGTTCGCGGCCGAGCGCTCCGCAGCCGCCGAACTCGTGTGGCGTGGGGCAGATGGCAGGTTCCGACACCTGGGATCGCCGCCGGCGGGTGCCGACGTGGTCGAGCCCACGCTCGAGGACGGCTACCTGCTGCTTGTGGGGCGCGTGGACGAGGAGGCAGCCGCATGAGTGCGTCGACCCTGGAGGTGGGTGCCGAGTCAACCTTCCGCCGCCCAGCGCTGCCACCTGTTGTGGTGCTGGGCTGGCGAGAGGCTCGGCGGATGGTGCTGTCGCCGGTGTTCGCCATCTTTGGTGCCATGGTGATGCTCAACGGTGTGGGCGTCGCCTTCGATACTTTTCCGTCTCGTTCGGACTTCTACGAAGCCATCCTCTACTTCGTTGCTCTCTATCTGGGACTCATTTCCTACATCACTGCTCACCTGGTCTCCTCGTCGGCCAGACGCACCGGGGCAGAGCGTCAGTGTGAGGCGGCAACTCTGAGCACCCGCCAGCGCGGAGCCGGGCTGAGTCTCGGTGTGGTTTTCGGCCCGGGGCTGTTAGCTGCCGCACTCGTCGCAATCCTGGGTCTTCTCGGCAATGCAGCCGCCGGGGCCAACAACGGTGCTCCAATGTCCGGAGTCGAACTTGTTCAGCTGACGCTGATCGTGGTCGGTGGCGGAATGTTCGGGCTGATGTGGGCCACCTGGCTCCGCTTCCCGGGGTCGCTGCCGCTCGGGTTGGTTGTTCTGATCGTCTTCACCGCGTCGATGAACAGTCCGGCACGTGAGCCGCTCAACACCTGGCCGTGGTTCGCGCCATACATCGCGTCACCGGGCTTCTTCGATGGTGAGGCGTGGCCGCTGCTTGGCTCGCAAGGGTGGCATGCGGCCTATCTCCTTGGGCTGTGCGGAATGGCGTTCTGCGCGACGATGCTGCGTCCGAAGGACCAGCGAGGACGGTGGCTGGTGGTCACCGGAGTCGTCGTCGCGGCGACGGCGGTAGTGGGATTGCTGCAGATATGACCGTCCACGCCACGCTACGACCGGCGAGCTCTTCGGCCGTGGCATCCCTTGCTCCGCTCGTCCCCCGCTTGTGCCGGTGGCCGTCGGCGGTCGGTGGCCTGATGCTTGCCTGGGCGTGGGCCGTCGTGGCATGGCACGAGGGAGATGTGACGTCCGTAGACGGAGCCGTCTGGCTCATTCGGATCGTCCTGGTGCTCGCCGCTCTCGGTGCCCTGTTCGCGCTCGATGATCCCTCGATTGATGTGACAAAGGCTCTCGTGTCGACGCGGCGAGTCCTTCTACCGGTTCGGCTGCTCGTTGTCGCGGGGGTTGTTGCCGTCGGACTGCTACCCGCCGCCGCATTGATGGGGGGTTGGGTGGACGACCCGGCGACAGTCGGCGGGTTGGCAGTTGAGATCGTGACGCTGCTGACGTTCCTGGTCGCGTCTGCGCTCGTGATGCAGCGTCAGTTCGCTGTCGCAGAGCCGGCCCAGTACTTGGCGCTCGTCGTCCTTGGCCTGTTCTTCCTCACTCAGCTGATCGGCCAACGATGGCCGCTGCTGATCGGTCCCGGGCCAGAGTGGGCCGATGCCCATCGCCGTTGGGTTGCTGTCGGCGTTGCCAGTCTCATGGTCATCGCCTGGCAGCTTCGCGACCCCGCCTCGGCCCCGTTAAGGCGGTGGCTGCACCGCTAGTGCCCCCCACTGGGGCCATGCCACACCGGTTCGAAATGACCGAACCAGCGGCTAGCCCATTCGTCCACAGACCGCGAGCCGATCCGAGCGGTTCACATGGTGTTGGTGCCGTCGGTTCGAAATGACCGAACCGGTGTGACATGGCCCCAAGAGTTGTCAGGGGGTTAAGACGTTGTGGCTCAGACGATGACGATCACGTAGCCTCGCAGGATGGCAGTGCAACGTCCTGAGATCGGAAGGTTCGGCGAAAGCTTCCAGCAGGTGGGGGACGCACTCGACCATTGGCTCGCGATGGAGCGGGTGGACGCGTTGAGGTCGCCTACGGACTGGCAGTCGTCTCTCGCCGGACCGGTACCGCGGGATGGCATCGGCGCTGACGCGACGCTGCAGGAGTTCGTCGACGTCGTTCTGCCGAACGGCCCGCACCTTACGTCCGACACCTCCTGGGGCTGGATCACGACCGGGCCGTCGACGGTGCCGACAGCCGTCGCTGCCGCGAGTGCCATCGCTGCTCCACAACGCCAGGCGCTGACGGCGTTCAACATGCTCGAAGAACTGGCGCTGGACTGGCTGGTCGAGC
>JAHELE010000001.1 GCA_024644345.1 Actinomycetes bacterium | reverse complement strand
ACGATCCTGGTCGGAGACGATCCCGGCAGCCACTCCTACGTCGGAGGCAAGCATCGCGACTGTGCCGAGGTAGGGATCGCCAGCATTCGACGAGACCTGCCAGACGATGCATCGCAGGGCGACGTCGAGGCAGCAGTCATTGAGCTGAACGCCGATCCCGCGTGTACGGGATACATCGTGCAGCTCCCCCTCCCGAAGGGGCTCGACCCCCACCGGGTGCTGGCTTTGATGGACCCCGGCAAGGACGCCGATGGTCTCCACCCGATGAACCTCGGGCGTCTGGTCCTGGGTGAGGCGGCGCCGCTGCCGTGCACGCCCCGAGGCATCGTCGAGCTGTTGCGCCGCTACGACGTACCGATCGCCGGTGCCGAGGTCGTTGTCGTTGGCCGAGGGGTAACCGTGGGACGACCGCTGGGCCTGTTGTTGACCCGGCGCAGCGAGAACGCCACCGTCACGTTGTGCCACACCGGTACCCGAGATCTCACCGGACACCTGGCGAGGGCGGACATCATCGTGGCCGCCGCCGGAGTCCCGGGTCTGGTCACCGCCGATGTGGTGCGCCCGGGCGCTGCCGTTCTTGACGTCGGGATCACCCGCACCGAGCTCGGGCTGGTGGGCGATGTCTCACCTGAGGTGTCCGAGGTGGCGGGGCACCTGGCACCCATGCCAGGCGGCACTGGGCCGATGACCAGGGCCATGCTGCTCGCCAACGTCGTCGAGCGGGCAGAGGTTCAGGCCGGGGTCGTGACGGGCTGATCGTGGCGGCTGACCAGCCCCGCCTCGACGGTGAGGGCAACCCGATCGACGACCAGCCGTTGATCGAACGCACCATCGACCAGTGGCCACTGGCGTTGGTCCTGCTGGGGCTCGTGGTCGGTCTTGTGGTGCTGTCGTTCTACGACTTCCGAGCCGGGTCGATCACGCTGGGCGTCGCGATCATCTTTGGCGCGGCTCTGCGGACGGTGCTGCCGCACGACCGGGCCGGTCTGCTGGCGATCCGCACCCGGCCCGTGGATCTGGTCACGATGTACGGTCTCGGGATCGCGCTGACCACCGTTGCGGTGCTCATTCCACCGGCCCGGTAGCCTCTGAAGACATCCAGAACCCCTAGCAAGGACCGGTGAGCAGTTTCATGACGTCAGCCAGCCGTAGCCGCAAGGTCACCGTGGTCGGAGCCGGTTTCTACGGCTCCACAACCGCACAGCGCCTCGCGGAGTACGACATCTTCGACACCGTTGTCCTGACCGACATCGTCGACGGCAAGCCAGAGGGCTTGGCGCTCGACATGAACCAGTCGCGTCCCGTCGAGGGGTTCGAGACGAAGGTCGTCGGCGTCACGACAGATCCGGCCACGGGTGCCGGCTACGAGAGGACTGCTGACAGCGACATCGTGGTCATCACGGCCGGCCTGCCCCGAAAGCCAGGCATGAGCCGCATGGACCTGATCGAGACAAACGCGAAGATTGTGCGCGGAGTAGCAGAGAACGTGGCGAAGTACTCGCCGAACGCGGTGATCATCGTGGTCTCGAACCCGTTGGACGAGATGACGGCTCTGGCGCAGATGGCCAGCGGTTTTCCGAAGGAGCGCGTCATTGGGCAGGCCGGGATGCTCGACACCGCGCGCTTCACCCACTTCGTGGCCGAGACCCTCGCTGTGCCTGTGGCATCGGTCCGCACTCTGACGCTGGGGTCGCACGGCGACACGATGGTGCCGGTTCCGAGCCGGTGCACCGTCGATGGCAAGCCGCTCACCGACCTCCTTCCGCCCGACACCATCGAAGAGCTCGTGGTCCGCACCCGCAACGGAGGCGCCGAGGTCGTGGCGCTGCTGAAGACGGGTTCGGCTTACTACGCACCGTCGGCCGCCGCGGCCCGCATGGCCAGGGCGGTTGCGGAAGACTCCGGTGCGGTCATGCCGGTCTGCGCCTGGGTCGACGGCGAGTACGGCATCGCCGGGGTCTATCTGGGAGTGGAGGCCGAGATCGGTGCAGGTGGCATTCGCAAGGTGGTTGAGGACGACCTGACCGAGACCGAGCTGGCCGGGCTGAAGGCGGCGGCTGAGGCGGTACGTGCCAAGCAGGCAGACGTCGCCAACCTCTAGAGCGCCTCACGTCTTCTGTTCCCACACTGACCCCGAAGGGCACCTACCCGATGGCCAAGATCATGGTCGACAACCCGGTCGTCGAACTCGACGGCGACGAGATGACGCGCATCATCTGGGCGTTCATCAAGGAGCAGTTGATCCTGCCCTACCTCGATATCGACCTGAAGTACTACGACCTGGGGATTGAGAGCCGGGACGCCACAGACGACCAGATCACCGTTGATGCTGCCGAGGCGATCAAGCAGTACGGCGTCGGGGTGAAGTGCGCCACCATCACACCCGATGAGGCCCGGGTCGACGAGTTCGGCCTGAGGCGGATGTACCGCTCGCCGAACGGGACCATCCGCAACATTCTCGGTGGCGTGATCTTCCGTGAGCCGATCATCATCAGCAACATCCCGCGTCTGGTACCTGGGTGGACCAAGCCGATCGTGATCGGTCGCCACGCGCATGGTGACCAGTACAAAGCGACCGACTTCGCCGTTCCCGGCCCTGGAAAGGTCACCATCACCTACCAGCCGTCCGATGGCGGCGAGCCTATGGAGTTCGAGATCGCTGACTTCGCCGGTGGCGGAGTTGCCATGGGCATGTACAACTTCGACGACTCGATCCGCGATTTCGCGCGCGCGTCGATGCGCTATGGGCTGTCGCGGAAGTTCCCCGTCTACCTCTCGACGAAGAACACGATCTTGAAGGCGTATGACGGTCGCTTCAAGGACCTCTTTGCCGAGGTCTACGAGTCGGAGTTCAAGGCCGACTTCGAGGCGACCGGTATCACCTACGAGCACCGTCTGATCGACGACATGGTCGCTGCCGCCATGAAGTGGGAGGGCGGCTACGTCTGGGCGTGCAAGAACTACGACGGCGACGTGCAGTCCGACACGGTTGCTCAGGGCTTTGGGTCGCTGGGACTGATGACGTCGGTACTCATGACCCCCGACGGCCAGACGGTCGAGGCCGAAGCCGCGCACGGCACCGTCACGCGGCACTTTCGCCAGCACCAGCAGGGCAGACCCACCTCCACGAACCCGATCGCGTCGATCTTCGCGTGGACGCGGGGGCTGCACCATCGCGGTGTCGTTGACGGAAACGGCGCCCTGCAGCAGTTCGCCACCGACCTCGAGCAGGTATGTGTTGAGACGGTCGAGAGCGGCAAGATGACCAAGGACCTGGCGCTGCTCGTCGGGCCGGACCAGGAGTGGCTGACGACGCAAGAGTTCCTGGCGGCCCTGGATGACAACTTGCGGGCCAAGCTCGCCAGCTAGGTCTCTTGGGCGCTAGGCCGAGGTCAGGCGCTCGAGGTCGTCGAGGAACCCTGGGTAGCTGGTCTCGACGCAGGTCCAGTCGTCGACCTCGACGACGTCTCCCTGGCGCATGGCGACGGAGGCAATGGCCCCGGCCATGGCGATCCGGTGGTCGTGGTGAGACACAACCGTTCCCGGCTGCAGCCCGTCCGGTCCCATCCCATGCACGACCAGGCGGCTGTTCTCGGCCCTGACGTCTCCGCCGAGCGCGCCGATCAGGGCCGCCACGGTCTCGATGCGGTCGCTCTCCTTGGTTCGCAGCTCGCCGGCATCCTGGAAGTCCAGCGATCCAGTGCGAGCGAGCGCGCCAGCGACCGCGAGCGCCGGCACCTCGTCGATCAGGTCCGGCAGCCGGGCGCCGGTGACGACCGTGCCGTGCAGCTCGCGCCCGCGGGCACGGACCGTCCCCGCAGCGCGGTCGATGTCGAGGTCAGCGCCCATTGCCAGCAGAACATCGAGGAATCCACTGCGCTCGCGCGAGAGGTAGAGGTTGTCGATCGTGACATCAGACCCGGGGACTGCCGCCGCAATGCAGATCCAGAAGGCCGCCTGCGACGGGTCGCCGGGAACCACGAACGGGCCGGGCGTGACTGGTCCTGGTTGCAGTGTGATGACGGTTCCGTTGCCGACCTGGTCGGTCACGACGTCGACGCCGTGCGCCGCAAGCATCTCCTCTGTGTGCCTGCGGGTGGGCATCGCCTCACGAACGACCGTGGCCCCTTCAGCGAACAGTCCTGCCAGGAGGATGGCCGACTTGACCTGCGCGCTGGCCATCGGCGGCGCGTAGTCGATGCCTCGCAGGTTGCCGCCGCTGATGGTTAGCGGGGTGAACCGCCCTGCTTCGCGCCCGTCGATCTGGGCACCCATGGCACGCAGCGGCTGCACGACTCGGTCCATCGGCCTAGTCGCAATCGACCGGTCTCCGGTGATCACGCTCCGAAACGGTTGACCGGCGCACACGCCTGTCAGAAGTCGAGCGCCGGTACCGGAGTTGCCGACGTCCAGCGTGTGTCGCGGCTCGTGCAGGTGGCCTCCGGTCACGGTGAGCAGTCCCACCGGGTCGCCCGGACGTGCCGCCTCGCCTTCGTCTATCTGCACGCCGAGATCGGTCATGATCTGCCGTGTATGCCGGACGTCCAATCCTCCTGACAGACCGGTGATCGTGGAGGTGCCGTCAGCGAGCCCGGCCAGAATGAGTGCACGGTGGGAAACGGACTTGTCACCGGGCACCTGCAGCCGGCCGCGGAGTGGGCCACGACGAGCGACTCGGACAGTCGTAGGTGGCTGGATGGTCATCGGCAGTAAGCCTACCGACCATCCCTGCCGTGCCGCGTGGCCGTTTGCCCGATCTGGCTGCACCGCGGGCCGCCCCCTGTCAGAGTGCAGCAATGGAGCGCATCCGCGACAGGAACCGGGTAGCCGTGATCACCGGTGGAGGAACCGGGATTGGTCGCGCCACCGCGCTACGACTGGCATCGAACGGGTACCGCGTCGCGATCTGCGGCCGCCGACCAGAACCGCTCGAAGCCGTACGCGAACAGATTGTCGTCGAGGGAGGGGTCTGCCTTGCGGAGCCGTGCGACGTACGAGAGCCCGACGAGGTCGTGCGGTTCCTCGACCGGGTGCTCGCCGAAGGTGGTCGGATCGATGCCCTCGTGAACAACGCTGGTGGACAGTTCACGGCTAACGCAGAGGACATCTCTGTCGGCGGGTTCCGCGCTGTGCACCGGCTCGCGGTCGAGGCTGCGTGGTCGGTCACGCGCGAAGTGGCCAACCGGGCGTTCATCCCGCAGCTGTCCGGAGCCGTAGTCTTCATCGGTTTCAGCCCACGACGCGGGATGCCTCAGGCGTCGCACGCGGCGTCAGCGAGGGCTGCCGTCGAGAACTTGGCCACCGGTCTGGCCCTGGAGTGGTCACGCTACGGGATCCGCTCGAACTGTGTCAGTGCCGGAACGGTGGCGACCGAGGGCCTCGAGCAGTACGGCGATGTGGTCGACGAGTGGGTCGAGACGATCCCGATGAAGCGGCTGGGGCGCCCAGAAGAGGTGGCCAGCGTGATCGAATTCTTGCTCTCTGAAGCAGCCAGCTACGTCACCGGAACGGTCGTGACCGTCGACGGTGGCGCGGACGCGTGGGGGGTCGGTGGGAATCCCCCGCCGCTGCTGCACCGACCGTGAGCGCGACAAGAACCACCCCCTTGGGACGGGGTCTCGCTCCATCCGCCTCACGCCCAGCGAGGTGGCTGCTGCTGCCACTGGGCACAGTCCCCCGATACGCTGGGTAGATGGAACCTCCTAGTACCTGGGGGGCTCGGCCCGAGGACATGCAGCCATGAGCCCCCTGCTGGTCAACATCGGCATCGTCCTGCTCTTCGTGCTGATCGGAGGCTTCTTCGCAGCTGCCGAGATGGCGCTGGTCTCCCTGCGCGAGAGCCAGGTGACCCAGCTCACCCAACGGGGCAGCCGCGGGCGGGCCGTCCGCCGGCTCCACAACCAGCCCAACCGCTTCCTTTCCGCCGTGCAGATCGGCGTCACCTTGTCCGGGTTCCTGTCGGCTGCTTTCGGTGCCAGCACCATCGCGGGCGACGTCGCCCCGGTGCTGGTCGACTGGGGACTCCCCGTAGGCCTAGCCGATGGTGTGGCGTTGGTGGGTATCACGCTGATCATCGTGTATCTCTCCTTGGTCCTCGGTGAGCTGGCGCCCAAGCGGCTGGCACTCCAGCGGGCCGAGGGTGTGGCGCTGGTGTCGGCGCCGGCTATCGAGCTCATGGCGCGGGTGTCCACGCCCTTGATCTGGCTGCTCTCACGCTCCACCGACCTGGTGGTGCGTCTAGCTGGCGGTGACCCGAAGGCGTCAAGGGAGCAGATCAGCGAGCTCGAGCTGCGTGAGCTCGTGGCCGGGCACAGCGAGCTCGACGACGAGGAGCGAGAGCTGCTCGAGCAAGTCTTCACGGCCAATGACCAGCAGCTGCGCGAGGTGATGGTCCACCGCACAGAGGTTGACTTCCTGGATGCCTCGACGCCGTTGTTCAAGGCGGTCAAGGATGCCGCCAAGATGCCGCACTCCCGGTATCCGGTGGTCAGAGGGTCAGCCGACGACGTCACGGGATTCGTCCATGTACGGGATCTGCTCGACCCTGAGCTGTCCGGCCGGTCGGTGCGTGTGGGTGAGCTGGCGCGTCCGGTCCTGATGCTGCCCGGCACCAATCGGGTGCTGTCGTCACTGCAGCAGATGCGACGTGAGGGTCAGCACCTGGTGATCGTCGTGGACGAGTACGGCGGGACGGCTGGCATCGTGACCCTCGAGGACCTGGTCGAGGAGATCGTCGGCGACATCCGCGACGAATACGACGTCGACGAGCCCGAGACCACCCGGGTGGGAGAGTCGGTAGAGGTGGACGGGCTGCTCAACATCGAGGACTTCCAGGACGAGACCGGAGTCGAGCTGCCGGAAGGCCCGTACGAGACGGCCACGGGCTACGTCGTCAATGCCCTCGGTCGGTTCCCGATGGTGGGCGATCGCGTGCAGGTCAACGGCCACCGGCTGGACGTCGTGGAGGTCGAGGGACGCCGTGTCTCGCGCATCCGGGTCACTCCCGAGGCCGGTCCTGCGATCTGAGAGACTGCTCGACATGTCGCAGTCACGTCCGCGGGTCTTCTCCGGCATGCAGCCAACCGCTGACTCGCTGCATTTGGGCAACTACCTGGGCGCGCTGACTCAATGGGTAGCCCTCCAGGGCGACCACGAGTGCGTGTACTGCGTCGTCGACCAGCACGCCATCACGATGCCGCACGACCCCGAAGAGCTCAGGCGCCGAACGCGCGTCACCGCCGCCCAGTTCCTCGCCGCTGGTGTCGATCCCGAGCGGAGTGTCTTGTTCGTCCAGAGCCATGTGGCCGCGCACTCGCAGCTGGCCTGGGTCCTCGGCTGTCTGACCGGCTTTGGCGAGGCCAGCCGGATGACCCAGTTCAAGGACAAGTCGACGCGTCAGCAGCTCGACCGGGTCAGCGTCGGGCTCTTCACTTACCCGGTTCTGCAGGCGGCCGACATCCTCTTGTACGGCGCCGAACAGGTTCCCGTCGGTGAGGACCAGCGTCAGCACATCGAGCTGACCCGCGACCTGGCGCAGCGCTTCAACGCCGCTTTCGGCGAGACGCTGGTCGTCCCAGAGCCGCATATCATCAAGACGCGCGCCAAGATCCTCGACCTGCAGCAGCCGGACAAGCAGATGAGCAAGAGCCTGGGCGGAGCCGGGTGTCTGTCCCTGCTGGACGACGTCAAGGTCAACGTCAAGAAGATCCGCTCAGCTGTCACCGACAGCGGGCGCGAGATCGTCTACGACCCGGCGAACAAGGCGGGGGTCACGAACCTGCTGACGATCCTCGGGGCGCTGACTGAGCAGTCACCCGAGGCGATCGCCGAGGAGTACGCCGGGCGCGGCTACGGGGATCTGAAGAAGGAGGTTGGCGAGGCGTTCGCCGAGTTCGTCGAGCCCTATCAGAACCGCGTGTGGGAGTTGCTCGACGATGTCGACCTGCTCGACAAGATCTTGGCCGACGGGGCAGAACGTGCCCGGTCTTTGGCGCTTCCCACGCTGCACACGGTCTACGAGCGGGTCGGGTTCCTGGCCCCGCGGCTCTGACGGTGTCGAGCTCAGATCCGGCGACGGTGGGCGTGGCCGTCACGATCCCCGACCCGTGGGGAGAGCAGATCCAGGAGCTCCGGGCGTCGTTCGGCGATCCACTGGCCTGGACCATCCCCTCGCACGTGACGCTGCTCCCTCCTACCCAGGTGCCGCGACATCGCATGTCGGAGGTCGATGAGCACCTCGGGCGGATTGCCGCCGAGCGGTCGGTGTTCCCGCTGGCGCTGGATGGCACGGCTACCTTCCGTCCGGTGACGCAGACATCATTCGTCGTGGTGAGCGAGGGTGCCGACGCCTGTGCGCAGCTGGCGGACAGCGTGCGCAGCGGCCCCCTGCGACGCTCTCTTCCCTTTCCATACCATCCGCACGTGACCATCGCGGTCGACCTGGCTGACCCAGTGCATGACCAGGCCGAGGGTGAGCTGGCGCGTTTCACCCTGCGATTCGATGTCGCCGAGATCGAGCGTTACGAGTTGGCTGAGCACGGGGTCTGGGAGTCCGTGGCGGCCTTTCCGCTCGTCGATCGCCATGACTGAGCGGCTGGAACAGGTACGAGCATGGGCCGAACAGTTCGGCTTCGTCTCCCGGCATCTGCGAGCCCTTGACCGCGCGAACGGGCTACGGTTCACACGCTGGGCCGCTGGCATCGCGCTCTTCGGCTACCTCTCGCTCTTCCCCCTGATAGTGCTGGCGTTCATCGCCTTCGGCGTCGTGCTGTCGAACCTCCCGGATGTGCGCGCCGAGGTGGAGGACTTCTTGAGAAGTGCTCTTCCTCTGCTCTTCGACCCGCAGACGCAGGACCAGCCGGTGAACATTGAGAAGGTCGCCAAGGTGACGACGAACGCGGGGATCGTCAGCGTGGTGGGCCTGCTGATCGCCGGGCTGGGGTGGGTGGACTCCACGATGGAGGGCGTCCGCCGGATGCAGGGCGCCATGCGCCGGCCGCGCAGCTGGGTGCTGCTTCGACTTCAGGACACCGGAGCTCTTCTGCTGATGGGGACGATCCTGTTGGTGGCTCTGGTAGGCGCAGTCATCCTCGAGACCTTCGGTGGCTCGGCTCTGACGTGGCTCGGTGTGGACAGCAACGCCAGCTGGCTGGTGCAACTGAGTGCCGTCCTGATCCTGGGCTTTCTTGTGTGGATCGTGGTCGTGGCCCTGTACGGGATGGCCTGGTGGAACCGGCCACACCGACGTTGGCGCGCCGTCCTGCTGGGTGCGTTGTACACCACTGTGGTCCTTGTGGTGCTCACGCAGGCTTCGTTTCTCGTGGTCGGGAAGACCTTGTCCAATCCGGTCTACGGCGCACTCGCTGTCGCTGCCGCGCTGTTGGTGTTTCTGTACACAGCGTCTGCGGTCCTGCTCTACTTCGCCAGCTGGGTCGCCGTGTGCGAAGACGCTCCCCGTACCGATGAAGAGGTGGCCTACCTGCTGCGGCTCAAGGGCGGTGACGTCGAGCTCCCATCGGAGTCGTCGCCGGCTGCCTCAGGTCCGTCGACGCTGGAGCCACCAGCCGCCACCGATCAGCCCGACGGCGAGGGCCACCCAGATGGAGCGGCGGAGGGCCGATGAGCCGTCGTCCAGGGGTGCGCTGACTCCAGCGGTCTGTGGTTTCGGTGCCGACGTCACGACGTGCGTGGGTTCGGCGGTGGTGCTGACGGCGTCAAGAGACCCAACGGGGCTTACGTCGTCGCCATGGTCAAATCCCCACTTCAACAGGCGCTCAGCTGATGTGTCGGTGGGGTCGACCAGGCCCATCAGTGTGACGATCAGCGTGCGCCCCCCGCGTTCAACCGCGCCGACAAAGGTGCGACCAGCCAAGGTCGTGTACCCGGTCTTCACCCCGAGGATGCCGCGGTACCCATCGAGCAGCAGTGGATTCTGGTTGTAGATCATGTAGCTGTCGCGACGCTTGTCACGTTTGGGTTCTTGGGCGGGGAACGATGTGGAGACCGTGGAGACGTAGCGACGGAAGTCCTTGTCGGTGAGCCCCTCCCTGGCAAAGATCGCGAGATCGAACGCGGAGGAGAACTGTCCTTTGGCATCAAGCCCGGTGGGATTGACTGCAGTCGTGTCGAGAGCACCGAGGGCGACCGCCCGGCGGTTCATGGCACGGACGGTCTTGCGCTTGCTTCCGGCGGCTGATGCAAGTGCCTGTGCCGCGTCGTTGCCGCTCGGCAGCAGCATGCCGTAGAACAGTTCGTCGATCGTGTAGCGGGAGCCCGGGACGATCCCCACGGCGCTGCCGACTGTGTGTGCGTCCTCCCACTGGACTCGATACCGGTCCTCGAGGTTCAGCCGGGGGAGCAGGGTGACCGCGGTCAGGGTCTTGAGGGTGCTGGCCGGCCTGAGCCGTTCGTGAGCGCCTTTGGCGGCCAGAACGTCACCGGTATCGGCGTCGGCAACCACCCATGACTCTGCGCGCACCTTAGGCGGTTCACGTCCGTCGACCACGACCCCACGGGAGTTGAGGGGGTCCGAAGGGGATGCCGCAGCAAGGCCGGGGGCGGTCATCGTGGCGGCCAGGACGATGGCAGCGACAAGGCGCAGCGAGATGATCATGACGTCCAAGAGGCTACTCGCATGCGGCGCGGGTCAGACCCTTCGGGAGATCAGAGCGCGCTTGACCTCTTGAATTGCCTGGGTGATCTCGATTCCGCGGGGGCAGGCCTCCGTGCAGTTGAACGTCGTGCGGCACCGCCACACGCCTTCACGGTCGTTGAGGATGTCGAGGCGCTGGGACGCCCCCTCATCGCGGCTGTCGAAGATGAAGCGGTGAGCGCCCACAATGGCAGCCGGCCCGAAGTACTGTCCATCGGACCAGAAGACCGGACACGACGTGGTGCACGCCGCACAGAGGATGCACTTGGTGGTGTCATCGAACCGCTCCCGGTCATGTTGGCTCTGCAGCCGCTCACGCGTCGGTTCGTGGCCCTCGGTGATCAGGAAGGGCTTGACGTCGCGGTAGGCCTGGAAGAACGGCTCCATGTCGACGATGAGGTCTTTCTCGAGAGGCAGCCCCTTGATCGCCTCGACCATGATGGCGGCATCCATGTTGAGATCTTTGATCAGGGTCTTGCAGGCCAGTCGGTTGCGGCCGTTGATCCGCATCGCGTCTGAGCCACAGATGCCGTGAGCGCAGGACCGTCGGTACGTGAGGGTGCCGTCCTGCTCCGCCTTGATCTTGTTGAGCGCGTCGAGGACGCGGTCGGTCGGCAGCACCTCGACCGGGTAGTCGTGCCAGGCGGGCTCGGTGTCGCCGGCCTCGGGGTTGAATCGACGGATCCGCAGTGTGACGGTGCGACGCTGCAGCGCCGATCCGCTCTCGGGCGCGTGGTCGAGGGGTGGGTCGATGGTGGCTGTCATCAGTACTTGCGCTCCATCGGCTGGTAGCGAGTGACGGTCACGGGCTTGTAGTCGAGCCGGATCTCCTCGTTGCCCTCGGCATCGGTCTCACGGTAGGCCATGGTGTGCCGCATGAAGTTCACGTCATCACGGTTGGGGTAGTCCTCGCGGAAGTGGCCCCCGCGTGACTCGTTGCGGGCTCGGGCCGAGACCACGACCACCTCAGCAAGATCGAGCAGGAACCCGAGCTCGACTGCTTCGAGGACATCGGTGTTGTAGCGCAGTCCCTTGTCCTGCACCGTGACTTCGAGGTAGCGACGTTTGAGCTCGGCCACGTCGACCTCTGCCTGCTTGAGGGTGGTGTCGGTTCGGTAAACCGATGCATGGTCGTCCATGGTCTGCTGCAGCTCGGCGCGGATGGCACCGGTGCGCTCGCCCCCCGTCCCATTCAGCAGACGATCGATGAGCTGGCGAACGTCCGACTCAGGCTGGTCGGGGAGGTCGACAAAATGGGCGGTAGCGGCGTACTCGGCTGCGGCCAGGCCGGCGCGACGGCCGAAGACGTTGATGTCGAGCAGCGAGTTCGTGCCTAGACGGTTCGCACCGTGGACGGACACGCACGCCGCTTCACCTGCCGCGTACAGGCCGGGTACGACGTGCTGGTTGTCGCGCAGCGCCCGCGCGTCGATGTCGGTGGGGATCCCGCCCATCGCATAGTGCGCCGTTGGGTAGATCGGCACCGGTTCGGTGACCGGGTCGATGCCCAGGTAGGTGCGGCTGAACTCGGTGATGTCGGGCAGCTTGGCTTCCAGCTGCTCTGCGGGGATGTGGGTGAGGTCGAGAAGCACGTACTCCTTGTTCGGCCCGCACCCGCGCCCTTGGCGCACCTCGGTATAGATCGCCCGGCTCACCATGTCGCGGGGGGCGAGGTCTTTGATCGTAGGCGCGTAGCGCTCCATGAAGCGTTCGCCGGCGTCGTTTCGCAGGATGCCGCCTTCACCCCGCGCCCCTTCGGTGAGCAGGATGCCGAGGCCGGCCAGACCGGTTGGGTGGAACTGGTAGAACTCCATGTCCTCCAGCGGCAGTCCGCGGCGCCAGACGACGCCCATGCCGTCGCCGGTCAGTGACAGGGCGTTGGACGTGGTCTTGAACACTCTGCCGAACCCACCGGTGGCAAACACCACCGACTTGGCCTGAAAGACGTGCAGCTCTCCGGTCGACAGCTCGTAGGCGACGACCCCAGAGACCTCACCGTCGTTCATGAGCAGATCGAGCACGTAGAACTCGTTGTAGAACTCCACGTTCTGCTTGATGCACTGTTGGTACAGGGTCTGCAGGATCATGTGTCCGGTGCGGTCAGCCGCATAGCAGGCCCGCCGCACCGCCGCTTCGCCATGGTTGCGCGTGTGCCCACCGAAGCGTCGCTGGTCGATGCGCCCCTCGGGTGTCCTCGAGAACGGCAGCCCCATCTTCTCGAGGTCGAGGACGGCGTCGATCGCCTCCTTGGCCATGATCTCGGCGGCATCTTGGTCGACGAGGTAGTCGCCGCCCTTGATGGTGTCGAAGGTGTGCCACTCCCAGTTGTCCTCCTCGACGTTGGCCAGGGCGGCACACATACCGCCCTGGGCCGCACCGGTGTGAGACCGAGTGGGGTAGAGCTTGGTGAGGACTGCGGTGCGGACGCGCTTGCTGGACTCGAGGGCGGCGCGCATCCCCGCCCCGCCGGCGCCGACGATGACGACGTCGTACTTGTGTACCTGGGGCATGAGGTCGCGCTCCTCAGCTGATGTTCGGGTCGAAGGTGAAGATCACCAGGGTTCCGGTGACGAGAACGAGAACCATCGATGCGTAGAGCGCTGCCTTCAGCCACATTCTGCTGGAGTCGCGCTCGGCGTAGTCGTTGATGATGACCCGCAGTCCGTTACCGCCGTGCAGCTGGGCGAGCCAGAGCATCAGCAGATCCCATACCTGCCAGAACGGAGAGGACCAGCGGCCGGCGACGAATGCGAAGTTGATCCGCTGTACGCCGCCGTCGAGCACGTTCATGATGAACAGGTGGCCGAGGACCAAGAAGATGAGCACGAGGCCCGAGATTCGCATGAACAGCCACGAGTAGAGCTCGAAGTTCGAGCGTCCGCTCGACCCGAAGGTGCGCTGGGTGCGCGGTGCTCGGATGTCGGGTGCTTCGGCCGATGTCATGTCAGGACCCCCCAAAGATGGCGCTGACGGTGTGTTCGAGCATGAAGTAGACACCAGGAATCATCAGCAGCATCCACACGGCGACGATCGACCACAGCATCGCCTGCTGGTACTTGGGGCCTTTGCTCCAGAAGTCGATGAGGATCACGCGAACGCCGTTCAGGGCGTGGTAGAGGACGGCCCCCACCAACGCCACTTCGAGAAGGTTCACGATCGGGTTCTTGTAGGTGGCGATCACCGTGTCGTAGGCCTCCGGGGAGACCCGCACCAGCGCGGTGTCGAGCACGTGCGCGAAGAGGAAGAAGAAGGTGAGGGCACCGGTGATCCGATGGGCCACCCAGGACCACATGCCTTCACGGCCGCGGTAGAGCGTGCCAGCGGGTGCGGTTGGCACCTGACGCCTCCGTTGTCGAGTTGCTCGGGCCGCTGCCTGGTGTCGCCTGAGCGGCGATGACGACCGGTGCGAGTGTCTGACCGCACCGCCTTGATGTTACCGGCGGTGTCACCATGATCGCCTCTCGGCCCTGACGGAATCTGTGGTACCTGAGAGAGTGGAGGCGTGACATCCAATGCCGCGCCAACACCGGGCCGCCTCCCCACCCCTGACGTGGACGCGGTCGTCGTGGGTTCGGGGCCGAACGGGCTTGTGGCGGCCGTCACACTGGCCGAGGCCGGATGGAAGGTGCTGGTCCTCGAGGCCGCTGAACAGTACGGCGGCGGAACGCGTACCGAGCAGCTGACCTTGCCGGGCTTCCACCACGATGTCTGCTCGACCGCCCACCCATTGGCTCTGGCGTCGCCGGCGTTTCGCGAACTGGGACTTGAACGCGAGGGGCTACGCCTGGTCCACCCGAAAATTCCGCTGGGGCACCCCCTGGACTTGGGTCGCTCGTTGCTGCTGCATCAAGACGTCGATGCCACGGCGGCCCAGCTCGGACGTGATGGTGCCGCCTGGGCACGTACGGTCGGCAGCGCCGGGAGGCGATGGGTGGCGGTGTCCGATGGCGTGCTGGAGCCGTTGGCAGTACCCCCCCGGGCTCCTGTGACGACCGGCCTGTTCGGTGCGGCCGGTCTCTGGCCGAGCAGTTGGTTCGTCAAGACCATCTTTCGCGATGAACCGGCGCGTGCGCTCTTCGGGGGACTGGCGGCGCACGCCACGCTCGACCTCGCAGCGCCCCTGACGTCGGCAGTAGGGCTGTTGCTGGGGGGTCTGGCGCATGGTGTGGGATGGCCCGTTGCTGTGGGCGGGTCCCAGTCGATCGCGGATGCGCTCGTTCGTCGGCTGGAGTCGCTGGGCGGCGAGGTACGCACGGGGCACCCCGTTGCCTCCATGGCGGACGTGCCCGCCGCCCGGGCCGTGCTCTTCGACCTCACCCCACGCCAGGTCCTCCGGATTGCTGGGGAGCGCTTCCCGCAGGCCTACCGGAGGCGCCTGGCTGAGTGGCGCTACGGCAGCGGAGTGTTCAAGGTGGACTGGGCGCTAGATGCCCCGGTGCCCTGGGCTGACGAGCGGCTTGCAGGAGCCGGCACGGTGCACCTCGGAGCGAGTTTCGCCGAGATGGCCGCTTCGGAGCGTGATGTTGCCCAGGGGAGAGTGCCCGAGCGGCCCTATGTCCTCGTGGCCCAGGCCTCAGCGGCAGACCCGTCTCGTGCTCCGGCCGGGCGACACACGCTCTGGGCCTACTGCCACGTGCCGAACGGATGCGACGTCGACATGACCGACGCCATCGAGCGGCAGATTGAGCGGTTCGCCCCAGGATTCGGTGACCGTGTGCTCGCGCGGCACGTCATGGGCCCCGCCGCGCTGGAGGCCCACAACGCGAACGAGGTCGGTGGTGACATCGCCGGTGGCGTCTCGGACTGGCGCCAGATGGCGGCGCGTCCGCGCCTGTCGTTGGCCCCTTGGGCCACGCCGGATCCGAGCCTCTTCATCTGTTCGTCGTCCACACCTCCGGGCGGGGGCGTGCATGGCATGTGTGGCCGCAGCGCCGCACAGTTGGTCATGAAGCGGTTGGGTTAGAGGTCGACGCACTATCCGGTGTCGGTGTACACCCAAGGTTCTGTCCGGAACGTCTTTCCACTGGGCGACGTCCACTTCATCACGCCGTCTGCATAAAGCTCGGCTGTCCACCCCGGAGAGTGTTTGAGCAGATGATGGTGCCGGCAGAGAACGGCAAGGTTCGACGCGACGGTCTGGCCGCGGGGCCATGGGGTCGTGTGGTCAAGGTCGGTGCCCTGATGTCTGGTCGCCGGTCGGGAGCAGCCTGGGAATCGGCAGACGCGATCGCGTGCGCGGACAGCTCGGTCCAACCCGGCGGACGGGCGGTACTGCCTTTCAGCGATATGGAGCAGGTAGCCGGTGTCGGGGTCGGTGACCATCCGGCGGAAGGCGACGTCGTGATCGGTTGTGCCTGCCAGGTCGAGAGCTTCGGCGCTGGTGATCGGACCCACGCCGGCGACCTCTGCCGGCCCGGCGCTCTCGCCCAGAAGGGTGTCGGACGTCATGACCACCTGAATGGCGACCGGGGGCGGTTCGACCCTGCCCACCAAGAGGTCGATCAGTGCGTCTGCGCGTCGCTGATCCATCGTTCGGACGTCGCCCTCTTCGCTGGCCCGGGCGAGGGCGTTCACGCTGTCGTACACCTGCCGGGCCTGAACGCTTGGGAGCAGCGCATAGAGCTCGGAGACACCATCGGGGAGCGGCGTGACCGTCACCCTGCGGTCGGCCACCGCCCTCGCTCGTCGGATCTCGGCCATTCCGGGGTCGGCCGCAATGACTCGGCGTGAGAGCCAGCGTCGAAGCTCGGGAGCAGTGTGTGTCTCGGCATACCTGGCGGCCTGATCGGCTAGCGCCTCAACCGCTGGCGCCGATACGTCGATGAGTCCCTCGCAGATGGTCTGCACCTTGCGGGCGCTGAGGGCTCCACCGCGCCACCGGGTGAGGACGGCGGGATGGTCAGCCGCGGACAGTGCCAGACCGTATCGACGCGACGCATCAACCTTGGTGATGGCGAGCGTTGCCGCGATCTCGTCCGCTACGTACTCCGACCGTGACTCCTGGGGCATCAGGGGCCGACCCCTACGCTGCTCTTCCTGCCGATCCGCTTGCTCCGCGCGGTGCGCGATCTCACCCATCACCTCGGCCTGAATCGCCTGGGCTGCGTGGGCGACGCGCTCAAGCTGGCTCAACAGCTCAGCGAGGTCTGAGTCGCTCCACGGCCGGATGGGGAAGATTCCAGCGAGCAGGTCGGTGGCCTGGTCGCCGATGGTCGTGGCTGGTGAAGTCATGCGCCCACAGTCCCATCCACCACTGACAACTCTCATTCGATCGACCGGCATCTGTGACGAGGATGCACCGGCCTCTAGCGACGCACGACGGCGTCGACTGCGACGGCAGACGTCTCCGTGACGATCACTGGATTGAGCTCGACGAGGGTCAGACCTTCCCCAAGCAGGGCCCTGCCGACCGCAGCGGCCAGCTCGCACAGTGCATCAACGGCAAGTGGCGTCCTTCCGCGACCACCGGCCAGCAACGGGTAGCTCGTCAGGGTCTGCAGTGCGTCACCGATGCGGGCAGCATCGGCCGGGAGGGGGATCACGACGACGTCCTGCATCAGCTCGGTCCAGATGCCGCCGGTTCCGATGACGAGCGCTGGGACGACACCGTCCCGGGTCGCCGAGACCAGCATCTCCGTTCCAGGCGATGCCATCTGCTCGACCAAGACCGTGCCGTCAGGTCGAAGTGCCAAGAGCTGTTCGGCCGCAACGTGCATGCGTTGGGGATCGGTGAGGCCAAGAACCACACCGCCGATGTCGGTCTTGTGCTGGATCTCCGCATGGCTGATCTTCATCGCCACCGCACCCTCGAGCTCGGCCGCCGCGGAAACGGCGTCGTCGGCCGAGGCGGCCGTTCGCCCGACCGGAACAGTGACGCCGTGGGACGCCAAAAGGGCCTTGCCCTCATGCTCGGAGAACCAGGCGCCTGGTGCGGTCGGCACCGTTGCGGTGGCGATCGCCCGCAAGTGCTCAGCCGAGCAGGATGTCAAGGTGTGCGCGCGCAGCGCTGCCAGGGCAGTAGGAATGCCCGCCAGGGCGGTCACCCCGTGCTCGCCCCACGACTGGCCGGCCGGTGAGGGGAGCATCTCGGGGAGCCCGGAAGCCAGCGCCTTCCCGACCCCGGGGATGTGTGCGGTGACCATTCCGTCACGGGTGGCCTTCCACTCGGCAGCGTCGCTGTCGTCGAGATCCGGTGGGGTGTCCTGCACGTAGAGAACCTGGTTGACGCCGGGGTCTGATGCCACGGTCTCGACGAGCGCCCGAACACGCGGAATGTCGGCCCAGAGCATGTTGGTGTGGTCGAGTGGGTTGGTGGGCTGCACGCCGTCCGGCAACAGCTCGGCAAGGGCTGCCTGCGTTGCCGGCGAGAAGGTGGCGAGCGGGACGTCGAGCCGGTCCGCCTCGTCCGCAGTGATCACCGAGTCCCCACCGGAACACGTCACGACCGCGAGACCACCGGACGTGGCGGGGCGCGGTGTCGCCAGCAGCTTGGCGGTCTCCAGAAGTTCGTGCGGGTCGTGGCACCACGCACCACCTGCCTCGGCCACCAGCGACGCGAAGATCCGGTGGTCACCGGCGACCGCGGCGGTGTGTGCGCCACCTGCTACCGCTCCGGCGGCGCTTCGCCCCGCCTTCAGGACGGCGATCCGAACGTCGTTCTCGGCGCACCGTGCGAAGGCCTCCGCCCATCGTGCGCCATCCCCATCGCCCTCCAGGTAGAGGGCGACTGACCGGACGCCATCGGCGCCGGCGAGGTAGGAGAGGCACTCGGCGGCGTCCACGACGGCGCTGTTGCCCACACTGACGACGGTGTGCCAGCTGATCCCCCGGTCGCTGGCAAGCCCGATCACGCCGACGTTGCCGCTCTGGGTGATGAGAGCCACGGCGCCGGCTGGTTTCGGGACGACCTTGTCACCCCACATGGGCGCGCGGCTGCTCAGCGCCACGATCCCGTTGCCGTTCGGGCCGATCACCGGCAGGTCGTGGCGTGCGGCCGCGGCGACCAGTGCCTCTTGTCGGTCCGTGCGACCGGTCTCGGCGAAGTCGGCCGCGAACACGACGGCACCACCGCATCCCATGCGTCCGGCGGTGTCCAGCAGATCGGGAACCGTGTCGGCGGGGGTGGCGACGACGACAGCGTCCACGGGACCACCGAGCTCGTCCAGCGAAGGCACGCAGGCGACTCCGTGGACCTCGCGCCGGGTGGGATGGACGCCGACCAAGCGGCCGGTGAATCCAGCGGCGACGAGGTTGCTCACCGCCGCGTTGCCGTACGAGCCGGGGCGGTCGGTGGCGCCCACGACAGCGATGGACGTCGGTCGGAAGAGGCGGTCGAGCTGCATGGTCTGACTCAACTGAGCATCGCGTCGACGCCGCGCCGCTCGAGACTACGGGCGACGATGAGGCGCTGGATCTCGCTCGTGCCCTCCCAGATGCGGTCGACGCGCAGCTCGCGCCAGAACCGCTCGGCGACGTTGGTGCGCATGTAGCCGCGTCCGCCGAAGATCTGGACCGACCGGTCCGCGCACCGGTTGGCCGCCTCCGAGCAGAACAGCTTGGCCATGGAGGCCTTGCCATGGATCAGCTTGGAGTCGGCGCCGGACTCTTTGAGGGCTGCGATGTCGAAGACCATCAGGCGCCCCGCCGCGGCGTCGGCCGCTGAATCGGCGAGCGGGAACGACACGCCCTGGTGGTCGATCAGCCGGGCACCGCCCTGCTCGCGGTTGATCGCCCAGTCCGTTGTCTCGGTGATCAGTCGCTGCATCGCTCCGACGCAGCGGGCCGCGATGCCGATGCGCTCCTCGGTGAACCACATGCGCTGCAGGTTGTTGCCCTCGCCGACGCCACCAATCACGTCCTCGGCTTCGACCTTGACGTCGGCAAAGAGCATCGTGGGGTGTCCGTGCGGGTACGCGTGGGTGAAGGGGGGATCGTCGACGATCGAGACCCCAGGGGCGTCAGCCGGCACTGCGAAGAGGGTGGGAAGCCGTTGGTCCCCGTCGACGACGTTGGCCATCACGATGATGACCGCAGCCACCGAGCCGTAGGTGACGAACCACTTCTCGCCGTTGAGCACGAACCCGCCGTCGTCGGTGCGGTGCGCGACCGTGGAGATCCCGGAGGGATCTGACCCGGCCTCGGCCTCGGTGACGGCGTACGCGTCGTGCAGCTCGCCCTTGAGAGCGGGACGCAGCCAGCGGTCGATCAGCTCTGGGCTGGCCGACTTCCAGACGTTGTACGCGGTGGGCATGTACCAGCTGATGCCGTTGGTGTTGCGCCCGAACTGCTCCTCGACCAGAAGCCACTCGGTGGTGGACCACCCCTGGCCACCGTGCTCGGGGCTGTGCAGACCGCCAGCCAGACCGGCGTCGAGGGCGGTCTGGCGGATGCGCTGGACGTCCTCCGCCGGAAGCGGCCCCCCGGCGCGCTCAGCCTTTTCCTCCAGCGGGATCAGGACCTCGTCGACGTACCGTCTGGCCCGTTCCTGCAGGTCACGGAGGGTAGGGGGCAGGTCGGCCCTGGCCGACGCGGCGTGGGTCACGGGAATCCTCAATCTGGCGTGGTGGGATGCCGAGAATATCAGCGGGGGTATCCTGACTGAACAGTCAGGCAATGGTCAAACAGATCGCCGCTCGGCGGTCGGGAAAGTGGGAGTCATGTCAGGTCCAGGTCAGCCCGTCGACGCGGCGGTGGTCCAGCGGCAGGTACGTGACCACCTGTTCCTCAACTTCACCGACATGGGTAACTACAAGGACACCGACATCCCGGTCTTCGTCAGAGGCGAGGGGTGCGAGCTGATCGACGTCCATGGACGCCGGTTCATCGACGGGCTCTCGGGCCTCTACTGCGCCAACATCGGCCACGACTTCGGCAGTGAGGTCGGCGATGCGGCCAAGGCCCAGATGGAGGAGCTCGCCTACACCTCCACGTGGTACGTCGCCCACCCCCGCGCCGCTGAGCTGGCCGAGCGGATCGCAAACCTCGCCCCGGAGGGGCTCAACCGCGTCTACTTCACGACCGGCGGCGGTGAGGCCAACGAGTCGATGTGGAAGATGGTGCGCAACTGGCACCAGGCAAACGGACAGCCTCAGCGTACGAAGGCCATTGCGCGCAACACCGCCTACCACGGCACGAGTCTTGGAGCGCTCTCCTTCACCGGCATTGAGTCGTGCCGTGTCGAATTCGCCCCACTGCCGATCGACGTCACGCACGTCAGCGAGACCAACGCCTACCGACACCCCAAGGGCGATGACCCGGCGGCCTTCACCCAGGCACTGCTGGAGGAGATGGAGCAGGCGATCATCGACGCCGGTCCGGACGAGGTGGCGCTGATCATCGCCGAGCCGGTGCAGAACTCCGGTGGCTGTTTCACACCGCCCGAGGGCTACTGGGCGGGACTGCGAGCGCTCGCCGACAAGTACGGGGCGCTGCTGACCGCCGACGAGGTCATCACCGGATTCGGGCGCACCGGCGAGTGGTTCGGTTCCATTCGGTACGACATTCAGCCCGACTTCATCGTGTTCGCCAAGGGTGCGACCGCGGGCATGGCTCCCCTCGGCGGAGTCATCGTGCACGACCGCGTGGCCGAGCCGTTCGTCACGGGTAAGGCCTTCTACAACCACGGCACCACCTACAGCGGACACCCGGTCTCAGCAGCGATCGGCCTCAAGGTGCTTGACATCTACGACCGCGAGGGAGTGGTGGAGAACGTCCGGTCGAACGAGGCCTACCTCGAGAAGCGGCTGAACGAGCTGCGCTCGATCCCGCTCGTCGGAGACGTACGCGGCGTCGGCTACTTCTGGGCGCTTGAGATGGTCAAGGACCGTGACACCAAGCAGACCTTCGAGGGTGACGAGGCCGACTGGCTGCTCCGCCAGGTGCTGTCGGCGCGGCTCTACGACGACGGCCTGCTCTGCCGTCTGGATGACAGGGGAGACCCGGTGGTGCAGCTCTCTCCACCGCTGATCGCCGATGAGCAGATGCTCGGTCGGATCGTCGACATCGTCGGTGAGGCGGTGCAGTACGCCTCCGACCAGGTGCAGAAGGGCATGCCGACCGCCTGAAGTATCAGTAGGCGTCACCGAGGTGCGAGACGTCGTTGTAGCGGTTGAGCTGCCAGATCGGTTCGGGGTGCTCGTGCTCTGGCTGTAGTGGCGAGCGGCGCCACTCGGTGATCGATGTGTGCTGGCTGCGAATGCCTACCAGTGAGCTGCGCGGGGGAAGACCGAGGAAGGTGACGAACGACCGGCCGATGACGCCGCCGTGGGTGAAGACGAGCACCGTATGGTCGGGATAGTCGTCGGCTAGTTGCAGCAGCGCACGGTCGGCCCTGCCGAGGAAC
This sequence comes from Actinomycetes bacterium, assembly GCA_024644345.1. Classification (GTDB taxonomy): domain Bacteria; phylum Actinomycetota; class Actinomycetes; order JAHEKZ01; family JAHEKZ01; genus JAHEKZ01. The sequence goes on along the minus strand of JAHELE010000001.1, from coordinate 70,361 downwards.
TCGTTGTGCGACTCGGAGCCAGGTGTGATGCGGACGTCGTGATCGTGCCCGGCGAGGATTCGGCTCCATGATCCGAGTGCGTCGGCGACGGGGATCACCTCGGCGTCGTCCCCGGGTCGCCATTCCTGGATTTCGTCGTTGACCACGGGCTCGACGTCGAGCCCCGCGCATACGATCATCGCCGTCTGCAGCGCCCGCCGGAAGCTGCTGCTGACGACCACATCGGGACGGACCTGCTCGCGAACCAGGCGGTCGCGCAGCTTGGTGGCCTGCTCGACCCCCTGTTCGGTAAGGCCGTGGCGGTCGATCAGTGAGTAGGTGCCGTCGTCGTTCGGCTGGTTGACGTGCGCTTCGCCGTGGCGGATCAGCCAGAGGGTCGTCATGGCGTGAGCCTAGGACGGGTATCCGACAAGCCACGTCCGGAGCGGCGCCTGTCGAGGGGAGGGGGCGCCGCTCCGGACGAGGGACTGGGGTCAGCTGGTCTGCTCAGCCGCCAAGGTGACGTCGAAGCTCTTGGTGTCGCCTCCGCGTACCAGCGTCACGGTCACTGTCGTACCGGGCTCTGCGGAACGAACCGCGGCCACGAGTGCGTCGGCCGAGTCGATCCCCTGGGCGCCGAAACCGGTGATCACGTCGTCGACCTGGATACCAAGGTCATCGGCGGTGCTGCCGGGTTCAACCGTCTTGACCACTGCTCCCCGCACGTCGCCCGCTGCGCTCTCGACCGAGACGCCGAGTCGGGCATGCTGCACCGACCCGTTCTTGATCAGCTGGTCGGAGATCCACTTCGCCTCGTCGATCGGGATGGCGAAGCCGAGACCGATGCTTCCTGCCTGACTGCCGGGTGAGGCCCCAAGAGTGGCGATGGCGGAGTTGACTCCGACCAGCTCACCCTTGAGGTTGACCAGGGCGCCCCCGGAGTTTCCTGGGTTGATGGCCGCGTCGGTCTGGATGGCGTTCAGCACTGACTGGTCTCCTGCTGAGTCACCGGGCAGAACCGGCCGGTTCTTGGCACTGACGATCCCGGTGGTGACCGTTCCGTTCAGTCCGAGCGGTGAACCGATCGCAACGACGGTCTCGCCGACCCGCAGAGAGTCAGACGACCCGAGGGCGACGGCCTTGAGTCCGTCGACTCCGTCAACTCGAATCACCGCAAGGTCTGAGCTGGGGTCGCGTCCGACGATCTCGGCACTGGTGGATGTGCCGTCCTGGAAGGCGACCGTGAGTGACCCGCCGTCGGCTGCGCCCTCGACGACGTGGTTGTTGGTCAGGATCAGTCCGGACTCGTCGATCACGATGCCCGAACCCGAGCCGCCGCCCTGCGAGCCGCTGAACTGGATCGACACCACGCTCGGGAGTACCTGGTCGGCAACGCGGGCGACGCTGCCGTCGGGCAGGGCTGCTGTCGAGACGTCGCCGATGTCGCTCGCGGTCGTTGTCGGCGAGGTCGACAGGTTGTCGTCGGTCGCGATAACGGCGGCAGCACCGATCCCGGCGCCGAGTGTGCCTGCCAGCAGGCTGGTCGCCAGCACGACGCCGAGACCGGTCCGCCGAGAGCCAGCCTTCGCGGCCGAGGTGGCTACCGGCGGCGCCGGTGGCGCCCACGGGTTCTGTGGGGGCAGTGGCACCTCTTCGGTGTGGGAGACGTTCTCGCCCTCGTCGGGGCGTTCGGGCAGGGGCGTGGTGGGGTATGAGTCGGTCATGACTCCATCGTGAGGCCACCACCTGAGAGTCACCTGAGAGCAGGCACAGAGCCGACTAAGACCGTGCGATACGTGCTTCAGGACTGTGCGATCGTGGGCCTCCCCGGGATCGCGACGTCGAACCGGGCTCCTCCCGTCGGCGAGTCGCTGACGCTGATCGCTCCCTTGTGCTGCGCCACCGCTTGGGCGACGATCGCCAGCCCAAGACCTGAGCCGGGCTCAGACCGAGCCCCGTCAGCCCGGTAGAACCTCTCGAAGATGTGCGGCCGGTCCTCGTCGTCTATCCCCGGTCCGCTGTCGGCAACGCTGAGCACGCCTTCGTGCAGCTGCACGATGACGGCCGATCCCGGGGGGCTCCACTTCACCGCGTTGTCGAGCAGGTTCGTCACGGCTCGGCCCAGTGCCATGGAGTCACCCTCGACCCACCACGGTGACAGCGCCACCTCGAAGGTCAGGTCGCGAGCCCGGCGTCGAACGCGGTCGAGGGAGGACTCCACGAGCTCGACGACGTCGATCGTCTCCCAGGAGCTTGCCGGCTCCACACCACGTGAGAGCTGCACCAGATCATCCACGAGGTCGTTGAGCTCTCCGATCTGGTCGCGGACGTCGGCCAGCAGCCCGGCCCGGTCGTCGGGGTCGAGCGAGCGCCCGGTAGAGCCTTCCTGCGCCAGGAGGTCGAGGTTGGTGCGCAGCGAGGTCAGCGGCGTTCGGAGCTCGTGACCGGCATCGGCAACGAGCTGTCGTTCGCGTTCGCGGGACGCGGCCAGCGAGGCGAGCATGACGTTGAAGCTGGCGGCCAGCCGTCCGATCTCGTCGTCGCTCACCGACTCGATCGGGGTGAGGTCCATCGTGTCGGCGACACGCTCGGTCGCCGCCGTCAGCGAGCGCAGCGGTGCCAGGCCGGCCCTGGCGACGCCGTACCCCGCCGTGGCTGCGCCCACGACACCGAGGAACCCGACGATCAGTGAGACGAATCCGACATAGGCCAGTGTCGAGTCCACGCTGTCGGTCGACGCCGCGAAGACCAGGGCGCTGCCGGGGCCGGCCGGCACAGCGGCGACGCGGAAGCTGTCCCCGTCCTCGGTCACCCCACGGACGGACTCGGGGCTGTCCCCCGCCGCGACAGCGAACTCCGGGTCGTCGAGTGGAGGCAGAGCCCCACCTCGCGCTGCGACTGCTCGCCGGTCCGCGGTCACGAGCCCGATCCGCGCATCACCCAGTGCGTCGGCCGGCAGGACGGCCACCACGTCGGGGTCGGCAAGCGCTCGAGTGGCCGCTTGGGCCCTGGCCAAGAGATCGTCGTCGAGCTGGTTGTAGAGCTGTGCGCGCACGGTCAGGTAGATCCCGAGGGTGGTGAGGGCGACAGCGACGGCCACTGCGACACCGGCCAGGAGAGCAACCCTGGCGCGCAGTGAGACATGTCGAGGTCTGGCGCTCATTCCTGCTCCCGCAGTACGTATCCGACGCCGCGCACGGTGTGGATCAACCGCGGCTCGCCGTCGGCTTCGGTCTTGCGCCGCAGGTATCCGATGTAGACCTCGAGCGAGTTTGCGGTCGTGGGGAAGTCGTATCCCCACACCTCGTCGAGGATCAGCTCGCGTGACAGAACGCGGCGTGGGCGCTGGATCAACACCCACAGCAGCTCGAACTCGGTGCGGGTGAGGGTGATACTGCGTTCGCCGCGCCGCACCATCCGGGTCGCCGGGTCGACGGTGAGGTCTGCGAAGGTGCGTGACTCCTCCGATACCTCGTCGGAGCCATCGGCGTCGCGGGGTGGCCTCCGCCCTCGTCGAAGCAGGGCCCGCACACGGGCCAGCAGCTCCTCGAGGGCGAACGGCTTGGGAAGGTAGTCGTCGGCGCCCGCGTCGAGTCCCAGCACCCGGTCACCGATCTCAACACGAGCGGTGAGCATGAGCACCGGCACCTCGTCGCCCGATGCGCGGATGCGCCGGCACACTTCCAGAACGTCGATCCCCGGCATGTTCACGTCGAGCAGGACCAGGTCGGGCGAGGAGGCGACGACATCCAAGGCCTCGATCCCGTCGCACGCCAGCACCACGTCGTAGCCGTTGAAGGTGAGCGATCGGCGGAGCGACTCACGAACGGCTTGGTCGTCGTCGGCCACGAGGATGCGCACGCGGACAGTCTGCCCTGTCGAGCAGCCCCGTCGGTCCCGTGGGCGTACCGTGCTCCCATGGCTTTGCGCGGGAACCCCCAGGATTCGTCTGACGCCGAGCGCAAGCGGCGCTTCGGTCGCCTTCCCGAACCGGTCAGCGTTGACGACATGGTCGAGTCGGTATCGGAACCGCCACCCGCGGAAGCTGGCTTCGACCCGGCCGCCGATGCTGTCCGGAGGTTTGGCATCCCGCTGTGAGGAGTGAGCCCCGACGTCGTTGGCCGACCAGATCGGTACCCTGACGTCGGGCGCACCCGGATCGGGGCGGCACACGTTGAGGAGATGGCAGTGAGCGATGCACGTCCTTCCGAGTCGGGGTTTGCGATCCAGCCGGTCTACGGCCCGGATGCCCTAGACGACTGGGACGCCAGCACTCAGCTCGGCCTTCCCGGCGACTATCCCTTCACGCGCGGTGTCTACCCCAGCATGTACACGGGCCGTCCGTGGACGATGCGCCAATATGCGGGGTTCGGTACGGCGAAGGAGTCGAACGAGCGCTATCACCAGCTGTTGGCCGCCGGAACGACTGGACTGTCAGTGGCGTTCGACCTTCCGACCCAGATGGGGTACGACTCCGACCACCCGGTGGCGTCCGGCGAGGTCGGCAAGGTCGGTGTCGCCATCGACTCGATCGACGACATGCGGGTGCTGTTCGACCAGATCCCGCTCGACCAGGTGACGACGTCCATGACGATCAACGCTCCGGCGTCGGTCCTCCTTCTGCTGTATCAACTGGTGGCTGAGGAGCAGGGAGTCGATGCGGCCACGCTTGGTGGCACGATCCAGAACGACGTGCTCAAGGAGTACATCGCCCGTGGAACGTACATCTACCCGCCGGCGGCATCGCTGCGTCTGATCACCGACATCTTTCAGTACTGCCAGGCTGAGATCCCGCGCTGGAACACCATCTCGATCTCCGGATATCACATGGCAGAGGCGGGTGCCACGCCCGCGCAGGAGATCGCCTTCACCCTGGCTAACGGCGTCGAGTACGTGCGAGCGGCTATCGCCAGCGGACAGCATGTCGACGACTTTGCCCCGCGTCTGGCGTTCTTTTTCGTGTCGCGGACGACGATTCTCGAGGAGGTCGCCAAGTTCCGTGCGGCGCGTCGACTGTGGGCGCGGATCATGCGCGACGAGTTCGGCGCCACGAACCCCAAGTCGATGATGCTGCGCTTCCACACGCAGACGGCGGGGGTGCAGCTGACCGCTCAGCAGCCCGAGGTCAACCTTGTGCGGGTGGCGGTGCAGGGGCTCGCAGCGGTGCTCGGTGGAACGCAGTCGCTGCACACCAACAGCTACGACGAGGCGATCGCCCTCCCCACGGAGAAGGCCGCCAGACTGGCATTGCGTACCCAGCAGGTACTCGCCTTCGAGACCGACGTGACGGCTACCGTCGACCCGTTCGCCGGTTCGTACGTCGTCGAGTCGATGACCGACGCCGTCGAAGCCACGGCCGTCGAGCTGATGGACCAGGTGCAGCGCCTGGGCGGTGCTGTGGCAGCGATCGAGAAGGGCTTCCAGAAGTCAGAGATCGAGCGGAGCGCCTACGACGTGGCACTGCAGATCGACGCGGGTGACCGGGTCGTGGTCGGCGTCAACAGGTACGTGGCCGAGACCGAGGACCCGTACGAACCCTTGCGGGTCGACCCTTCGATCGAGGCCGAGCAGCGCGCGCGTCTGGGGCGCCTGAGGGCCGAACGGGACCAGCCAGAGGTGGACCGCTGGCTGGCCGAGGTCTCTCGTGCTGCGGAAGGCGACGCGAACGTCCTCTACCCGATGCGAGAGGCGCTGCGCGCCAGGGCAACGGTCGGTGAGGTCAGCGACGCGTTGCGTGCGGTGTGGGGCGTCTACCAGCCAGTTGATGCCTTCTGAAGGCGACGATCTGAACCATGACCGACGTCAGACCGTCTAGCCTCGGTTCTGTGGTGAATCAGCGACTCGACCTCGGCCTGTTGGGCGACGAGCTGGCCGACCTGGTGGCCAAGATCTCCGACGAGCTGATCGAGATTCGCCGCGACCTCCATGCGCACCCAGAGCTTGGTCGCCAGGAGGTGCGCACGACCGCGGTGATCCATGAGCGGCTCGCGGCGGCCGGGTTGACGCCCACGGTGCTGCCCGGTGGCTCTGGAGTCGTCTGCGACATCGGTCAGGGAGACCGCACGGTCGCCTTGCGCGCAGACATCGATGCCCTGCCGATCGACGACGAGAAGGAGTCGGTCGGCTATCGATCGACCGTTCCTGGGGTCTGCCACGCCTGCGGCCACGACGTCCACACCGCCATCCTGATCGGGGTGGGGGTGGTGCTCGCCCAGCTGGTGCAGCGGCGCGAGTTCGACGGTCGGGTGCGGTTGATCTTCCAGCCTGCTGAGGAGTCGATGCCGGGTGGCGCGATCGACGTCATTGAGTCCGGGGCCCTTGACGGCGTCGACCGCATCCTCGCCCTGCACTGCGACCCTCGGCAGGACGTGGGCGGCATCGGCGTGCGGGTCGGTCCGATCACCGGCAGCAGCGACCACGTGCGAGTGGTGCTCAACAGCGATGGCGGTCACACGGCCCGGCCGCACTTGACCGGAGACCTGGTGTACGCGATGGCCAAGATCGTCACCGATGTACCGTCGATCCTGTCTCGCCGGGTCGATCCGCGAGCCGGGCTGTCGGTGGTGTGGGGCACGGTGCGCGCTGGCGGCGCCGCCAACGCCATCCCGCAGTCCGGCGAGATCGCTGGCACCGTTCGCTCACTCGACGCGCGGGTGTGGGAGAACGCCGAAGCGGTGGTGTCCCGGGCAGTCAACGACGTGGCGGTCGCCTACGGCGTCGACGTCACGGTCGACTACACCAGGGGTGTGCCACCGGTAATCAATGACGCCGCCTCGGTGCGGCTGATCGAGTCGGTCGCCAGAACTCTGCTCGGGGACGGTCGCGTCGAGACGGTCGAGCAAAGTCTGGGTGGCGAGGACTTCGCCTGGTACCTGGCCCACGTTCCCGGTGCGCTGTTCCGGCTAGGGGTGCAGGCACCGGGAACGCATGAGGGTGGAGATCTTCACCAGGGGACCTTCGACGTGGATGAGCGCGCAATCGACGTGGGGGTCCTGCTACTGGCAGCTGTTGCGTTGCTCGATCTTGCCCAAGCCCGACGCTAGCTGGCCGGGATCTCGTCGGCGGCCGCGATCGTTGGTGGCGCTCCGACCATGCCGGCCGACTTGAACGGGTCGCGCCGAGGGGGGTCGCCGAGCTCGGCCCGAGGACAGGTGTCCAAGGTGAGGCCGGCCCAGGTAAGGGCGTCGTCGACGAGCGACTCGACGCTCCAGGTGCTCTCGAGGCCGTAGGGCGTCACAGTGACCTTGTAGATGGTGATCTGGTGGCGGTTGGGCGCGTCGTACATGACAGCGATGGAGCCGAGCAGGCGCGCGTTACCGCGGGTGCCGCCCATGCCGTCCCACGGCGTGTCGTAGCGCTGCCACAGCGATGAGGTGGCGTTCCAGACGCCACCTGAGCTGATGTCGAGTCGCTTCAGCTCGTCGAGGACGCGGTTGGCTGCGCGCTCGTCAAGGATCGCTGCTGGCCTGATGATGCGGACGTCGTCACGCGGTGCTACACCCATGGAGTGCCTATCGGGCGAAACCGGACGAAGGTTGAGCCCCTTTTCCAGCCGATCACGGCCCGATGTTCCTGCAGGGGCGGGTACGCAGGTCGCGCACGTAGTCGTCCGGCGCCCCCGCCCGCTCGGCGGCATCGGCCATGATCCCGAGGTACCGGGCCGACGGCAGGCCGCCCTCGTAGGCGTTGAGCACGTAGAGCCAGGCGAGCTTGTCGCCCTCGAGGGTGTGGATCCGGACCCGGATCTTGTCGTAGACGCCGAGGGCGCCCTCCCACGCGTCGAGCGCGTGCTCGTCGAGGTCGGTGAGGTCGTAGAGAACAGCGAAGACCTGAGAGCCGGCTTCCTCCACGACGGTCGCCAGGGCACCCTCCCAGCCCAGGTCCTCGCCGCCGAAAGTGAGCCGCCAGCCGTCGAGCCAGCCGGTGCCGGCGATGGGGGAGTGGGGTGCTCGTTCGGCCATCTGCCGCGGATCCATGTTGCTGCCATAGGCGGCGTAGAGGGCCATGGCCATGAGCGTAGGGGCCGCGCCGGACGGTTCCGGTGAACTGTGCGCCAGAATGTGGGCCGTGGCGCGAATGGTGATCATCGGCGGCGGTCCCGGCGGGTACGAGGCCGCCCTGGTGGCGGCGCAAGTCGGTGCCGAGGTCACGCTCATCGACCGTGACGGCCTCGGGGGGTCGGCGGTCCTGACCGATGTGGTCCCGAGCAAGGCGCTGATCACGGTCGCCGACGTGATGGACGAGGTCACCGACTCCCGTGCTCTGGGCGTTCGGTTCGACGGTCAGGTGGGCGTCGACCTCGGTGTGGTCAACTCCCGGCTGAAGTCGCTGGCGACTGCGCAGTCGGCCGACGTCGAGTCGCATCTGGCACGTGACGGGGTCCGGGTGCTGCGCGGCACCGGTCGCCTTGAGGGTGCCGACCGAGTGGTCGCCGACCTTGCTGCAGGTGGGACTGAGGAGCTGGAGGCTGACGCCGTCCTGGTCGCCACCGGTGCCCACCCCCGCGAGCTGGAGTCGGCCAGACCCGACGGCGAGCGCATCTTGTCGTGGACGCAGCTGTACGACCTGGCCGAGCTGCCGCCTGAGCTGATCGTGGTGGGGTCAGGTGTGACCGGTGCCGAGTTCGCCGGCGCCTACCAGGCCCTGGGGTCTCAGGTGACGCTGGTGTCCTCCCGCGACCGCGTGCTTCCGGGGGAGGACGCCGATGCCGCCGCCGTGCTGGAGGAGGTCTTCGAGCGACGCGGGATGACCGTGCTCTCGCGCTCACGTGCGATCTCGGCGTCTCGCACGCCCGACGGGGTGTCGGTCGAGCTGGAGGACGGTCGCACCGTGACCGGTTCGCACGTCCTGCTGGCCGTCGGCTCGGTACCGAACACCGATGGGGTCGGCCTCGAGGAGTCTGGCGTGGCGTTGGACGACCGGGGTTTCGTCGAGGTGGACCGCGTGTCGCGGACAAGTGTCCGAGGCGTCTACGCGGCCGGTGACTGCACCGGAGTCCTCATGCTGGCGTCGGTGGCGGCGATGCAGGGACGGATCGCGATGAAACACGCGCTCGGCGAGGCGGTCAACCCCCTCGACCTGTCGGTCGTCTCGAGCAACGTGTTCACCGACCCCGAGATCGCCACCGTGGGTGTGACCCAACGTCAGATCGACTCCGGTGAGGTTGCGGCAGCGCAGGTGAAGCTTCCTCTGGCGACCAATGCTCGAGCGAAGATGCAGGAGTTCCACGACGGCTTCGTCAAGCTCTACTGCCGGGTAGGGACGGGGATCGTGCTCGGCGGCGTGGTCGTTGCCCCGCGGGCCAGCGAGCTGATCTACCCCGTCTCGCTGGCGGTACGCCTCGGGCTCAACGTCGACCAGGTGGCCGACGCGTTCACCGTGTATCCGTCTCTCTCTGGATCGGTGTCGGAGGCGGCCCGCCAGCTGCACATGCGCGGCTAGCCGCCGGCGCTGGTCGGTGGGGTCAGAGCGCCGTCCGCGAGCAGCCCGAGGCGCGCCTCCAGGGCGCTGGCCACGCGGAGCAGGAGTGCCTCGCTATACGCCGGCCCGGTGAGCGCCAGGCCCACGGGGAGTCCGTGGACGAAACCCATGGGGACGCTGAGGATCGGGTACCCGGCGATGGCGGGGGCGGAAGTGCAGTCGCCGCCATCCCCGTAGTCGCCGAGCACCAGGTCGTTCATCGACGCCGGGAGGAACGCCGGGGCCACGAGGACGTCGACGCCCTGGGAGCCGAAGACGGAGTCGAGTCCGTCGTCGCGCGCCTGACTCTGGATGCTCGCTAGGGCCCGGCGGTAGGCGTCGCTGTCGATCCCGGGTAGGACCATGGCCTGCTCGAGGTACTCCTGGCCGAACCAGGCCAGCTCGTCGCCGGCGTGATCCTGGTTGAACGCCACGACGTCCGCGATGGTGCGGGGACCTCCGGCCGGGCGGCTCGCCAGGTAGCGGGTAACGCCGTGCTGGAACTCGTGGAGCAGGACGCACAGCCCCTCGTCATCCTCGTCGCCAGCGGGTACGGGCAACGACACCGCGGGTACGGGATCGATGATGCTCGCGCCTTCCATCGCCAGCAACGACACAGCTGCCTCTGCGGCGGCATCGGTCGGGGCGTTGTCGCCGAATTGATCACGCACCACCCCGATGCGCACGCCGGACAGGTTCGGGTCGCTGCAGGCTGTGAGGTACTGGTCGGTCCCGGCCATTGCATCCAGGAGCGCTGCCGCCATGCGAACCGAGCGGGCCATCGGCCCTGGCGCGTCCTGGCTGTGGGAGATCGGAACGATCCCATCGGTCGGCAGCAGGCCAACGGTGGGCTTGAGTCCCACGACCCCGTTGAAGCTGGCGGGGCAGATGATCGACCCATCGGTCTCGGTGCCCACGGCCAGTGGTGCGATGCCGACTGAGACTGCCGCAGCTGATCCTGACGAGGATCCTCCTGCATTGCGCAGGGGATTCCAGGGATTTCTGGTGAGGCCTCCCCGCGCGCTCCAGCCGCTTGTCGAGTGCGGTGAGCGCATGTTGGCCCACTCGCTCATGTTCGACTTGCCGAGCACCACGAGCCCGGCGTCGCGCAGGCGTGCGACCAGTGGGGCGTCCTCACGTGGACGAGTCGAGGCCAGCGCCAGGGAGCCGGCCGTGGTCAGCATCCCGTCAGCGGTGTCGACGTTGTCCTTGAGCACGATGGCCAGCCCGTGCAACGGTCCGCGCAGCTGGCCGTCGCGGGCTTCGGCGTCGCGCTCCATGGCAATCGACATCGCATCGGTGTTGAGCTCGATCAACGTTCGGAGCTCCGGTCCGGAGTGGTCGACGGCCCCCCGTCGGGCGAGTTGGTGGTCGACTTGCTCGGCGGCGGAGAGCCGTCGCTGGGCGAGCTCGGCGTCGCTGAAGAGCTCAGCCGATGGGAGTGGCACCGTCATGGCCTCACTCTGGCAGACAACAATGGTGCGGGGCGGGATCGGGGAAGGGCGGAGCAGTCATGAGGGTCGTGGTGGTTGGTGCCGGCTTTGCAGGCCTGATGGCTGCCTGGCATCTGCAGGATTCCGGGCACGACGTCGTCGTGCTGGAGGCACGCGATCGGGTCGGCGGACGGGTGTGGTCGTACGAGATCGAGCCGGGCAATCCCCAGACGCGTATTGAGCGTGGAGCTGAGTTCGTCCTGAGCGGGTACGACCTGATGGAGTCGCTGATGGCAGGCTTCGGACTGTCGCTGGCCCCGATGGGCATGTCGTACTACGTCCGTGAGCCCCACGGTGTCGACACTACGCATGACGCGGTCGCAGTGGCCGCAGGCGTGGTGTCCGCGGCAGCAGCGACTGCTCCGCCGAGCTCGTCGCTCGCTGACCTGATCGACGAGCTCGACCGATCCGGTGCCGCCGATTCCGATGCCTTGGCGGCGTTCCGTTCGCGCCTGGAAGTCACGAATGCATGCCCTGCCGAGCGACTCTCAGCTGCCGCTGCCGCAGATGTTGCTCTCGCGTTCGAACCGAGGCCCTCCTTTCGGGTGGCCGGGGGCAACCAACGAGTGGCGATCGAGCTCAGCGGCAGGCTTGGCGATGCTGTGCGGCTCGGCGAGGTGGTGCGCAGCATCAGCTGGGACGAAGAGTCGTGCCGCGTCATGACAGACGCCGGCGAAGTCGCGGCAGACGTCGTTGTGCTGGCGACCCCCATGGCCGTGACACGGGAAATGACGTTCGACCCGCCGCTGCCGCAGTGGAAGCTCGACGCCTGGGGCAGGGCGGGTGTCGGTCACGCCGCCAAGCTGCACATTCCGTTCGCCCAGCACGCGCCGCCAGTTGACTGGTCCGCGGTGCAGAACGTCCGCGAGAGATTCTGGACGTGGACCGCCACCGACGAGACTGGCGGCGTGCAGCCGATGCTGCATTGCTTCTCCGGGTCCGGACCTGCCTTGGATCGGCTTCAGGTCGAGGCGGGGCCACGTACGTGGGCTCAGCGGGCCGCAACCATGCGTGAGGACCTTCCGCTCGACATCGAACGTGCCGTCGTGACGACTTGGGCCGACGAACCGTTCTCGCGAGAGGCCTACACGGCGCTGACTGTCGAGACAGGGGCGGACGACGATGCGCTGCTGCAGCGCCCCGTCGGCCCGCTGTACTTCGCGGGCGAGCACACCGCAGGTGACTGGGCCGGACTGATGGAAGGGGCCCTACGTTCGGGCGAGCGAGCCGCCGACGAGGTGCTTGCTCGCCCCTAGGGGGCGATGCGCGGGGTCCGGCGCTGGTCGGCCTCAGCCGCCGTACGGGCGGGTGATGATCTCGAGAAGGTGGCCGTTGGGGTCCTCCCAGTACACGCCTCGTCCGCCGTCCCTGGTGTTGATCTCGCCGAGCTGCTGCTGGCCCGGATCGGCCCAGTACGACAGCCCCCGCCCGCGGATCCGTTCGAAGATCTCGTCGAACGCCTGCTCATCGACGATGAAGGCATAGTGCTGCGGATGGACGACGTCGTCGACGTCGAGGAAGTCCAAGGAGACACCGTTGTCGACCTGGACGACGACGAACGACCCGTATCGGCTCGGTTCGGCGAGACCGAGAACATCTGTCAGAAAGGCGGCCGACTCATGCTTGTCGTTGGCCCACACGATTGTGTGGTTCAGCTGAACAGCCATCAGAACTCCTTCGACCGGTCGTGCCCGGTACCGCCTAACCTTCAGCCAGACGAGCCTCCGAATCAAGGGTCGTGACGACCCGATCCACGAAGGCGGTTGCTTCGAGGGTCAGCGGACCTGGCTCAGCCAGTCCTCGTTGTTCAGCGAGGGCGCGGGTGATCACTTCGACCGGGCCGAGACCCTCTTCGACGGCGAGCTGCCCACCCTCGATCTTCGAGACCAGCTCACCGCGGGACATGAACGTGAGTGCGCGGCATGCGTTCAGAACCGCGTAGGCCGCAGACGTGTGGCCCATCCCCCAGCGCAGTTCGTCAACCAGGTAGGGGAGCACCACGGAGCGTGGAACGGGACCAAAGATGTCCCGGGCATCAGGGCCACACAGCCGGACACCCGCGGCCCGGCAGACGGCGTAGTGCATCAGGAGGTCCCGGTCACCCGGCAACAAGTCCCCGGGCACCCGCGTCGCTTCCTGGTCCCGGAATGCCTGGACGTGAAGCAGGAAGGGCCACGGATCGCATGGGGTAGCCGCGGCTTCTGCGGTCACGACGCTGCACTCAAGCCCTGTCCCGGGACTGCTTGGGCCACGGTCTACGAGCACCTGTTCCACCGCTGCGAGAGCCGTTCGCGTCGGCAAAGTGTCGAGCACGATGACGAGGTCCACGTCGCTCCGCGTCGGCTCCCAGCCCCCTAGGGCTGCCGAGCCATGCAGATAGGCACCGACCAGCTGGCCGGGGCATCGCGTCTCGATGAGCTGCGCAAGCTGACGCGAGTAGTCGGCGACCAGCGGGGGAACCTGAGCGGGGGCGGTCATCGTGGCCATCCTTCCCCAACGGCATCGGATCGACTCTCGTCACCGTATTGACGCGTAGAGTCGGACGGTGAGCAAGCGCAGCAGCCGACGACTAGCGAGAAGCTCGCGCAAGCGGCACTGGAGACCCTCGACCGGCTGGAGATGCGCCTGGCGGCGATCGAGCACGTTCTCGCTGAGAGGTCTACGCCTGCTGAGTCGTCGGGCGCCGGCGGAGAGGCGTCACGCTAGGCCCACGTGCGTCTCATCCCACGATCGTGCAGATGCTGGCGCCGGCAGTCAGGGTCTGGCCGATCTCTGCTGAAAGTTCGGTGACGGTTCCTGCCTTGTGAGCGTTCAGCGGCTGCTCCATCTTCATGGCTTCCAGCACGACGACGAGTTCCCCCGCCTCGACCACCTGACCGTCTGCAACAGCGATCTTCACGATCGTGCCCTGCATGGGACTGGTGAGCGCATCGCCGCCGGACGCAGCTGCTGAGCCACGCTTGGCCGAACGACGAGGCGCCGCTCGGCCCGCGCCTGCGGTTGCCGGGGCAGCCCCACCAAACCCGGCCGGAAGGGTGACCTCGAGGCGCTTTCCTCCGACCTCGACGGTGACGGACTCGCGTTCTTCGCCGTCAGCGGCCACCTCACTGCCTGTGTGCGGCTCGATGGTGTTGTCGAATTCGGTCTCGATCCATCGCGTGTGCACCGCAAACGGCTGCTCTGGGTCGTCCGGGGTGAACGCCCGGTCGTGCATGACGGCCCGGTCGAACGTCAGCGCCGTCGCCATCCCTTCGACCGTGAACTCGTCGAGCGCCCGCCGCGCTCGCTCCACCGCGTGCTGACGAGTCGAACCGGTCACGATCAGCTTGGCCAGCAACGAGTCGAAGTTCTGCCCGATGACTGAGCCCTGCTCGACCCCGGAGTCCAGTCGAACGCCCGGCCCCGCCGCTGGACGCCAGACGGTCACCTGGCCGGGAGCCGGAAGGAAGCCCCGGCCGGGGTCCTCGCCATTGATCCGGAACTCGAACGAGTGACCCCGGACGGCCGGGTCGTCGTAGCCGAGCTCTTCACCGTCGGCGATCCGGAACATTTCACGTACGAGGTCGATGCCGGTGACCTCTTCGGTGACGGGGTGCTCGACCTGCAGTCGGGTGTTCACCTCGAGGAAGGAGATGGTGCCGTCCTGACCGACGAGGAACTCGCATGTGCCGGCCCCGACGTAACCCGCCTTGCGCAGGATGGCTTTGGACGCGCGGTAGAGCTCGGCGTTCTGCGCCTCCGACAGGAAGGGAGCCGGGGCCTCCTCGACAAGCTTCTGGTGACGGCGCTGCAGCGAGCAGTCGCGGGTGGAGACCACCACCACGTTGCCGTGCTGGTCGGCCAGGCACTGTGTCTCGACGTGTCGTGGGCGGTCGAGGTAGCGCTCGACGAAACACTCCCCGCGGCCGAACGCCGTGACGGCCTCACGCACCGCCGAGTCGTAGAGCTCAGGGATCTCGTCGATCGTCCTGGCCACCTTCAGGCCCCTGCCCCCGCCCCCGAACGCCGCCTTGATGGCGACGGGAAGCCCGTGCTCCTTCGCGAAGGTGACGACCTCGTCGGACCCCGTGACCGGATCGGCCGTACCCGCCACCTGCGGCGCGTCCACCGCCTGAGCAATGTGGCGTGCCTGCACCTTGTCGCCGAGGGAGCGGATCGCCGCGGGCGGCGGGCCGATCCAGGTCAGCCCGGCGTCCATGACCGCCTGGGCGAAGTCGGCGTTCTCGGACAGGAATCCGTATCCGGGGTGGACGGCGTCGGCGTCGGATCGGGCTGCGACGTCGAGCACCTTGCCCATGTCGAGATAGGTCGTCGCCGGCGTGTCACCGCCGAGCGCGTACGCCTCGTCGGCGGCTCGCGCGTGCGGGGCATCTCGGTCGGAGTCGGCGTAGACCGCCACGGAGCTGATTCCGGCATCTCGGCAAGCCCGCGCGACGCGGACAGCGATCTCGCCACGGTTGGCGATCAGGACCTTGCGCACATCGACTCCACGTGAGGTTCAGCCGAGGGCCCCGGCGGTGACCGGACCCGGTTCCGGCGCAGTCTATTGAGCCCGAGGCCCTACCGCGTCCAGAGGGAGGGAACGCTGATGTCCAGTTGGGCGAGCAGTCGTCGCAGAAGGGGCAGCGACAAGCCCAGAACAGTGCCGGGATCTCCTTCGATCCCGTCGACGAACCACCCCCCGAGCCGATCCAGGGTGAAGCCTCCCGCGACCTGAAGAGGTTCGCCCGTGGCGACGTAGGAGTCGATCTCGGCGTCGCTCGGGGTACCGAACCGTACAGTCGCCGAAGCCAGCGCGCTGACGCTGCGGTGGCCAGCTGGCTGGGCGCCGGGGGCGTCCAGGGCGATGAGGCAGTGACCGGTGTGCAGGACGCCCTCTCGCCCGCGCATGTCCCGCCACCTGGCGACGGCATCCTGTGAGCTGGTGGGCTTTCCGAACGCCACTCCCGCGCGCTCCAGGACCGAATCACAGCCAAGAACGACCGTGGGTTCGCGAGCTGCCGTCGGGGCGCCCAGGGCCAGTCGCTCGGCCACCGCCTGCGCCTTGTGCTCGGCGAGGATGAGTGCCAGCTCGCCGGGAGGACCAGCTGCCTGGTCCTCGTCGACTCCGCTCACGATGACCTCGGGATCGACTCCGGCTGCGCGCAGCAAGGCCCGTCTTGCCGGCGAGGCGGAGGCCAGGACGAATCTCATCGCGGGTACCTGACGCTCACCGTGGGAGTGTCGATGCACGCCACGAACCCGGACCGGCGCCCAGCGTCGGTCGGACCTGGCGTGAGCGTGAGGCCCATAGTGATCGCCTCGGCGCAGCCGTGGGTACGCCACCGGTGCGGCGCATCGCCAACACCGCCACGACGGCGGCGAGTTCGATGGGATCGGGGTCGCCGGAAACCACGGTGATGTCCGGCTCCGGCTCGCTCACAGCGGGATGTTCCCGTGCTTCTTGGGTGGTCGGTTCGCCCGTTTCGTCCGCAGCATCCGAAGGGCTCGAGTCACCTGCACCCGGGTGGCCGACGGCTCGATCACCGCGTCGATGTAGCCGCGTTCGGCGGCCAGGTAGGGGTTGAGAAGTGCGTCCTCGTAGCTCTCGATGAGCTGGGCCCTGGTGGCGTCCAGGTCGCCGCGCTCGGTTGCGGCCTGGATCTCTTTACGGTGCAAGATGTTCACCGCGCCCTGGGCCCCCATGACCGCGATCTGTGCGGTGGGCCAGGCGAGGTTGATGTCGGCGCCGAGGTGCTTTGACCCCATGACGTCGTAGGCACCGCCGTATGCCTTGCGCGTGATGATCGTGACCAGCGGAACGGTGGCCTCGGCATAGGCGTAGATGAGCTTGGCGCCGCGCCGAATGATGCCGCCCCACTCCTGGTCGGTGCCGGGGAGGAAGCCGGGGACATCGACCAGCGTCAACACAGGAACGTTGAATGCATCACAGGTACGCACGAACCGGGCAGCCTTCTCGGACGCGTCGATGTCGAGCGTTCCGGCGAATTGCATCGGTTGGTTGGCGACAACGCCCACCGAGCGGCCCTCGACGCGTCCGAAACCGGTCAGCAGGTTCGGGGCGAAGAGCGCCTGGACCTCGAGGAAGTCGCCGTCGTCGACGATCGACTCGATCACCTGGTGCATGTCGTATGGCTGGTTCGCAGAGTCGGGGATGAGGGTGTCGAGAACGAGGTCGTCGGGGGTGACGTCGTCGGTGGAGGCGGACTCGAACGTGGGTGGCTCGTCGAGGTTGTTGCTGGGCAGGAACGAGAGTAGCTGCTGGGTCAGCTCGAGTGCCTCCTGCTCGCTGGCGGCCATGAAGTGGGCGACGCCGCTCTTGGCCTGGTGCGACCGGGCTCCGCCGAGCTCTTCGAACGCGACGTCCTCACCGGTGACTGTCTTGATCACTTCGGGGCCGGTGATGAACATGTGCGAAGTCTTGTCGACCATGATGATGAAGTCGGTGATTGCCGGTGAGTAGACCGCCCCACCTGCGCACGGGCCCATGATCAGTGAGATCTGGGGGATGACGCCCGAGGCCTGCACGTTCCTGTAGAAGATCTCACCGTACTGGGCAAGGGATGTGACGCCCTCCTGGATCCTGGCCCCACCCGAGTCGTTGATGCCGACGACGGGCGCGCCGGTCTTCAAGGCCATGTCCATGACCTTGACGATCTTCTCGCCGAACACTTCGCCCAGAGATCCGCCGAACACCGTGAAGTCCTGCGCGAAGACGAATACCTGTCGGCCGTCTACGGTTCCGTACCCGGTCACGACTCCGTCGCCGTACGGGCGCTTGTCCTGAAGACCGAAGTTGTGTGAGCGGTGCCGAGCCAGCTCGTCGAACTCCACGAACGAGCCGTCGTCCAAGAACGTCTCGACGCGCTCACGCGCCGTGAGCTTCCCCCGCCCGTGCTGGGCCTCGACGGCCCGTTCGGAGCCGGCATGCACCGCCTCGTCGTACTTGTGGCGCAGCTGGGCGAGCTTGCCGGCGGTGGTGTGCAGGTCAACACCTGCCGACCCTGTCGTCGGCTGGGGCGTTGAGTCACTGGAATCTGCGGCCATGCTCAGCTCCGGCTCGTGGGTGACGTTTGGTCAGGTGGCGGTCAGCGTATCGACGCGCAGGAACACGATGGGAGCCGGTGCTGGCGTGTTTCAGTGGTGGGGTCGCGATGCCGAGTGTGAGAGGGACAAGGGCGGATGGTGGATCAGGTGGCAGAGGACACCTCTCGGGCGGTCATGCGTCGCGCGCGTGACCGGAGTGAGGCGCGCCTCCGTGCCCTCAGCGATGTCGGCCGCGCGGGAGTCGGACTGCCCAAGTCACAGGCCACCAAACAGATCATGCTGGCCGCCATGCGGGCCGCGGAGGCTGATTCGGGTTCTCTGGGCGTGTGGCTGCCCGATCGTCAGGTGCTTCGGGCGGTCCTCAACGTGGGCGATCTCGCCGAGTGGGAGGAGGAGGAGCCCGAGGACGAGGTGTACGAGGCCGACCAGAGCACATGGCTCGCCGGGATGGCCGATGGCCTCCTCGGATCGGTGCTGAGCCTGGACGACCCGACCATTGCCGAAGATGACCGCGACTACCTGATTCTGCTCGACAAGCGGAGCTCGATCAGTGTGCCGCTGCTCTATGCCGGAGAGTGGTGGGGCGAGCTCTTCGTGGCGCGCAACTCCGAACGAGAGCCCTTCGGCGAAGCCGACCTGGACTGGGTATCGGCAGTGGCCGCCCAGGTGAGTGCTGCGCTGGAAAGCGCCGATCATGTGGAGAGCGTCGAGCGCCTGGCCCAGACCGACTCGATGACGGGTCTGGCCAATCGTCGGGCGCTCGACCAGTGGCTCGATGCTGCGATGCTTAGATGGCGCGACAACCAGGAGCCCATCGGCCTGGCGGTGCTCGACCTCAACGGCCTGAAGCGAATCAATGACGACCAGGGGCACGATGCCGGTGACCGCGTTCTTCGGCAGCTCGCCCACATCTTGTTCGACTCCGCCCGTGACTTCGAGCACTCGCTCGTGGCGCGGCTTGGGGGGGACGAGTTCTGTTTGGCCGTGAGTGGGCAGGACGCCCCTCGGGTCGTCGAAGCCGTGCAGACCGTGTGCCGAACCGGCTGGGCGCGTCTGCCGCACGGTGTCGCCTGCGGCGTGGTCGTGACCAGCGATGCCGTTGGCCCGATCGAGAACCCGGCTCGGCTGCTTCGTCTGGCCGATGCAGCGCAGTACCGCGCCAAGCGCATCCGGTCACGCGTGCCGGTGGTGGCGGGTCGACCCCTGCCGCCGGAGCTGGCGGTGTCACTGGGCGACCAGGACGACCTGCTGGCGCCGGACCGTCGGGTCTTCCGGGGTCGAGACAGCTCCAGCCTCGGTCAGCTGTCGGACGCCGCCCTGCGCGCGCTCGACCAGGCGGCTAGCGAGGCTCCCCGGACGCGCCTTGGTCTGGTCGCCGACCTGCTCACCCACCATGTGGACGGCTTGGGCTGGTGGTTATCGCTGAGCCCGCAGGGGTCCGATGCCCTGCACACCGTCGACCTCTCGCTCTACCGCCGGCCGCCTGGGCTCGGTGCCGACGAGCCGCTGTCGGAGCTCGGTGAGGGCTTCGCCCTGGACACGTACCCGCAGACTCGGTACGCCCTGGGCGGAGGCGGTTACGCCGTGACAGCCGGCGACCCGACGGCGGACCCTGCGGAACTGGCCATCCTCGACGGATTGGACGCCAGCGCAGTCATCGCCGCGGGGGGCACCGACCAGTACGGGGACAGCTGGCTGGTCGAGATCTTTCTGGACGAGCTGAGCACCCTGGGGCAGGAGCTGGCCGGCGTTCTCCGCCTGCTGGTGCTGGCGGCCCTGCACCCGCTGACCCGCTCCTGAGCGGACCAGGTGCAGGCTCAAGACCCCGCCCCTTCACTCCGATCTCAAGGGGGGAGGCATGGTGATCGACACCGCGAGCTGGCCAGGTCCGGATGTGCCAGCGGCACAGTCGGCGGTCTCCGCGCGCTTCAAAGCGCTCGCCGACGTCGCGCGGGTGGCGACGACGACAGAGGGTGCTGACCTCCTGCGCCGGGTGTCGCTGGCGGCGATGCGGGCACTCGATGGCGCCTCGGTCTCTCTGAGCATCTGGGAACCCGAGCAGTCGCGCGTGCGCTGCGTGCTTAACGATGGCGCTCTGGGGCAGGGGGAGGTCCTCCAGCCAGAGAACGAGTACTACCGGATGTCGGACTACGCAGCCCTCGTCACGGTCATGGAGCAGCAGCGCGCCTTCACGGCGACGGCGGACGGTTCCGACTCCTACAGTGTCCTGGTCCAGAAGCTGGGCAAGGGAAGCTGCGTCGTGGCTCCCATCCCGCTCGACGGTCGGGTGTGGGGCGAGCTGTTCGTCACCAGGTCGGTGATCCAAGAGCCCTACGGCCACGACGACGTCGACTTCGCAGTAGCCGTCGCCGCACAGGTGGGTGCTGCCATCGCCACCGCCGAGCACCTGGGCCGGGCGACGGCCCAGGCACACTCCGACTCCCTCACCGGACTGGCCAACCGCCTGGCGGTCGAGGAGTGGTTCGACCACGTGATGGAGCGGCACCGTAACGAGGGCATCGCTGTGGGGCTTGTGGTCTGTGACATCAACGGCCTCAAGAGCGTGAACGACCAGCATGGCCATGACGCCGGTGACCGGGTCCTCCGGTCGATGGCGCAGATCCTCGCCGATGAGGGAGCTCGGTCGTTGCCGGACGCCATGCTCGCCCGACTCGGTGGTGACGAGTTCGCCGTCGCGGTTGCCGGATGTCCACCCGATGACCTGGTTGCCTTCGCCGAAGGTGTCTGCTCCCGGGCCTGGCGGGAGTTGCCACATGGCGTCGCCGTCGGTCTGGCCAGCACGGGGGACGCGATCGGTTCCATCGACAACGACAAGCGGCTCTTCCGGCTGGCCGATGCTGCCCAGTACCGCGCCAAGCGCACCGGCTCTCATCGCCCGGTCGTTGCCGGCCGTGCGTTGCCGGTCGAGGCTTCGGTGACCTTGGCCGTCCCCCCTTCGACAGCGACGTCCGACCGGCGCCTACGGCGGGGCGCGCAACATCCTGAGCCGCTGCGCCTGCTCGACGCGGCACTTCGGGCGCTGGATGATGCAACGGGCGAGCCACCTCGCGCCAAACTCGGCCTGGTGGCAGACCTCGTCTGCCACCACCACGACGCGGTCGGCTGGTGGCTCTCGCGGATGGCCAACGGGGACGATGCCGTCACCACCGTCGAGTACGCCATTTATCGAGCACTCCCCGGTCTCAACCAGCAGGAGCTGTCCACGGAGGTGGGTGAGCGATTCTCGGTCGCCGACTACCCCTCGACCGAGCAGGCGCTCCGAGGAGGGGCCTTCACGGTGCGGGCCGACGATCCGGGATCGGACTCTGCAGAGCTGGCAATCCTCGATGACCTCTCTGCGTTGGCCGTCGTCGGCGCCGGGGGTGAGGACGCCCATGGGGATCGCTGGCTGGTCGAGGTGTACACGGACTCACTCAGTGGCTCTGAGCGCGACCTCGTCACGCTGCTGCGGGTGCTGGTGGCTGCCGCCCTGAGCGGCGTCTGAGGCGTCCAACCGCCTCCTGACCGGCACCTCACTTCCCCAGTCCGAGCCCCTTGAGCCCTCAAGGGAGGGAGCGTTGGGGGCCGATAGAACCGGGGAGGAGGGAATTGATGACCGTCGGCCATGAGCCACGCCTTGATCCGGCGCGTCGCGAGCATGTCGCGACGCGTCTTGGAGCGCTGGCCGAGATCGCCCGAGCGGCGTGGGCCGGCAGCCAGAGAGAGCTGCTGCAGAGCTCTGCCATCTCGGCCAGGGAGGCGCTCGGAGCGGCATCGGTGTCGATCTCGCGGTGGGAGGCCGACATCGGCCAGCTACAGGTGCTCCTGAACCATGGCGAGCTCGGGCCGGACGAGGTGTCGGAGCCGACGGACGAGATCTATACCGAGGACATCTCGCAGCACCTGCAGGTCATGGCCGACCAGCTCACCGGATGGTCGGCCAACGTCGACCAGGACGGACAGGATGAGTTCGACGTCGCCCTGCTGCACTCGCTCCACAAGCACTGCTGCGTGGGAGCCCCCATCCCACTGGACGGCCGCATCTGGGGCGAACTCTTCTTCTCCCGCAGCGCCGACCAGCCCTGCTTTCAGGAGTCCGACGTCGACCTGGCTCTCGTGGTCGGAGCCCAGATCGGTGCGGCGCTGGCGACCGCGGACCACCTCGACAACGTCGATCGGATGGCGCACACCGATCCGCTCACCGGGATCGGCAACCGTCGAGCCGTCGACGAGAGTCTCGACATCGCCTTGAGCCGGCACCGATCGGAAGGTGCGGCTGTGAGTCTGGTCGTGTGCGACCTGAATGGGCTCAAACGGATCAACGACGAACAGGGGCATGAGGCAGGGGACCGCGCACTGGTGCGCTTTGCATCCATGCTCAGCGCCACGGCCGCGACGCTCAATGGCTCGATGGCAGCCCGCCTGGGAGGCGACGAGTTCTGCATCGTCGCCCCAGACGTGTCCGCCGACTCGGTGGTCGAGGCAGCGACCGAGCTCTGCCGACTGGTTCTTCGTTCTCCGCTCGAAGGCGTCTCGTGCGGAGTGGCCTCCACCGACGACGACGTAGGGGAGGTGGACACCGCCGGACGCCTCTTTCGTCTTGCCGACGCCGCCCAGTATCGGGCCAAACGGGGCCGCGCCACTGTTCCGGTCGTTGCGGGTCGGGGGATGCCGGCGGGTGTCGCGGGGCACCAGGCTGCGCAGACCTCCATCGCGGCGATCGATCGCCGGATGTTCCGCGGACGGGACCTGTCAGACACCGCTCGGCTGCTGCGGGCGGGGATCACCGCACTGGACGATGCGCGCGACCGCGGTGTCGAGGACCGACTGGTCCTGGTCGCCGAGCAGGTCGCCGAACAATGTCAGCCGCTCGGCTGGTGGATCTCTCGTGCCGACCCGGAGAAGGGCGTGGTGCGGACGGTGCGTCATGCCATCCACCGGGACCCGTCGCGGCCGGGGGAGGAGATCGGCTCGGACATCGGTAACGAGTACCCGCTGGCGAGCTATCCGCAGACAGTGCATGCCCTGAAGGGGAACGTCGTGTCGCTGGGTGCGGGTGATGCGGAGACGGACCCGGCTGAGCTCGCCGTCCTCGACGGGATCGGGGCGTCCACCCTGCTGATGGCGGGAGTGACCGATGGGCAGGGTCAGTCGTGGCTGCTGGAGATCATCGGGGATGCGATGAGCGCCCCCATGGGGGACTACGAGCTGTCACTCCGGTCACTCATGGCGATTGCGGCTCTGGAAGCTTTCCACGGCCGCTGAGGCGCGTC
This sequence comes from Actinomycetes bacterium, assembly GCA_024644345.1. Classification (GTDB taxonomy): domain Bacteria; phylum Actinomycetota; class Actinomycetes; order JAHEKZ01; family JAHEKZ01; genus JAHEKZ01. The sequence goes on along the minus strand of JAHELE010000001.1, from coordinate 47,110 downwards.
GCTCGCAGACTGCCCTCAGTAGATTGTCGGGGTGACGGACAGCGGGGCGAGCGCACCCACCGGGCGCACCGCCCTTGACGCGGTGGCCCTGCGACAGGAGGTCGTCACCCCCCGCAGCATGTGGAGCGCCCTCGACGTGGTCGAGTCGCTCGAGTCGACGAACCTGACGATGGCGCAACGGGCCAGAGACGGCGCTGGACATGGCGCCGTGCTTGTGGCGGAGGAGCAGACGTCGGGCCGCGGACGCCGAGAGCGCGGATGGTCCGCGCCTCGGCACTCATCGGTGATGATCAGTGTGCTGGTGCGTCCCGACGTGCCCGCGGTCCGGTGGGGGTGGATCCCGCTGCTGACCGGGCTGGCGATTGTCGAGGCGGTTGAGGCACTGGGGGTGTCGGCCACCCTGAAGTGGCCGAACGACGTGCTCGTCGGTGGCCGCAAGCTGTCCGGGGTGCTGTGCGAAGTCGTGCCGACTCCACAGGGCAACGCGGTGGTCGCCGGGTGGGGGATCAACGTCGATCAGTCCCGGTCCGAGCTTCCGGTCGCCACAGCGACGTCGGTGCGGCTGTCGGGAGGTACCGTCGATCGCCCCGGGCTGTTGACCGGGGTTCTCTCGGCATGGCAGTCCTGGTACTTCGCCTGGGTGGGCGACGCCGCGGATGTGCGATCGAGCTACGAGCAGCACTCGAGCACTCTGGGCGAAGATGTGCGCGCTCACCTGCCGGATGGGTCGGTGCTCGAGGGGCGGGCGGTTCGCCTGGGTGATGGTGGTGAGCTCGTGCTTCGCGTTGACGGCCGCGAGCGCGAAGTTGCATCTGCCGATGTCGTGCACCTGCGTCCGGCGACGGACTGAACGGCTCGTCCTACCGGTCGTGGTCTGTCACCATGCTCTCCATGGCCTACCCAGACAAGCTGCTCACCGACGGTGAGACCGTCGTCTACGACATGCGCCCCCACTGGCGGATCCTGTTCTTTCCGGCGGTCGCGCTGGTGCTGTTGGTCTTCGGCACGGTGTTCCTGCTCGCACAGGTGCCTGACGGATGGGGCTGGACGCGCTGGGTCCTTCTGGCGGTGGCAGTCGTCCTGCTGGTGATCTGGGTGATCAAACCGGTCATCCAGTGGGCGACGTCGCAGTACGTCCTGACCAACCGTCGCGTCATCATTCGTTCTGGAATCGTCGCGCGGCAGGGGCGCGACATGCCCCTCGCCCGGGTGAACGATGTCCACTTCAACTACGGGGTCGTCGACCGCATGCTCGGCTGCGGCGACCTGATCGTGGAGTCCGCTGGTGAGACCGGTCGGTTGTTGATCGCCTCGGTCCCGGATGTCGAGCTGATTCAGCGCGAGATCTTCCGACTGCACGAGGAAGATGACCGGCGGCGCCGGCAGGAAGGCGACTGACGGTGACCGCGTCGGACCGGGGGACGTCTACTCTCGGTCCGTGACCACTGTGCTTCTGGCCGAGGACGACGCCGCCATCAGCGAACCGCTCACGCGGGCGTTGCGCCGTCAGGGGTATGACGTAGTGCTCGCCGAGAACGGTGTCGAGGCCGTGAGTGCGGCGAGGGGCAGCGATCTGCTGCTGCTGGATCTCGGACTTCCCGGGCTTGACGGACTCGAGGTCTGCCGCACGCTGCGAGCGGAAGGATCTCCGGTGCCCGTCCTGATGCTGACGGCCCGGGCATCTGAGATCGATGCCATCGTCGGCCTGGATGCCGGGGCTGACGACTACGTGGTCAAGCCCTTCCGCGCCGAAGAGCTGATGGCCCGCATCCGTGCCTTGCTGCGGCGTGGGCACGCCGAGTCGGAATATCTTCAGGGCCAGGACCTGCGGATCGACGTGGCCGGTCGGCTGGTGTGGCAAGGAGATCGACGGGTCCCGGTCACCGGCCGTCAGTTCGACGTGCTGGTGCACCTGGTGCGTCGTAAGGGGATGGTGGTCACAAGGGAAGAGCTGATGAGACAGGTGTGGCAGACCACCTGGATCGGGTCGACCAAAACCGTCGACATGCACATTTCGTGGTTACGCAGAGCGCTCATGGCTGAACGGGCGACGCGTACGTCCTACATCTCGACGGTTCGTGGTGTCGGCTTCCGGTTCGACGAGGCCTGACGTGCAGCGTCGAATACTTGCGGCATCCTTGGCGGTCACGCTGATGGTCATCGTCGTTATGACCGGGGTCATGGCCTGGTCGGACTGGGTCGGTATCGCCGGCGACAACGAGCGGCGGCTGATGACTCAGGCGGAGCGGGCCGCGGAGCGACTGCACGTGCTGTCCCACTCCGGCGGAGTGGTGGACGAGAGCAGCCTTGCTGATGTCGTGCCACCCGATTCGCGCCTTGAGCTGGCGACCGCTGACGGTGGACAGGTAGTCGGCGGCGAGGTGGCAGCGGGCGGCCCCACGGTCTCGGTGACCATTGCCGACCTTGGGGTCCTCACGATGGAGGACACCAGCGGAGCGGTCGGGCGGAACCGTTGGCTGGCGTTGAGCTCGATCATCGGGATCGGGCTGGCGATCGCGGTCGTGGCGGTCGCCGTATCGATCCGGACGTCACGTCGACTCACCCGGCCGATCGTCGAGCTCGCCACGCACGCCGATCGCCTTGCCTCCGGTGACCTGCGGACCTCCGACGTCCGTTACGGAGTCCCCGAGCTCGACCGCCTTGCCTCGTCGATGGACGCTTCGGTGGTGCGGGTGGCCGCCCTTCTCGCACAGGAACGGCGGTTGACCGTGGATGCGTCGCACCATCTCAAGACGCCGCTGACTGCGCTGTCGCTGCGTCTGGAGGAGCTCGCCGTCTGGCCGGACGACCGGGACGTCAGGTCGGAGGCCCGACAGGCCCTCGACCAGGTGGAGCGGCTCTCTCAGGTGGTCGACGATCTGCTGCTCGACCGCAGATCCCAGGATGCGCTCCGGTCGAAGGTTCCGCTGGCGGCGGTGGTCGAGCAGCAGCTGGCCGAGTGGCGACCAGCCTTCGACGCCGCGCACCGCACACTGCTGGCACATGTTGACGTGCCTGACTCCGCGGCCGTCGACGCAGGACCGGTCGGTCAGGTAGTTGCCACCCTGATCGAGAACAGCCTGGTACATGGTGGCGGGCGAACGATGGTCGAGGCTCGCCGAGCCCAGGGAGCGACGTGGATCGACGTCTACGACGAGGGTTCAGGCATCCCGGACGCTGTGGCTCCGATGGTCTTCGACCGAGACGTCAGCGGATCTGGTCGCACCGGTGTGGGTCTGGCCGCCGCCCAGGATGCGGCAGTGTCAGTCGGGGGGCGTCTCACGCTGGTGCAGCGTCGTCCCGCTCACTTCCGCTTCTTCCTTGGCGACCGGGAAGACCCAACGACGGTAGGACCAGAAGCGGAAGAGCGTGCCGAGGCCGACGCCGATCACGTTGGCTGAGATGTTGTCGGCCAACGCCGAGTTGAGGTCGAGGATGTAACGAGAAATGGCCAGCGGCAGCAGGGTGATGGCCAGACCGATCGCATTCAGCAGGAAGTAGAGCGAGTACTCGCGCCAGAAGCCGCGCCGGCTGCGGTGCTTCCAGGTCCACTCCCGGTTCAACTGGTACGCGAAGACGGTGGCGACGACTGCCGAGATCGTCTTGGCGGTGAGCGGCTTGTCGGCGAGCATCCCGGGGTTGCCGACGTGCACGAGCAGGTTGAACAGCCCCACATCGATCACGAAGGCGCCGACGCCGACGACGCCGAACCGCGAGAGCTCGCCCGCGCCTCGGCGCAGCCTCTGCCCCAGGGCGGTGCTCCGCCTCGGAGGCCCTGACGTGGTCATCACCCGGTGAGGGTACGGGGTGCTTCAGGGGGACGCAGCACCGCGAACTGGTCGGTGACCTCGATCTGTCTGGCCCGGAACCGGTACTCGGCAGCGGGGCGCCCACCGGAGCGTCCTGGGGCCGAGACGGTGCCCGTCTCGACGATCTGATGACGGCGCAGCAGGATGCGCTTGAGGTTGGTTGCTGACACGTCGTGCCCAAGCGCGGCCTGGTAGACCGACTGCAGCTCGGAGGCGGTGAAGACGGCCGGTGCAAGGGCGAAGCCAAGGTTGGTGTAGCTGAGCTTGGCCCGCAGCCTGCGCACGCCGCTGGCGGTGATCGATGCGTGGTCGAACGCCATGGGCGGGAGTTCGTCGACCCGATGCCAGCGCGTGTCGGCGGGCAGCAGCGAGGTCTCATCGGCCGGGACGAGACCGAGGTAGGCGGTGGCCAACACTCTTCCCCGTGGTGCGCGGCCGATCTCGCTGCGCGTCTCGAGCTGTTCGAGGTGGGCCAGGTGACGTACGTCGACCTTCTCGGTCAGCTGGCGGGCCACGGACTGACCCAACGTCTCGCCGACGGCGAGTGGCCCGCCAGGAAGTGCCCAGGCCCCGGCCGCCGGCCCCCTGCCGTGCTGCCAGAGCAGCACGTGGAGGGCGTCGTCGTCGACCCGCAGCACAACGGCCAGCACCTCGTGCTCGAGCGGGTAGCCGGGCGTACGGCTGGGCACGGTGGGCACGGTGGGCACTGCGTCCCCTCCTGGTCGCGTGGTAGCGTGGATCGTCAGGTTATGGACTGCCAGTCAATAACTACGTGAGCGACACGGTAGCAGGACTCGGACGGGTCCGGGCGCGACGCCTCGGAGGTGCGGCGTGAACGACACTGCTCAGGTCGACCCAGCCTTCGCCGAAGAGGTGCGGCGCCTCGCAGCCGAGCGCGATGCGCTGATCCTCGCCCACAACTATCAGGTGCCCGAGATCCAGGACGTCGCACACCACGTGGGCGACTCACTGCAGCTGGCCCGGCTCGCGGCCGCCAGCACCGCCTCCACCATCATTCTCTGCGGTGTCCACTTCATGGCCGAGTCGGCCAAGCTGCTGGCACCGGACCGAACCGTCCTGATCCCCGACCTCGGTGCGGGTTGCTCGCTCGCCGACACGATCGACGCCGACCAGCTGCGGGAATGGAAGGCCGAGCACCCAGGGGCCGTCGTCGTCTCGTACGTCAACACCTCCGCAGCGGTCAAGGCCGAGACCGACATCTGTTGCACGTCGTCCAACGCCGTCGACGTCGTGAACTCGATTCCGGCCGACCGTGAGGTCCTGTTTCTCCCCGATCAATTCCTCGGTGCACACGTCCAGCGTGAGACGGGGCGGACCAACATGCACATCTGGATGGGTGAGTGTCACGTGCACGCCGCGATCAGTGGTGACCAGCTGGTTCGCCGGGTCGAGGAGCTGCCCGACGCCGAGCTGTTGATCCATCCAGAGTGCGGGTGCGCCACGTCGGCGCTCTACCTGGCAGGCGAAGGAGTAGTGCCGCAGTCTCACACGCACATCCTCTCGACCGGCGGCATGCTCACAAAGGCGCGGCAACTCGGGTCGTCCACCGTGCTCGTAGCAACTGAGACCGGGATGCTGCATCAGTTGCGCAAGGCCAACCCACTCGCCGACTTCCAGCCGGTCAACCCGAAGGCGGACTGCAAGTACATGAAGATGATCACCCCCGAAGCCCTCCTTCGGTCGCTGCGGGAGAATGTCTTCGAGGTGACCATCGATGCCGATGTCGCCGCGAAGGCGCGCCGGTCTGTCGAGCGGATGGTGGAGCTCGGCGGAGCACCGGTCCCCGCGTGACCTCTCCGGCTCGAGTTCGGGGGGCGTCCCCGCTCCCTTCGGCCCCGTCTTCCTTGCCCCGCCTTCCCGTTGACCCCACCGACGAGGAGCGCGCCGAGGTCGTCGTCGTGGGATCCGGCGCGGCGGGGGCTACCGCGGCCCGAGGCCTCGCCCGAGCCGGTCGAGACGTCCTGGTGGTGACCAAGTCCGGGCTGGGAGCGGGGTCGACGACCTGGGCCCAGGGAGGGTTGGCGGCGGTGCTGGATGCCGCCGACGACTCGTGGGATGACCACATCGCCGACACGTTGACGGCTGGCGCCGGCCTGTCCGACCGCGTGGTCGTTGAGCAGCTCGTGCGGTTGGCTCCCGTGGCGGTGCACGACCTGATCGATCTGGGAGCGGAGTTCGACCGCGACCTCGGCGGACGCCTGGCGTTGGCTCGGGAAGGGGGTCACCAGCGACGCCGGATTGTGCACGCCGGCGGGGACGCCACTGGCGCCGAGGTACAACGCACGCTTGACGGTTCACTTCGTGCCTTCGGAGTCGCCGTGCACGAGCGGAGCATCGCGATCGACATCGTGCTCGACGCCGACGGTCGGGTGGCCGGCGTTCTGGTCGCGCACCTCGGTGACACCGGTGTGGTCCACGACGTCACCTTGGTCCGCACGTCGGCTGTCGTGGTGGCCACCGGAGGCCTCGGACAGGCCTATGCCGTGACGACGAACCCGGCTGAGTCCACCGGTGACGGGTTGGCCCTTGCCTACCGCGTGGGGGCGGATGTGGCGGATGTGGAGTTCGTCCAGTTCCACCCGACCGCCTTCTGGCAGCCGGCGTCCACCGGACAGCAGCTGCTCGTATCGGAGGCGGTGCGCGGCGAGGGCGCCACGCTGGTGGACGGTGCTGGGCGCTCGGTGATGGCGGGGGTTCATCCCCTCGGCGACCTCGCTCCGCGCGACGTCGTCGCCACGGCGATCTCCCTTCGCATGCGCCAAGCCCCGGGTGGGATCGGGGACCATGTCTTTCTCGACGCCACCGGGATCGGTCCCACGATGGTCGACCGATTCCCGACCATCGTTGCCCGTTGCCGAGCTGCCGGTATCGATCCGGTCCGCGAGCCCATTCCGGTAGCCCCAGCTGCTCACTTTGCCTGCGGTGGGGTGCGGGCACAGCTGGACGGCACGACGTCGGTGCCTGGCCTCTTCGCGGTCGGCGAGGTGGCAGACACGGGCGTCCACGGGGCAAACCGACTTGCGTCGAACGGCGTCACAGAGGGGCTCGTGGCCGGTCATCTGGTGGCCACCCGACTGGCCGCCGACGTCCCAGCCAGCGGCCCACCCGTGCTCGGCCCTCCCACGTTGCCGGTCGCCAGTCCAGCCGAGCGCGATGTCCTGTCTGCAGCCATGAGCCGATGGGTGGGACCACTGCGTGACGAGGCCGGACTGGTCTCTGCCGTCGAGGCCAGCGGCTCGTCCGACGAGCCCGGGTCGGCCCGCTCGCTGACCGACATCGAGGCCACCAATCTGCGTGCGGTGTCGCAGTTGATCGCTCGTGCTGCGTTGTTGCGCGAGGAGAGTCGGGGCAGCCATCGTCGGGGTGACTTCCCCGGGCCGGTTGATCGCTGGCGCCAGCGGATCGTGCAGCGATGGGATGGTGCTGCCGTGCAGATCGACGTCGAACCGGTGGGGGGAGAGTGAGGTGGAGCACCACGACCTCGGTGAGCCGACCCGGCAGCTTCTCGAGCGGGCCGGGCTCGACGCGGAAGCCACGGCCGCACTCGTGCGCACCGCGCTCGACGAGGACCTCGCCTACGGCCCAGATGTCACCACCGCCGCAACGGTGCCGGGCGAGCAGTGGGTAGAGGCGTCGATCCGTGCGAGGGGCGGCGGCGTCGTGGCCGGGCTGCCTCTCGCCATCGCCACCTTCGACCTGGTGATGGGTGCCGGCGGTTGGCGTCCGAGATCGCTGGTGGATGACGGGTCGGTCGTTCAGCCTGGTGATGAGGTGCTCGCCGTCCAAGCCCAGACGCGTGGGCTGCTCACGGCTGAGCGAACCGCGTTGAACTTCGTCGGACATCTGTCGGGCGTCGCAACTGCCACGGCCTCCTGGGCCGAGGCCGTCGCTCCTGCTCGCGTGCGCGATACGCGCAAGACCCTCCCCGGTCTGCGGGTTCTGGAGAAGTACGCCGTGCGCTGCGGCGGTGGCGTGAACCACCGGATGGGGCTCGGCGACGCCGCCCTCATCAAGGACAACCATGTGGTCGCGGCTGGTGGCGTTGCCGAGGCAGTGATGGCCGTGCGAGCGGCCGCCCCGCAGATGCCGCTCGAGGTCGAGTGCGACCGGGTGTCGCAGGTCGGTGAGGCGATCACTGCCGGAGCAGACCTGATCCTGCTGGACAACATGACCGTCGACGAGCTGCGCGAGGCCGTCGCTCTCGGTCGTCTCGAACGGCGCCCCATCCTGTTCGAGGCGTCGGGTGGGCTCACGCTCGCATCCGCGGCGGCAGTGGCCGCAACAGGAGTGGACTTCGTTGCTGTCGGGGCGCTTACCCACTCGGCCGCGGTTCTCGACCTCGGCCTCGACGTGCACCGTGTCATCCCTCGATCGGTAGGGTCGTCCGGTGACTGAGGCCTCAGGCTCGCAGACCCCGAGTCCCTCGACGTTCGGCGGCCCCTCCGACTTCCCGGTCGTAGGAGTTGTCGGCGGTGGCCAGCTGGCCCGGATGATGCAGCAGCCGGCCATCGCCTTGGGAGTTCGACTCCGGCTGCTGGCCGATTCCCGCAGCGACAGTGCTGCCCAGGTGATCTCGGACGTCGTCGTGGGGGACTACCGCGACCTCGACACCCTGCAGGCCTTCGCCCAAGGGTGCGACGTCGTCACGTTCGACCATGAACACGTCCCAAGTGAGCACCTCCGCGCGCTGGCCGCTGCCGGCGTCCTGGTGCGCCCCGGGCCGAGTGCGCTGGTCTTCGCGCAGGACAAGTCGTTGATGCGCGAGCGGCTGACCGAGCTGGGCGCGCCGCTTCCCCGGTGGCGCGTGGTGGGGTCGGTGGCCGAGGTGCTGGCCTTCGCTGAGGCGACGCCGTTTCCGCTCGTGCTGAAGGCCACGCGTGGCGGCTACGACGGCAAGGGCGTGTGGGTCGTCAGGAACGAGCACGAAGCAGCCGAGGTGCTTTCCCACGACCAGGTACCGGGATTCATCGCTGAAGAGCTGGTGGACTACACCCGCGAGCTGTCGGCCATGGTGGCCAGAAGCCCGAGCGGGCAGGCGGTCGCCTATCCCGTGGTTGAGACCGTGCAGCGCGACGGCATCTGCCATGAGGTCTACGCCCCGGCTCCGGGGATCGACGAGGACCACGCGGTACGGGCGCAGCAGGTCGCCCTGCAGATCGCTGGGGAGCTCGACGTCGTCGGGATGATGGCCGTCGAGCTCTTCGACACCCCGGCCGGGGTCCTCGTCAACGAGCTGGCGATGCGACCGCACAACTCCGGTCACTGGGGAATCGACGGTGCCGTGACCAGCCAGTTCGAGAACCACCTGAGGGCCGTTCTCGACCTGCCTCTCGGTGATCCGTCGGCGACAGCACCACTGACGGTCATGGTGAACCTGCTCGGTGGTGACCTGGACGACCTCTACCCCGCCTACCTGCACTGCATGGCGCGTGACCCGGCCCTGAAGTTCCACATGTACGGCAAGGCGGTGAAGCCAGGTCGCAAGGTTGGCCACGTTACGGCCACCGGGACTGACCTGGACGACCTGCTCGAACGGATTCGGCACGCGATTGCGTACCTGAGAGGTGACATCAATGAGTAACGCCCCAGCGGATGAGGCCACCCACCCGCATCCACCGATGGACGCCGTGGTGAGCATCGTGATGGGGAGTGACTCCGACTGGCCGGTGATGGAGTCGGCCGCCGATGTGCTCGGTGAGTTCGGCGTCGACTACGACGTCGATGTGGTGTCGGCCCACCGCACGCCGTTCGACATGCTGGAGTTCGGGCGATCGGCTGCCTCCAGGGGGCGGAAGGTGGTGATCGCCGGCGCTGGAGGCGCCGCGCACCTACCGGGCATGCTGGCGTCCGTGACGCCGCTTCCGGTCATCGGCGTCCCGGTGCCGCTCGCCCGACTCGACGGCCTCGACTCGCTCCTGTCCATCGTGCAGATGCCGGCCGGGGTGCCGGTGGCCACCGTGGCCATCGGAAATGCCCGCAACGCAGGATTGCTCGCGATCCGGATCCTGGCTGTGGCCGACGCCGAGCTGCAGGCGAAGGTCCGGGCTTTTCAGGAGCAGATGGCGGTGGAGTCCGCAGCGAAAGGTGACGCGCTGCGTCGACGTCGCTCGGGGGACGTGGGCTTCACCGCGTGACGGCGGTTCCTCATCAAAGTGCGAACGTTGTCACGACGACTACCAGTGCCGAACCGATGATCTCGACAGTTCCGATCTGCGCCGGACGCCATCCCCGCTGCGGCACGACGGTCGCCCGGGCGAGCAGGAAGCCGAACGACACCGACAAGAGCGGGTTGATCAGAACGCCGATGACCAGGGCCACGATGTGGAATGCAATCGACGCACGACGCGCTTCGACGTTGTCGCGCTCGCGGATGGTGGACTTGACGTGCAGGACCGAACCGACGAGGGCCAGCCACGTCACGATGAACAGTTCCGAAGCCAGTCCAACGCGGTTACCCGAGGCGACCCAGTAGGCAAGTGGTGACATGAGGCTGGCGGCGGTAGCCGAGGCTATGCCGGCCACCCACGACCGCTCCTTGCCACGTACCGACTGAGTAGCAGCCACTGCTTCGAAGGGAACGAAAGCGAGGGCAGCGCCCAGCAGCCAGGGTCGCCACGCCACGAGGACGGCCCCGGTGACCGTGAGCACCGAGGCGTACATGAGCGCCGGGACGCGGAACCGACTACCGCGATGGCGTAGGCGGCGTGTCTTCCACCACCGGAGGGTGAAGTACGTCGTGAGGTATGCCGCCAACCAGGCGACGAGGAGAACCAGTGACCACCACGAAGGCTGTCCAGCCAGGGTGCCCACGAGGTAGGGGACGAGGAGAAGAGCCCAGGCGCCGTGTTCAGGGGGGATGAACCGGGCGGCCGCGCGGTTGTGCATCGGCACCCCCGTGTTTGTCAGGGTCAGGCTAGCGAGCCGTGCTTGGATGGCCGAATGGAACCGGTCCCAGCGAGCGCGGCACGGACCACCCTGACCCAGATCATGACGTCGGTCGACGTCAACCTGCTCGGCACGGTCCACGGCGGCGTGGTCATGCGGATGGTGGACTCGGTCGCCGGTGCGGCCGCCGGCCGGCACAGTCGTGGCCCAGCGGTGACGGTGTCCATGGACGAGATGGTCTTTCTGCACCCGGTGCGGGTCGGTGACCTGATCCATGCCCACGCACAGGTCAACTGGGCGGGCCGAACGTCGATGGAGGTCGGCGTCCGGGTCACGTCAGAGCGGTGGAACGAACTCGACCCGCCGGTCCATGTGGCGTCGGCCTACCTGGTGTTCGTAGCGGTTGATGACGACGGGCGCCCCAGATCGGTTCCGGCGGTGGTGGCCGAAAATGACGAGGAGCGCCGGCGTCTGGCCGAGGCTGAGATCCGTCGGCAGCACCGCCTGGCGCGTCGCGCCGAGATCGACCTCCTGCGGGCCGGCGAACGCTGACTCCGGTCCGAGCGGTCAGCCGCACACGCTGTCGGCAGCGGTACTCGATCCGAGCTTGTTGTCCTTGCGGGCCACGCGAACCTTCAATGGTTTGACGTAGTCGGTACCCACGACCACCTGGAAGGTGGACCCAAGACCGGAGACCTCCTCCAGGGTGGCGTCGGGGAACGCTGCCTGCAGGGTCTTTGCCGAAGTGTTCCACTGCGGGTCGTACCTAATGATCGTGGAGGTCACATCGCCGCGCTTGTCGTTGCCGGGGGCAGCCGCGATCGTGTACCCCGCCCTGTCCAAGTGAGTACTTGCGGTGGTGGCCAGCCCGTCGACCTCGCTGCCGTTGAGCACCTGGACGTCGATGTCGGCCGGCGCCACCTGGACGGTCGGCCCCTTCTTCTCCTTGATCAGGGGTTGGTCGCTCTCGATCGAGCCGAAGACGAGTGCGGCCTTCTTCTGGTCCCACTCCACTGCGCTGCCGACAGGTGTGGCCAGGTTCACGTCGGACAAGGGGACCGTGAGGAACCGGATGTCCTTCGGGGTCAGGCCTTGGATCTCGCCGGCGAGCTCGAGCAGCATGTCGCGTGACATGCCGTCGTCGACAGTCACCGAGTCGAGCGCCGCAGCCAGGAACGCATTGAGCTTGACCGGGTTGAGCAGCACCTGTGCGGTCGTCGCCTCTTGGAACATCGACCCGAGGAAGCGCTGCTGGCGCTGCATACGTCCGATGTCTGCGGTGGGGTCGATGTAGCGGGCTCGCACGTACGAGAGCCCCATCAGCCCGTCGACATGCGACTTGCCTGCCGGCAGTTTCAAGCCACTGCGCCAGTCGTCGACGGCGTTTGGCACGCAGACGTCGACCCCGCCGAGCGCATCGACCATGTTCACGACCCCAGCGAATCCGACCTCGACGTAGTGGTCGATGGTGAGTCCGGTCTCGGCCTTGACGGTGTCGATGAGCAACGGTGCGCCGCCGAGGGCGTACGCGGCATTGAGCTTGTTCTTGCTGGCAGGCTGCTTCTTGCCGGCGCTGTCGGTGTGGGCCGGGATCGTGACGTAGGAGTCACGCGGGAGGCTGACGACGGTGGCGCTCTTCCGGTCGCCGGCGATGTGCAACAGCATCATCGTGTCGGACCGCTGCCCCGTCGAGCTGTTTGCCGCCGTGCCCGTCCCCAGCTTCCTGGCCTCGGCCAGGCTCAGGCCCTCGCGGCTGTCCGATCCGACGATCAAGATGGTGAGGGGGCCAGTGCTGTCCCCGCTGAGGCCCGACAGGCCGGGAATTCGGGCGAGCTTGACGTCGTAGTACGTCGCCATCACCCAGCCACCGGTGCTCGTGAGGAACACCACTGCGGCGAGTGCGGTCGTGACCCGCGTCACCCACCGACGCTTGGCCGGGGACGGCGGACCGCCAGCTGCGCGGGGTGAGAGCTCCGGGGGAAGGGCGGCGCTCATCTGTTGTGGGTCTCCTGGGCTCGGTCGGGGTCGCGGGTAAGACGTGGTGAGAGCCGTTGCGGTTCCCGCGGCACGATGACTTGAGGGTAGGGGAGCCACACACTGACCTGACTTCGGCGCGCCGAAGTCAGAGCTGCCGGGGACGGTGCGGGGTGGCCTCCGGGGGGTTCGACGCGGCGCCCGTTAGGCTGGGGCACTCACATGAGTGCGTCTTCTGCAGCGCCGGCAGCGTCACCCCAGCCGGCAGACCCGTCCGCCACGCCGGCCCATCGCCCGTCGGCCATGGCGCGCACTCGCGCGATCTGGATCAACCGGCGGATCCTCCGGATCCTCATCGTCCGTGACCTCAAGGTCAGGTACAGCGACTCGGTGCTCGGCTTCGCCTGGACCTTGCTCGACCCGTTGCTGCTGACCCTCGTCTACTGGTTCGTCTTCGGCGTGATCGTCTCGCGTGGTGCCACCAATGAGCAGCCGTACATCCTCTGGCTCCTCACCGGCATCCTGCCCTTCCAGTGGACGGCGCACGTGCTCGGAGACTCCGGTCGGCTGCTCGGTAACGACGCCAAGCTGGTGACCTCGTCCAGCCTGCCGCGCGAGATCTGGGTGCTGCGGTCGGTCTCGTCGCGGTTCATCGAGTTCCTCTTCACGCTGCCGATCACCGTGGTCTTCGTGCTGTTCTTCATGATCTTCCCCCCCAAGAGCGGTCCCGTCGGCGTGACGTGGTGGTTGGTCATCCTCCCGCTCGCGTTTGCCGTCCAGTTCCTCTTCAACGTCGGGCTGGCCCTGACCCTGGCGCCGCTCTGCATGCTCTACCCCGACGTGCACCGAGTCGTGAAGGTCTTCACCACGCTCTACCGCTACCTGTCACCGGTCATCTATGGGCTCGGTCTGCTGACGGAGGTGCTGGACCGGAACGACCTGCCGGACTCGCTGCTCTGGGTCTACGCGCTCAACCCGCTCGTGGGCATCTTGAACACGTACCACGCGGTGCTCTTCCCCGACAACACCTCCGACGTCGCGGCGCTGCTGGCGCTCTCGGCGCTGCTCTCGGCGCTGATCTTTGTGATCGGCTGGTGGCTCTTCCGCCGGCTCGAACCCCGTGTCCTGAAGGAGCTCTGATGGACGCTCCGACGGCGGTGGACACATCCGGTTCGTCAGCGCCGCCGACGGCTTCGGCTGACACAGTTGATGCCCCCGTTGCCATCGAGGCGCACAAGCTCGGAATCAAGTTCCGGCGCAACCGCATCCGCAACCGGCGCCTCTCAGATCTGTTCAAAGAGGAGAAAGGCAAGGCCAAGAGCGAGTTCTGGGCCCTCCGGAACGTGTCGTTCCAGATCACGCAGGGCGAGTCGGTCGGGATCATCGGGGCGAACGGACAGGGCAAGAGCACCCTGCTCAAGCTGGTCGCCGGCACCCTGATCCCCGACGAGGGCTGGGTGCGGCTGGTCGGCGGAGTGGCGCCTCTGGTCAACATCTCCGGCGGCTTCAAGGCAGACCTGACCGTGCGCGACAACCTGCACATCGTCGGTGGCCTGCACGGCATGCTGCGTGATGAGGTCGAGGAGCGGTTCGACGACATCATCAACTTCGCCGAGGTCGGCGACTTCGTCGATACTCCCTTCCGCCACCTCTCCAGCGGTATGAGAACGAGAGTGGCCTTCTCACTGATCACCTCCCTCAACGAGCCCACCGTGATCATCGACGAGACGCTCTCGGTCGGAGACCGGTCGTTCAAGCGCAAGGCGTATGAGCGGCTCGACACCATGCTGGCCGGAGGCAAGACCCTCTTCCTGGTCTCGCACAGCGAGCGGCAGCTGCAGCGGTTGTGCACCCGCGGGATCTATCTGCGCCGAGGCCGGGTCCAGGCTGACGGCGACATCGGTGAGGTGCTTGCGCAGTACAACGTCGACCGGGAGATGGAGGGGCACCCAGGGTGGAAGGGCGAGCGGAAGAAGGCGCGTCGCGAGCGGCGCCAGCGTCGTCGAGAAGCTGAGCGCCTCGCTGCGGGCGGGTTGCTCCCGGTCAGTGATGATCTGGACGAAGAGGGTGAAGACCTGCCTGAGACCTCAGGCACCCCCGAGGCCCGAACGTGACAGTGGTGCTCGTCGCACCTGACGCTGACGCCGGTGACGCCGCGGCTCAACGGCGGGCACAGCAGTGGGTCGACGAGCTCGAGGGACGCGGCCACGACGTCTACCTGGTTGCGCCCTCCCTCACGGAGGTGCGCGCGGCTCACCACGTGGTCACCCGTGGCGGAACGGCCGACACGGTACGAGCGGTGGCTGATGCGATGGAAGGGGTGCCGGCTCCGGTCCTTCTGCTGGCGGCCGAGGCACTCGGCTCGGTCGTCACCGTGGAGGAGGTCGAAGCGGCCACTCGCACCGCCGTGCTGGTCGACCCCGTGCCGGTCGATGCTGCCGACCCGGGGTCGCGTCCACCGGTCACCGACGCCCCTCTGCGGGTGGTTGCTGGCGTTGTGGTGGGCGCCGGTTCAGGGGTCCACACCGTCGGTCAGTCCACGCACAACGGGTCCGGCCTGCTGCGGGTTGACGCAGCCGATGCCGACTCGGTCGCCAGCGCAGTGCGGGTGATGGCAGATGTGGCAGACGAGCAGCACTGGTCGGGGCCGGTCTGGCCATTGACAGTCGTGGCAGCGGTCCGGGCGGGGGTCACCGTCCACGCGGTCGACACTCCGGGACTGCCATGGGGAACGGCAACCATGCCGCTCGATCCCGAGCACGAGACCAGGGTGCGGATCGACGCTGCAGCTGGCTTGCCTCAAGGGCTCGTGGACCGAATCGGCGGCCGCCAGGCTGCAGAGGTCGTGTCCCTGTGGGCCTGGCGCGCCGGTGTGGGCGCTCACGCAACCACCGTCGTGAGCGTGGCAGCAGCACTCCTGGCCGGGCTGCTGATCTCGACGGGCACCCGAGGGGGTGCCATCACGGCGGCGTTCTTTCTGCTGATCTCCGTCTTGCTTGACCGGGTCGACGGGATCTTGGCCAGGGCACGTCGCACCGTCACCGCTTTCGGCGCCTGGTTCGACGTCACCACGGACCGGATCCGCGAGGCTGCCGTGGTGATCGGTCTCGGGCTAGGTACCGCTCAGTCCGGATCGCCGCGCTGGGGGCTCGCATCGACAGTGCTGGTCCTCCTGACACTGGCCCATCTTGCGGCGGCAGCGAGCCGCACCGCGCGTGGATGGGGAGGCAGCCCGACACCCATCCGGTTGCCGCTGGACCGCCTCGACGAGCCGCTGCTTCCTGCCACCCCACCGCCAGAGGGGCGGCCCGTTCCCGAGTGGCTCCCGTTCAGCATCTCTCGTGGTGACGGAGCCGTCCTCACGGTCGTCGCCCTGATCCTGCTCCCGCCGACGTCGCTGTTGGCGGTGCTGGCGGTGCTGGCGGGCCTGAGTGCTGTGGTCTGCCTCGTGCTGGTGGGTGCCCCGCGGCCGCTTGCCGCTGCTCGGCGGCAGCTCTTCGAGCTGGCCGACCCTGGTCCGCTGGCCCGCCTGGTCTCCCAACAGGATCCGCATCTGTCGGCACTGCGTCGGGCTCTGAGCTCGCGTGTGGCGGCCTGGGTTCCCCCGCTCACCTGGGTCGTGGAGTCGACGGTGGTGCTGGCTGCGGCCGCAGTTGTCGAGCCGGCAGCCCTTGCGATCACGATTGCGTGGATCGCGGTGCTGGCCTTTCACCGTCTCGACATCGCGACGAGACAACGCGTCCTTGGCGCCTCCCCACCGACCTGGCTGGGAATTGTCGGCCTGGGTGCCTTCGGGCGAGTTGTTCTGGTGGTGTTGCTCGCCGCAGTCGGAGAGCTCGCCTGGGGGCTGGGGATCGGTTCTGTCGTTCTCGGGGTGATCTACGCAGCCGAGAGCTCGGGACGTTTCGCCGACCGTTAGCCGGGAATCTTGCAGATGTTGTCGGTCGCTTGCCGGACGGTAACGCTCGGGGGCTTCTTGACGACCACCCGTGTGGCGCCTGGCCAGTCATCACCCACCACGACCTCGACCGTCGTCCCCAGCCCCGGCCGAAGCACCCGAGCGGCCCCGGGGATGGATGCCGCCACGGTGCGGGCGGCGTCAGCGCCGGCCTCGTCGTAGCGGATCACCGTCGAGATGAAGTTCTGGCTTTCGGCATCGCCAACCCCGATCGTCGAGTAGCCCTTCGCCTTGAGCTCGGTAGCCGCTGTGGTGGCCGCCCCGCTCACGCCACTGCCGTTCAGCACCCGTAGCGGAACCGCGCTCGGGAGCACGGTCAGTGGCTTGCCGTCGATGGTGGTCGGCTCAGGGGGAGCGGGGGGATAGGTCTCGTCGTTGCTGATGGCCGACCAGAGGGCGTCGGTCTTCTTCTCGTTCCAGACAACGGTGTTGGGGTCGTCGGGGTTCACCAGCCACGGAGTGGTGACGAAGGTGATGTCCTTGGGCGGGATCCCTCGGACGTCTTGGGCGATCCGCCGCATCTCGTTGAGGTTGGCCAGCGCGGGGTCGGTCGTCAGCGACTTGGTCGCCGCCTCTAGAAAACGCACGAGTTTGACGGGGTTGAGGAGTGTGCCGGAGCTCTTGGCCTTGTTGATCAAGGACGACAGAAAGGCCTGCTGCCGATCGATCCGGTCGATGTCACTTCCGGTTCCGATCGCGCGCACCCGCACGAACGCCAACGCCTGGTCGCCCGTCACGGTGCTGGTGCCGGCGGGAAGGTCCAGCCCGCTCTTGGGCTCGACAACTGCCTCGGGAAGGCACACATCGACTCCACCGAGGGCGTCGACGATGTCGTTGAACCCGGAGAAGTCCACGATGACGAAGTGGTCGATGAAGACGCCGGTGTTCTGCTCCACGGTCTTGATCGTGCAGCCTGGCCCGCCGGTGGAGAACGCAGAGTTGAAGCGGTCCGTGTACGGGGTGGATGGTCCGTTCTGCGTCTTGCACGACGGAACGTCGAGCACGGTGTCGCGAGGGATGCTCACGACCAGAGCGCTTTGGCGGTCGGCCGGGAGGTGGACGAGCAGCGTGGTGTCGGACCGCGCGCCGGTGATCTCTGCCTCAGGTCCGTAGCCCCTGCCCTGCCCGGCTCTGGTGTCCGAGCCCATGACCAGGATGTTCAGGGGTTCCGCCTGGTTGTCGACCGGCTCTGCCTTGGTCGGTCGGTCGGTGCCCAGGATGTCGGTCGTGAAGACGTCGACCTGGCCGATGTTCCCCTCAAAACGCTGGTAGAGGTAGAAGCCGGTGGCCCCGCCGGCAACCAGCAGCAGCACCACGATCACGGCGAGCCACCTGAGCGTCCGGCGCATCCGGGGGTGCCCCGAGGCAGCCGACTCCGGCCGTTCGGTGTGCGTCATGGGTTCCTCGTGGTCAGCTGGTGGCGCGCGGTGGGAAAGCGCCGGCCCTGAAGGATACGGACTCCCTAGGGCAGGATCCGAATCGAGTCAGGGACAGAAACACCGCCCGGCCGGGTTCTGGCCACCGCCGTCACCCGTTCGGACCCCCACCGTGAGACGCATGTCACGGGGTCGGGGTTCCGAACCCACACCACGCTTGCCCCGACTGCCAACGGGGCCAGCCACTCGTCGATCAGTGCCGTCGTCCCGCCCAGGTCGCCCAACGCGGCCACCCGGTCCGATGGGCCAAGGCCCATCGCCCGGGCGCGCTGCTCGGCCAACTCACCGACGGTTCCGGGGGGACCGACCGGACCGCTGAGCTGGTCGGGCATGGTGCGGACCTCCACGGTGAAGTCGCGCACGAACGTGGGCAATGGCGTCGTGAACGGGGCCCCCAGGGGGGCCAACGACACGGCAAAGATCTCGTCAGCGGCTGGCGGTTCGAGCACAGAGTCCGGACCGATCACGGCGACGTCGACCGACCCCACCGCGTCGATCGCTGGGCTCGCATCGCTCACCTCGTTGGCGACGAGGCTCACGTGGGCGCCTACGGCGTCACCGGCCAGCGCCCAGATCGCGGTGGTCCAATGGCGGGGCAGGTGGAGCGCCACGTGCGATCCCGGCCCCACTCCGCACTCCAGAACGAGCAGGTTGGTGGTCTTGGCCACCCAGTTGGCCAGGGTGGTGGTCGACAGCTCGACGCGCTCACCGGTGAGGTCGTCGTAGAACGTCAGCCGCGGACCGGACGGGTCGGTCGACAACGCGCGCGTCAGGTGCTCAGTGGTGGAGGTCACGCGAGCTAGGGTAGGGACTCGTCTCCAGCCGGGTCTGCACCCGGCCGATGGCACCAGGGAACGCCTTGTTCCCATCGGACCACCGACTTCCCCCGGAGAGGCTTACTGTGCGTTTCCCCCGTCCGGCACCGTCTGGTGCGTTGTTCGCCGCCGTTCTTGTCATCCCCACCGTTGTCGTGGCACCGGCATTCACCGTGTCGCTCGCGGCCCCGCACCCGGTCGCCGCCGCGGTGCAGTCCGTGCCGCTAGTCGGAGTTGATCGCGCGGCACTGGCCGCTGCGCCAGTCCCCGACACGTTGGAGCCGATTTGGCGCAAGATCACCAGCCGGTCGTCGGCAGCCAAGGCCGCTGCTCGACCCCCCGTCGTGGTGTCGGAGCCCCTGGAGACCGACGCCTTCCGGATGCTGGGTGTCACGTGGAAGGGCGCCGCCCCGAGCGGCGACGGAACGGTCCTGGTCACTGCCCGGACGCGCACCGACGGTACGTGGACCGACTGGTTCGAGGTGCCAACGAGCGTTGACAGTGGCACTGAGCCCTCACCCAACGGGCGCTTCGGCACTGTTCCCTACTGGGCTGGTGACTCCGATGCTGTGCAGGTCCGTGTCGACGCGGTGGGCGACGCCCAACCATCCGACGTCCGGGTCGACCTGATCGAGCCGGGTACCTCGGACGCCGACGCGGCGGTGACCGGCGGATGGAGTGGCTCAACAGCTACCGCCGCCACCGAGCGACCGCCCATCGTCACACGGGCCGAGTGGGGCGCCGACGAGTCACTGCGTGACAAGAATCTGGAGAACAGCGACACCTTCAAGGTGGCCTTCGTCCACCACACCGCTGGCAGCAACAACTACTCGCGTAGCGAGAGTCCAGCCGTCGTGCGCGGGCTCTACAGCTACTACGTGAACACGCTGAAGTACGCCGACATGGGCTACAACTTCCTGGTCGACAAGTACGGGACCATCTACGAGGGTCGAGCGGGCAGCATCACCAAGCCGGTGCGGTCAGCGGCATCGGGTGGGTTCAACACCGACACACTCGCAGTGGTGGCGATGGGGAACTTCCAGACGGCTCCCGCATCGGACGCCATGGTGCGCGGAATCGCCAAGGTTCTCGCGTACCGGTTGTCGCGCTATCACCGTGACCCGTTCGGCAAGAAGGTGCTGACGGCGGAGGTGGGCTCGTCGAAGTACTCCCCGGGCCGCAAGGTCAGGTTCAAGGTGATCTCGGGGCATCGGGACTCGCAGCTGACTGCCTGCCCAGGGGACAACCTCTACCAGCGACTGCCCAAGATCCGACGGCTCGCCAAGGGCTACATGGGATCAAGTCTGATCGAGCCGACCCTGTCGACCCGCAGTGTGCCGGCGGGGTCTGATGTCGCGATTGCCGCCGAGGCCCGGGTCACTCAACAGCAGAACTGGGCGCTGACGGTGCGCGACTTCTGCAGCGGCGACCTGGTTCGGCGCCTCACCGGCACGGCGGCACCCGGTGATCCAATCCGGGCGGTGTGGCGCGGACGCGACGAGAAAGGCCAACTCGCCTCGCCCGGTCGGTATCGCATGACGTTGACCAGCTCGGGGAACGGAAGCAGTGCCTGGCCGTTCGAGCGATCGGTCCTCGTGGGAGTCGGCGGGCGGTCGTCGACCTCGACCACGGCGTCTCTGAACAAGGCACCGGCCGGGACCTACGTGCCCCAGCGTGCCCGCACCCTGCTGTCGACGGCGTCCGGCAAGGGCATCAAGGGTCGTCTCCTGCTGGGGCCAGGCCGACGTCTGGACGTCCAGGTGCTGGGTCGAGCGGGTGTGCCGCAGAGCGGCGTCACCGCGGTCGCGTTGTCGGTGGAAGCGGTGTGTGCCAGCGCGGGGACGCGGATCACCGTCAGCCCCGACCGGGTCACCGGCGCCGGCGCGCAAGCCGTCTCGCTGAAGCAGAGCGGCACGGCCCGTGCCTTTGTGGTCGTCCGGGTGGGCCCCGGTGGCGGGGTTCGCTTCCGGAACTCCGCAGGGGCGGTTGCGCTGAAGGCCTCGGTAGCCGGCTACATCACCACCGATGGTGCCGGGGGTGAGCTCACACCGGTGCGCCGCACTGCGTTGGGGGTGGCCAGCCCGCTGTCGGTCGGCCCGACACCAGTGGGGGTCGATGTGGCGGGGCGTGCCGGCGTGCCTGACGACGCCAAGGCCGTTGTGCTCGCGATTCGACGCACGGCGAAGTCGTCAGTGGGTGCGGTATGGGCATGGCCGGGTGGAGCCGAGAAGCCGGCGGTCCCGAGCTGGCGACGTCCCCGCGGAAGCGGCAGCGTCTCTCAGGTGGTTGTGCCGCTAGGTGCCGGCGGCGGCATCCGGGTGGCGGCGGATCGAGCCGGCTCGGTGGCGTTCGACGTCGCCGGGTACGTGACGGCCGGTGGACCGGGCTCGGTTCACCCGGTCGCTCCGCGCGCGTTGCTCAAGAAGGGGGCGACCCTCGGCAAAGGCGACGCCAGGACTGTCAGCGTCCGCGGACGCGCCGGTGTCCCGAGCGATGCCCGCGCCGTTCTCGTCCAGCTCACTGGGAGCGCAGGCAAGAAGCAGAGTCGACTCATGATGTGGCCGCGGGGGGCGTCTGAGCCTGGGTCGGCAGATCTGGTCGTCCCGTCCCGCACGTCCCGGGAGACTGTTGCCGTCGTGCGGATCGGCAAAGGCGGCGACCTCCGTCTGCGCGCGCGCGACGCGACGGTTCGTCCCAACGTCGTCGTGGTGGGCTGGATTCGGTAAAACCGCAGGTCAGCCGCTAGTTGCTTAGGTTTTCTCGGCCTTCTGCCGAGAGAGCACTCTGTGACTGGTGTGACGGGTGTGGTGAATCACGGACCCACCGACCGACTCAGCCAGCGACACCTCCGAAGGGTGCTGGCGGCTGCAGCGGTTGCCGGGCTTGTGGGGGGTCTGCTCTCTCTCATCTCCGCACCGGCCCGAGCCGGGTCGTCCGGCGAGGCCTACGCACGACCCTCCAGCGGCGTGTTCCAGCTGTCCGGGCTGGGCTACGGACACGGCATCGGGATGTCGCAGTTCGGTGCCGAGGGGATGGGTCGACTCGGCAAGAGCTACCGCCAGATCGTGAAGTTCTACTACCCCGGCACGCGCCTGGCTGAGGTGGGCGCCGACCGACAGATCAAGGTCGGTCTCTCCGGCATCGTGCGGAGCACTCCGCAGGGCACCGGTGTCGTCGTCCCCGCCAAGTCGGGTCTGTCGCTCAGTCACCGTGGCAACTCCGTCTCCCTTCCGTCGAAGGCGGGTGGCGAGCCGGTCTCGACGTTCCGCTCCGTCAAGGGCAGCGGTGGGCTCGCGGTATGGGCGGTCTCGTCAGTCAAGGCGGTCAAGGTGGTCGGCGGCCTCAGTGGGTCGATCCGGTGGCGAACCGGCTCCGCGGTCGGCAAGAGCCGGATCGGCGTCCAGACGTCGACCGGAGCCAAGCGGACCTACCACGGTTTTCTCGACGTCAAGCCCAGCTCCTCGTCGGTGCTGGCGGTCAACTCGCTGCTTCTCGAGGACTACCTGCGCTCGGTCGTGTCGTCGGAGGTGCCGAGCTCGTGGACCGACGCAGCCCTGAGAGCGCAGGCCGTGGCGGCCCGCAGCTACGCACTCCTCGCACAGGTGAACGCGCGAGCGGCGCACCGCGCCTATGACATCTGTGACACCACGTCCTGCCAGGTGTACGGGCCGATATCCAGCGAGAGCAATGTGGAGGTGGCCGCCGTCAGGGCCACCGCCCATCAGTACCTCCGCCATGCCGGCCAGCCGGTGTTCGCCATGTTCAGCTCGGCGAACGGTGGGTACTCGGTTGCAGGAAGCCGCCCCTACCTCGTGGCTCAGCCGGACCCGTACGACGGTGTCGTGACCGGGGCGGCGAACTGGGGGCACAGCTGGTCGACCTCGGTCAGCTCCACCAGGATCGAGAGCGCCTGGCCGCAGATCGGCACTGTGAAGAAACTCAAGGTCCTGGGTCGCGACGGCAATGGTCCGTGGGGTGGCCGGGTTCTCTCCGTCGGCCTCGTGGGCAGCAAGAGCACCGTGACTGTGTCCGCCGACAGCTTCCGCTGGGCCGCGGGCCTGAAGAGCACCTGGTGGACGGTGACCAACGTCGACGGTGGCATCACGGCTCCGGCAAGAAACGTCCGTGTGGAGCGCGGTGACCGTTCGGGGTTGGTGCGGTGGGGAGCGCCGAACACCGACCGACGCGTGAAGGCGTACCGCATCACCGTCTCGTCCACCGACCAGACCTACCGAGTGGGCTCCACTGCGCGGAAGGTCCGGGTCAAGGGGCTGACAAACGGGAAGGAGTACCGGGCGCGGGTGGCCCCGGTCTATCGCTCGGGTCGAGGACCGGCGACAGCGACCCCTGCCTTCGTCCCGATCTCTTCGTACTCGTACTTCCGGTCGCTCAGTGCCAGGCGCATCGTCGACAGAGGAGAGACGGCTTCTGACACCCGCGGTGGGCAGGTGGCGGTGTCGGTCGTCGGGTCGAAGCGTGCGCCAGAGCAAGGAACGCGAGCGGTCGCGGTCCGGGTCACCGCCGCGAGCGCCCGCGACGGCGGACGCGTCAAGGTGTGGCCGTGCGGTGCACCCGATCGTGAACAGGTCGTCGCCACGTACTCGGCAGGGGGAGCTGACGCCGGACTGGCGACCGTCCGAGCTGGGTCCAACGGCAAGATCTGTTTGGGTGCCACCACGAAACTGGCGGGTCTCGACGTCGACCTGGTCGGCTACTACACATCGTCGGGGGTGGGGACCAAAGTGCTCCGTTCGGTTGCTGCCCGTCGCCTGGTCAACAGCGCGACCGGCTTCGGATGGAGCAAAGGTCGACTGCAGGCCGGCGAGACACGCAACGTCCGGATAGCCGGACGTGAGGGCGTCCCCAACAACGCGCGCACGGTGGTGGTGAGCATCGGTCTGGTGAAACCGACTGAGACTGCTTCCCTGAGCGTCGCACCACGGGGCACGCCGAGAACACTCGGGCTGACGGTGCGAGCGCCCGCGGGTGCGTGGCGCACAGGAACGACGGTGGCTCGTCTGGACGCCGATGGCCGACTGCCCCTTCGACTCAGCAAGGGGAAGGCGCAGGTCCAGGTTGACGTGCTCGGCTGGTTCCGGTCGCAGCGTGGGGACCGATCCGGTCGATACCGCAGCATCAAGGGCTTCACCGCCCTGGAGTCAGGCTCGTCCGGCACGCTGTCGGCCGGTGAGTCGCGCACGGTTCGGGTGCGCGGCAAGAACACCGAGGTTCCCGGAGCTGCCTCGTCGGTGATCGTCCAGGCGATTGCCCGGGGCGACGGTGCGAGCGGATACCTGACGGTGCTTCCGGCCGGGTCCGCCAAGACCCCTCGACCGTTGCTCGCGTTCGACAAGAAGGGCACCCACCGCACGTTGGTGGTGGTGCCGGTCGGTGCGGACGGCAAGATCACGGTGACTGCGAAGGGAAGCGCTGCCGCCGTCTCGTTCCGGGTCGTCGGCTGGTACTCCTGAGCGACCGGGTAGTGGCGCCCCTAGGCTGACGCCATGCGCGAAGCGGTACTGCTGGTTGGCGGCCAAGGCACCCGACTGCGTCCGCTGACCCTGACGACGCCCAAACCGCTGCTTCCGGTCGCAGGGGTGCCCTTCTTGGCCCACCAGCTGGCCGCTCTGCGTCACGCTGGTGTCGAACACGTGGTGCTGGCGACGTCGTACCGCTCAGAGATCTTCACCGAGACCTTCGGTGACGGGTCGCCTGTCGGGCTGCAGCTGACGTACGTGCATGAGGATCACCCCCTTGGTACGGGCGGGGCGATCCGGAACGCGGCTCGGGGCCTGACATCCGGATCGGACGATCCGGTGGTGATCCTCAACGGCGACGTCCTCTCCGGTCACGACCTCGGGGGTCAGATTGCGTTCCACCAAGAGGTGGATGCCGACGTCACCCTGCACCTGGTGGAGGTTGCCGATGCCCGGGCGTATGGCTGCGTACCTACTGACGCGGAGGGCCGCGTCACGGCGTTCCTGGAGAAGATGGACCACCCCGTGACGTCGTGGGTGAATGCGGGGGCCTACGTGTTCCGGCGATCGGTGATCGATGCCATCCCGGCCGGCGAGGTGGTGTCGGTGGAACGGGAGACCTTTCCGGGACTGCTGGCGGCCGGACGAGACGTGCGGGCGTGGAAAGAGACGGCCTACTGGTGCGATGTCGGAACGCCCGAGGCACTGGTGCGATGTTCGGCCGACGTTGTGCTCGGTGTTGCGCCGTCGGCTGCCTATCTGCAGGCGGGCGGACCGGCCTGGTTCGGCCACCCTGAGATGGCGTCTGACGACGTCGAGGTCTTCGGTGGGTCGGCCGTCGCGTCCGGCGCCGTGCTAGGCCCAGGGGCAGTTGTTGATGCGTCGATCGTGATGTCGGGAGCCACAGTCGGTGCGGGTGCGACCGTCACTCGCAGCGTGATCGGAGCGAACGCCTCGGTTGGTGCAGGCGCGGTGGTGGTCGACTCGGTGCTCGGCGACTCGACGACGGTGAGTCCGGGGACGCACCTGCCAGGTGGATCGCGACTGGGGTTGACGACCTGAGTGCTCGTGGTCGAGCGCACGTGGGCGCCTAGCTACCCGGTCGACCTGGTGGCCGTCCTCGGCCCGCTGAGCCGCGGTCCGCGTCATCGGTCGTTTCGCTTCGGGCCGCATCCTGCCGGCGGGGGACGCACTGCCTGGTGGGCGGTGTCCACCCCGGAAGGACCGGGCACGCTTCGACTGGAGGTGCGGGCCGCCGATGGGCAGGTTCAGGGGACCGGCTGGGGCCCTGGTGCGCGCTGGCTGTGTGACGGCATCCCGTCACTTCTGGGGGCCGACGACGACCCGGCGGGGTTCGAGCCGGCTCACCCACAGGTGGCTGAGGCCTGGCGCAGGGCAGGCGGTTGGCGGATCATGCGCACCCGGCGTCCGTTGGAGGCGTGCCTGACGGCCGTGTTCGAGCAGAAGGTGACCGGG
The DNA here is from genome assembly GCA_024644345.1 of Actinomycetes bacterium. GTDB lineage: Bacteria > Actinomycetota > Actinomycetes > JAHEKZ01 > JAHEKZ01 > JAHEKZ01. The sequence goes on along the minus strand of JAHELE010000001.1, from coordinate 21,259 downwards.
CGTGAGGCGTGGCGTGCTTGGCAGGTTCTGGTCGGCCGCTTTGGTGAGCGGGCGCCGGGCCCGGCTCCAGAGGGGATGAACGTGGTGCCCTCTCCGAAGGTCTGGCGCGACATCACCGACGCCGACTTCCACCGGGCCGGGCTCACACCGCACCGCGCCCGCACGCTGCGCACCGTCGCCGCCGCCGCAGCTGCGATTGATCGGACGGCTGAGCTCACCGGCTCAGACGCCGACCGAGTCCTGCGCGCCCTCCCCGGTGTCGGAGTCTGGACGTCGGCGGAGGTACGTCAGCGAGCCCACGGTGACCCCGATGCGGTGTCCTTCGGTGACTTCCACGTGGCCAAAGATCTCTGCTGGTGGCTCACTGGCCAACGCGGCGACGATGACCGCATGAGTGAACTGCTGCAGCCCTATGCCGGGCATCGCTACCGGGTGCAGCGCCTGCTTGAGATGTCGGGGGTGTCTGCACCGAGACGCGGGCCGCGGATGGCGGTGCCGCGCCACCGTTCGTCGTGATGGCGGCGGCCTCACGTCGAGGCGAGTGGGGTGGCCCGGTGATGTGCGCGAGCGTGCTCAAGAGGCCGAATACCTCGTCTCGCCCTTGGACGTCACCACTCAGGTTCTAGCGTTCGACGAGGTACTCGCCGACATCTCTCGGCGGACGCGGCGGCGGCGCCGCATCCGCGAACCCTAGGGCGACCGCCCCCATCGGACGCCAGCCCGTGGGCAATCGCAGTGTGGCACGCGCCACGTCCGGACAGAAGAGAGTCGACGAGACCCACGCCGACCCCACACCGCGAACCGACAGCCCCAGCAGGAAGTTCTCGATGCCCGCCCCCATGGCCAGGACGAACATGGCCTCCTCAGCCGATGACCGACGTTCGTCCGGATAGGCATAGGCACCCTCGTCGACCAGGCAGGGCACGACCACCGTTGGTGCAGCACGCACGATGTCACCGCGCGCCACCCGTCGGTCGATGTCGGCGTCGTCCAGCCCGTCGGCACGAAGGTCGGTGCGCCACTGCTCGGCCATCGCATCCAGCAGGGCAACACGCCGATCGTCGGCGACCAGAACGAATCGCCAAGGGGCGGTGTGATGCGGTGCTGGGGCGGTGATCGCGTCGGCAACTGCTGCCTCGATGGTTGCTCGTGGAACCGGTTGCTGGGTGAAGGTGCGAACAGTCCGACGGGACCGCACGACGTCGACGGAGCCAGAGGGAAACAGATCCTCGTCTCGGGGTCGCACGATCGCCGCGGCGCCGGGGCCGTCGGACGACTGAACCAGGTGACCGAGCCCCCGCACCACGGCGACCGGCGTGCCGGCTGCCTTGCCCATCACCAGCTCGGCCGCTGCTGCGAGCTCGTCAGCAACTGCCGGGACGGTCGACTCCAGGACGTTGCCGTGGGCGTCGTGCGAACCGCGGAGGTCGAGCAACGGTGAGATGCCCGCTGCACCGATCGCGATGTCGGTCTGTCCCAGGCGCCATGGGCGTCCGGCCGTGTCGGTGACGATGACCGCGATCGTGCCGTCGATGGGGGCCTGGAGCGCGGTGCGAAGCAAGCGGGCCGACGCATCAGCGTCCTCGGGCAGGAGGACCAGTGAGCCAGGTGCCACGTTGCTCGTGTCCACACCGGCGGCGGCGAGCACCAGGCCATGGCGGGTCTCCACGACCTTCAGGTCGCCCCGCTCGGCCACCACGCGGACGGTCTCGCTGGCCACCGCGTCCGCTCGGTCAACGCCTGGCACGACGCGGCCCTCGGCCTTGCTCACGGCCTTGCTCGACACCACGACGATGTCGCCGTCCTGAAGGTCGATGCCACGTGCCGTGATGGCGGCAGCAAGGTCGTCGCCGGGAGCGATCTCCGGCAAGCCCTCGAGCACGACTACCTGGAAGCCGGCCATGGCGTCAGTGGCGCAGCTCGAGAGCGAGATCGAGCGCCGCACCGGCGAGGCCGGCGGCTTCGCCCCGTGTCGTCATCAACAGGGGATGGGAGCGCTGCACGACGCCGGGTGGACCGGCCGTCGAGGCATCCTGGTTCGCAACCAGCCAACCATCGAGCAGGCCACCGGCGATGCGCGCGCCGTAGTGTCCGGCCACGGCAGCCGCCGCCGTCTCGACACCGATGGCCGACAAGCATGCGTCGGCCATGCCGCGCACGGGCCTTCCGCCGATGATGGGCGACACCCCGACGATGGGGGCGGTGGCCGCGCGCAGTGCGTCGCCGACCCCGACGACCTGCAGAATCGCGCCGATGCTCACGACCGGGTTCGACGGAGGCAGGAGGACCACGTCGGCACCGTGTATGGCGTCGAGGACAGCGGCTGTCGGCTTCGCCTCGGCGGCACCGAGGAAGACGAACTCCAGAGCCGGACGCCTCGCCTGCTCACGTACCCACCACTCCTGAAAATGCACCGCCTCGCGTGACGCGTCGTCACCGGCTACGACGACGTGCGTCTCGACCGGGTCGTCACTCATGGGGAGGAGTCGCACCCCCGGCTGCCACCGGTCGCACAGTGCGGCTGTCACGTCGGTGAGGGACCAGCCGGCACGGAGCATCTGGGTGCGCACGATGTGCGTGGCGATGTCGCGGTCGCCGAGTGTGAACCAGTCGGGTGGCACCTCGTACGCGGCTAGCTCGGCGCTGACACCGAACGTCTCGTCCGAGCGCCCCCACCCCTGCTCCTCGTGGATGCCCCCACCGAGTGTGTACATGACGGTATCGAGGTCAGGGCAGACCCGGAGACCGAAGAGCGTGATGTCGTCGGCGGTGTTGCCGATCACCGTGATCTCGGCCCCGGCCCAGTCGTCCCCCCGCCCCTGCAGGTGCTCACGCAAGCCGCGTAGAAAGCGGGCGCCGCCGATGCCCCCTGCCAGAGCGGTGATCTTCATGGCAGCATCTTGTCAGTGAGCAGACATGCGGATCTCTCGGCCATGGCCCAGCACTGGACGGACTCCTTGGCGTCCTGGGCGATTCCGCAACCCATCCTGGACGCGGCAACGCGCGATCCGTGGATGTTGCCGGTTGCCCGGTTCGCCGGACGCGCGGACCGAGCGGTCGCTGACCCGGCCGGAGTCTCGTTCGAACGAGCCGCCGACGTTCTCCGAGACGACCCAGGGTCTGTTCTGGACGTTGGCGCAGGCGCGGGCGCGGCGTCGCTGCCCCTGGCACCATGGGCCACTTCCCTCACTGCGGTCGACGGCCAGGCGGCCATGTTGGAGGCATTCGCCGAGCGCGCCTCCACGGTGGGAGTTGTCCACCACGAGGTTCAGGGCACCTGGCCGGCGGTTGCCGGAGAAGTTGCAGCGCACGACGTGGCCGTCGTGCACCACGTGGTCTACAACGTGGCCGACATCGTGCCGTTCCTCGCTGCTCTCGACGCGAAAGTGCGCAGACGCGTCGTCCTCGAGCTGCCGCCGCATCACCCGCTGTCGTGGATGAGCCCGCTGTGGAAGCAGTTCCACGGTCTTGAGCGCCCGGTGAGCCCGATTGCCGGTGACCTCGTGGAGATCCTCGGCGCCATGGACGTCGCCGACCTGCGCGCGGAGTACTGGACGCATGTTGATCCAGCGGCGGCCGACGGCTCAGACGGTGAGACGCTCGACGAGCGGGCGGCCATGGTCGCCCAGCGGCTCTGCCTTCCCGTCGAGCGAGAGCCTGACGTGGCGCACGCCCTGGGCGACGTCGCTCCGGGCTACCACCGTGACGTGGTTACTGTCAGCTGGACGCCGGGTTCGTTGCGGGGCTGACCGCTGGGCCGACGGACGCGGGGATCACTACCTCGAAGCAGCAGCCGCCACTGACGTTCCGTACGCGAACGATGCCGCTGTGCGCGGTCACGATTCCCTGCACGATCGCCAGACCCAGCCCGGCGCCGCCATCGGGATCAGGGGTACGGGCCTGATCACCGCGGAATCCGGCTTCGAAGATCCGACCGAGGTCGGCGTCCGGAATCCCGCCGCAGGCATCGGTCACCGTCACTGTCGCCGTGCCGTTCACGACGGAGGCGATCACGTTCACGGTGCCGTCGTGGGGAGTGTGCCGAATCGCGTTGCTCACGAGATTGGTGATCGCTCGCCGCAGCTCGCGCTCGTCGGCGCTGATCGTGTCGCCCGAACCACTGTCGACCTCAGCCGAGAGGGTCACGCCGCGTACGTCGGCCAGCGGTGCGGTGGCCGCCACCACATCTCCCACGACATCGGTCAGTGAGATGCGTTCGCGGAACAGGTTCAGCGCCCCTGCGTTGATCCGGGACAGCTCGAAGAGGTCGTCGACCATGCCGGTCAGCCGGTCGACCTCGGTGCGCAGCTGCCGGTGGTACCGCTCGGGGTCGGTCGCCACGCCGTCCTCGAGCGCCTCGGTCATCGCCCGCATTCCGGCCAGTGGGGTGCGCAGGTCGTGCGACACCCATGCCACGAGCTCACGGCGGGTGCGCTCTGCCTCTTCGGCCCTGGCCTGGTCCTCGGCGAGCTGGCGGGAGTGCCGCTCGATCTGGTCGATCCGACGCGACAGGAGGAGGCCCACGCCGACGGCCACGAAGCCGGCCGAGGCGCACACCACCAGGACGACACCGAGGTCGTGCGACGACAGGAACATCCGCTGTGAGGTGGCGACGACACCGACAACGACAGCGACGACCGCCGTCACGGGCGCGAGCCAGGCGAGGGTGCGGGCCGACCGTCGGCCCAACAGGTGCAGGGTGACCAGGCCAACCGCGCCGACCACAGCGCTGCTCACGATCGCGGTGACGGTCACTGACATCCAAGGGCTCATGAGTCAGGCCCCGTCGAGTCCCACCGGTACCCGACGCCCCAGACGGTCATGAGGCGGACCGGGTCGGTGGGGTCGGGCTCGACCTTCTCGCGCAGCCGCCGGACGTGGACGGTCACCGTGGACTGGTCGCCGAACGACCAGCCCCAGACCTGCTCCATCAGCTCACTGCGGGAAAAGGCGTGACCGGGGTGGGCCAGCAGGAACGCAAGCAGGTCGAACTCGCGGCTGGTCAGGGGCAACGGTGCCCCACCACGGGTGGCGATGTGCGCGGCGGTGTCGAGCGTCAGGTCGCCGTCGCGGAGCACTGGATCGTCTGCGAGCTTCGCGGCGCCGCTGCTGCCGGCCGACCGGCGTAGAACCGATTGGACGCGTAGCACGAGCTCGCGCGGGCTGAACGGCTTGGTGACGTAGTCGTCGGCCCCCACCTCCAGTCCCAACACGCGGTCGACCTCGTCTCCGAGTGCGGTCAGCATGATCACCGGGACGTGTGACGTGGCCCGCAGCCGTCGGCAGACTTCGAGGCCATCGAGGTCGGGAAGCATCAGGTCGAGCACCACAAGGTCGGGCGACTCGGCATCGAAAGCCGCCAGTGCTGACGAACCGTCGCCCACGTGAACAGCGCGCAGGCCCGCTCGTTCGAGGTAGGTGACCACCACCTCGGCCACCGTGCGGTCGTCGTCGACGACCAGGACCGTCGCGGGGACGCCGGTCGTGGTCGACGAGCAGCCAGCGGATGACGGGGCAGGGGTGCTCACGGCGTCAGCGTACGTGCGCCGGTCCGCGAGCACCGCCTGTCCTCCGCGGTCAGCGTCCGGCAACCGGGCAGACGAAGTCGGCACTGGGCAGTCGCCTGATCGTGATGTCTCCGGCTTCGGCAGCCGCTCGGATGTCCTCGTCGGACGTCAGCAGGTAGGCCGTGACGTTCCACGTCACGACGTGCACCGCCCAGCGACCGCCGTGGTAGTCATCGCCCGGTGCCGCGGAGGTGACGGGGAGCTGGCCGACCGCACCGTCGACGACTGGATAGATGGCGTCGACGCCTCGACCCGGCTGGCTCGTCGGGGTCGCAACAGTGCGCACCACCTGGCCGTCGTGGTAGAGCATGCCGAAGTTGGCGCCCTGCGGGTTGCTGCTGTCGGCCTGCGCGGTTCCTGCGCCGATCACAGGGGTGAGGGCAAGCACGGCGGTGGCCGCCAACGTTGTGATCCGGGCCGCTGCCGTTCGCGATCGGGCGGTGGGTGATGCGGTCATCGGGGCTCCTTCGGTTACCGGTCGTTCGGGCTCCTCCGACGCTAAGGAGCGGGGAGCCCGGTTCCGAGGGTGAAGCGGTGACAAGACCATTACCGATCCCTGACGTACGCTCGGCCCGTGCCGCACACGCGTGAGACCGCTCGGGCACTCCGTCGGGCCGAGCAGGGACGAGAACTGGACCCGCACGAGGCGGCAGCCCTGATGGGGGCGCGTGGTGGCGCCCTCGAGTCGTTGCTCTCCCTGGCCTCGGAGCTGCGCGACCGCGGGCTCGACGAGTGTGGGCGGCCGGGCGTCATCACCTACTCGCGCAAGGTGTTCATCCCGCTCACCCGCCTCTGCCGCGACCGCTGTCACTACTGCACCTTCGCGGCGGCACCTGCCGACGTCGAATCTCCCTACCTCTCCCCGGACGAAGTGCTCGCCATTGCCAGGGCCGGAGCAGCCCAGGAGTGCAAGGAAGCCTTGTTCACGCTGGGAGACCGCCCCGAGCATCGTTGGCCAGCGGCCCGTGCCTGGCTGGACGAAGCTGGGTACGCGAGCACCATCGACTACCTACGAGCGATGGCCATTGTCGTTCTCGAGCAGACCGGTCTGCTGCCACACCTCAACCCGGGCGTCATGTCGTGGCAAGAGCTCGTGCAGCTCAAGCCCGTGGCGCCGTCGATGGGCATGATGCTCGAGACGACCAGCACGCGGCTGTGGTCCGAGCCGGGTCAGCCCCACTACGGATCTCCAGACAAAGAGCCGGCGGTCCGTCTTGAGGTCATCGAGAACGCGGGTCGACTGTCGGTGCCTTTCACCACCGGGATCTTGGTCGGTATCGGGGAGACCGTCATCGAGCGGGCGGCGAGTCTGTTAGCGATTCGGTCGGCCCATCGTCGCCACGGGCACGTGCAAGAGGTGATCGTCCAGAACTTTCGGGCCAAACCCAGGACGGCGATGGCCAGCGTGCCGGACCTCGACCCCGAGGAGTTCCTGGCCGCTGTCGCGACCGCCCGCGTGCTGCTGGGGCCGGCTGTCCGCATCCAGGTACCGCCGAACTTGTCCGACCTTGCCGCGCTCCCGATGGTGCTCGCCGCGGGGGTCGATGACTGGGGCGGGGTCAGCCCGCTGACGCCAGATCACGTCAACCCCGAGCGACCCTGGCCGCACGTGGCTGAGCTGGCCGAGCAGACGGCTGCCGCCGGGTTCACCCTGCGCGAACGGCTGACCGTCCACCCGCCCTACGTCAGCCGGGGTGAACGCTGGATCGACCCTCGACTCGACCGCCATGTGGCGGCGCTGGCGGAGGTGTCCGGGCTGGCCGGGGAAGGCGTGACCCCGCATGGTCTGCCGTGGCAGGAGCCCGACCGCCTGGAGGACACCGGTCGGGTGGACCTCCATCGAGACATCGACTCGCAGGGGCGCAGCTCTGTCGTTCGCGGTGATGTGGACAGCGCGTTCGGTTCGTGGGGCGAAGTCGCCAAGGCGGCCGGCGCCGCTGATCTGCGCAGGCTCGACGGCGACGTTCGCGAGGCCCTCCGGGTGGCCGAACGTGATCCGTCGGCGTTGCTGCGCCCAGAGCATGCCGGTCGGGCGCTTGCCGTGCTGTCGGCGCGGGGGGATGACCTGGAGGCGGTGGCCGACCTCGCAGATGCGGTGCGGCACGACACCGTGGGCGACGAGGTCACGTTCGTCGTCAACCGCAACATCAACTTCACGAACATCTGCTACACCGGGTGCAGGTTCTGCGCGTTCGCCCAGCGACGGTCGGACGCCGACGCCTACGCGCTGTCGACCGAACAGGTCCTCGCACGTGCCGTCGAGGCGTGGGATCTCGGCGCGACCGAGGTCTGTCTCCAAGGTGGGATCGACCCGCAGCTGCCCACTTCCTACTACGTCGATCTTGTTCGCGACTTGAAGCAGGCTTTGCCCCAGATGCATGTCCACGCCTTCAGCCCGATGGAGGTCGCCACGGGGGCGGCGCGCGCGGGTGTACCGATCATCGAGTTCCTGGCGCTTCTGCAGCACGCGGGGCTAGGGTCACTTCCCGGTACGGCCGCCGAGATTCTCGATGACGACGTTCGCTGGGTCCTGACCAAGGGGAAGCTGCCCACGGCGACGTGGGTGGAGGTGGTCGAGGCAGCTCACCGGCTAGGACTGCCCACGAGCAGCACGATGATGTTTGGCCACGTCGACGGCCCCGAGCACTGGCTGACGCACCTTCGAGTGCTGGCCCGGGTGCAGGACCACGCACGCGAACGGGGGAGTCGCGGTTTCACGGAGTTCGTCCCGTTGCCGTACGTCCACCACTCCGCTCCGCTCTACCTGGCGGGAATCGGCCGAGCCGGGCCGACGACCGACGAGACACGGGCGGTGCACGCTGCCGGACGACTGTTGCTGCACGGACGGATCGATCATGTCCAGGTCTCGTGGGTGAAGCTGGGCGCGGCGGGGGTGCACACGATGCTCCGCTCGGGGGCCGATGACCTCGGCGGAACGCTGATGGAGGAGACGATCAGCCGGATGGCCGGGAGCCCGCACGGGTCGGCGATGGCGGTCGCCGATCTCGTGGGGTGGGCGGCCGACGCGGGGCGCGTGGCCCGGCAGCGAACGACGACCTACGGCTCAGTTGCGCCAGAAAGGTCCGAACGGTCGATCCGCTCGGGAGGCGTACTGCCCCGGGTCGCCACGAGCCTCTGACCTGCGACGATGCCGTTCCCATGGCGTCCATGTGTGATTGTGCGACTACTCTCTGTGAACTCGATTCGGAACGAATAGCAGAGAAAGTGTTGACAGCAGGGCAACGACACCCCTGTAATTCCACGCATGTCGTTTGACCGGTCCGTGGTCAGGTGGCACCCGTTGGGTCGAGGAGGAACGGTGACCGAGGCCATCAGTCTGATGGACGTGCAAGAAGAGCAGGAAGCAGAGCCGTCGTGGCAGGAGCGTGCGCTCTGCGCCCAAACTGATCCGGAGGCATTCTTCCCGGAGAAGGGCGGGTCGACCCGTGAGGCCAAGAAGGTCTGCCTCGGCTGCGACGTGCGGGGTGACTGTCTGGAGTATGCGCTCGCCCACGACGAGCGCTTCGGCATTTGGGGTGGGCTCTCCGAGCGCGAGCGTCGCCGCCTGAAGAAGGAAGCGGTCTAGACCACGCTGCCGGTCGACCCGACGCTACGGGCGACCGCAACGCCTTGGCATCCCCCAGGGCCCCGTAGGGTGGGTCGCCGACCATGAGCCAGGACACCCAGCCCTCCCCGATGCCCGACGACCGTGGTGTCGTCGCGGTGGTGGTGGCGCACGACGGCGAGGAGTTCCTTCCCCGAACGCTGGCAGCCCTGGCCTCCCTCGACCCCGGTCCCGACTTCGTGGTGGCGGTCGACACCGGGTCGGCCGACAGCACCCCCGCCCTCCTGGCGACGTCGTCAGCGGTCGACCGGGTCATCACCCTGCCGGCGGAGACGGGCTTCGCGGCCGCGGTCAACGCCGGGGTCGCGTCGATCACCGAACCGAGTGGCTGGGTGTGGCTGCTGCACGACGACAGCGCGCCTTCGCCGGACTCACTCGGCGCGCTGCTCCTCAGCGCCGATGACCAGCGGTCGGTCGCCGTGTGGGGGCCGAAGGTCCTCGGGTGGGATGAGCCGCGTCGTCTGCTCGAGGTGGGTGTCTCGATCTCTCGATCGGGCCGGCGGCACACCGGGCTCGAGCCGGGGGAACAGGACCAGGGGCAGTACGACGGCCAGCACGACACCCTCGCGGTCGGAAGTGCAGGACTGTTCGTGCGGCGCGAGGTGTGGGATGAGCTCGGCGGTTTCGACGATGCGTTGCACTTCTTCCGGGACGACGTCGACTTCGGATGGCGGGCCCACCTGGCTGGTCACCGTGTCGTGGTCGCGACGAACGCGGTCATCCACCACGCCGAGGCGATGGCGAGGGGGCGTCGGGTCGAGGCGCCGCGCGATCCGCACGCCGTCGATCGCGCCAGCGCCCTGTACACGCTTCTGGCCAACGGGCGGACGTCCACCCTGTTGTTCCGATGGCTGTGGCTGCTCGTGCAGACCCTGGTCCGTGCGCTGGGCTACGTGCTCGGAAAGGCGCCGCGCGAGGCGGCGGCCGAAGTCGGCGCGATCTGGACGGTGCTGCTCCGTCCTGGGCGCACCTGGCGGGCCCGTCGGGCCCGCGCCCCCGGCCGGAAGGTGCCGGCCCGAAGCCTGCGTTCGCTCTTTCCGCCCCCTGGCCAGCAGGTCCGGCAAACCTTCGAGACCCTGGCGGGATCGCTGAGCGTCGAGACCGATGTCCACCCCAGCACGATCTTGGAGTCCGGGCCGGTCGAGGAGGATCTCGACTCGTTCGTGGCCAGCGGGTCCGGACGCCTGGGCCGGTGGGTCCGACGACCGGGGTTTGTGCTCTTCGCCGGCCTGGTGGCGATCGAGCTGATCGCCTGGCGTGGGCTCTACCGCGGGGGTGCGTTGCACGGTGGCGCCATGCTGCCCATGCCGTCGGGTGCCAGCGACCTCTGGCAGTCGTATACCGCGTCCTGGCATCCGGTGACCCTGGGCAGCGGGACGATGGCGCACCCGTCAACGGCGGTGTTGGCGGCCCTGGCCACTGTGCTGCTGGGTCATGCCACCTGGGTCGTGCCCATGGTGCTCGTCGTCGGACCGCCGCTGGCCGGACTCTTGGCGTATCAGGTGACCCGATCCTTTGGTCTGTCGGCCCGACTCCGCCTGTGGGTGGGCGCCGCCTATGCGCTGAACCCGGTCTTCCTTGCCGCGACTGCCCAAGGCCGATGGACGACGGTGCTCGTGGGCGTCGTCGCGCCGCTTGCTGCGGTGGCTGTGGCCAGAGGGGTGGGTCTGGGATCTGCCGGGGGTGCTGCGCAAGCGGTCTCGTACCGGGCGACTGCGGTCTCGGTTCTGCTGCTCGCGGTGATGCTGGCGCTGGCGCCGTTGCTGATCGTCCCGTTCACTGGCGCAGCCATCGCCCTGGCAGCCTGGGCGGCATCGCGTCGTGCTCGGGTGGTTGCCTTCGTGCTCGCCGTGGGTCCGCCGGTTCTGCTGCTGCCGTGGTGGTCGGTCGTGGCGGGCGACCCTGCCGTTCTGCTCCTCGAGCCGGGAGTGCCGCTCGTGGGCGAGACCCTGGCGCCGTGGCAGGCGGTCTTCTTCGACGCCGGCGGACTGTGGTCGGCGCCGTGGTGGTTCGGTCTTGGTGTGGCGTTGGCCACCCTGGTAGCTGTACTTCGCGCCCACCAGGTGGCGCCGGTGAGGGCAGCGCTGGCCTTCCTCGGTCTCTGTCTGGCCTGGGCCCTGACCGTTGACGCCATCACGGTGACACCAGACACCAGCGGTCAGCCGGTTGCGGTGTGGAGCGGTTCGGTGCTGGTCCTGGCCGTGGGCGCCGGCCTGGTCGCCGTGTCGACGGCAGCTCGCGGAAGTCGGATGCGGCTGCAGCGGGCGACGTTCTCGTGGCGCCAACCGACGTACGCCGTTGTGGTGGGGCTTGCCTTGCTGAGTCCGTTGGTGTGGGGCGTGAGCTGGATCGAGCGAGGCGCCGACGACCCTCTAGTCCGCGGATCGGCCAACCCACTCCCGGCATTCGTCCGGGCACAGTCAGCCCTCCCTGAGCAGATCCGCACGTTGGTTCTGGCACCCGCTGACGGTCAGCTGGCCTACACCGTTCTCCGATCGCGAGATGCGCAGTGGGGTGATGTCGAGACCGCACCTCGGGTTGACCTGCTCACGTCGATGGACGCCGTCGTCTCCGACCTGGCCTCAGGGCGTGGGTCGGCGCCGGTCGATGAGCTCGTGTCCAGAGGCGTCCAGTACGTGCTGGCGGTGCCCCCCGTCGACCCCGACCTCGAGGTGGCGCTCGACTCGGCTCCGGGCTTGCTCCGCGTCTCCAACCCCGGCCAGTCTTCGCTCTGGCGCGTCGAGCTCGCCGCTGGCCGCGTGACGGTTCTGGCGTCGGATGCCAAGCGGGAGGTGCTTGCGTCCGAGGTTCCCGGCGACCCGGTCGCTGCCCAGGTGCAGGTGCCGGGCGCCGAGACCGACCGGTTGCTCGAGCTGGCCGAGCTGGCCGACGACGGCTGGGTCGCGACCGGGTCCGCGGTCGGCCAGACGCGCGATCTGCCAACGCCCACGGTGTCGGACTGGGCGCAGCGCTTCATCGTCGGGGCGGCACCGACCGAGGTGGCGATGGTCGTCGACAATCCGTGGCGCAGCGCGTTGTTGTGGGCGCAACTCGTGGCGGTTGTGGCGCTCGTGCTGGTTGCCCTGCCCGGTCGCTCGCGCCCCGATGAGGGGGCGGTATGAGCCGCATGACGGGCTGGGCCCGACGCCCGGCGGTGCAGCTGCTCCTCGTCCTGCTCATGGTCACCGCTGCTGCGGTGGTGGCGACGGCGGCGTCCGGCACTCGTTCCACCCCGGTGGCGACGGCGCCGCAGGTGGTTCCCGTGACCGAGACCACGGTGGCCTGTCCCGGGCTTCGGTCGCGGCGAGGATTCACCGAGTCGGCGGTGGCTGCGGCCACACCGCCCTTAGTGCCTGGCGTCGACCAGACTGACGCCGGCAGCGGCGTGGTGCGCACCCTCTTCCCTCGCGTCTCCCGTGAGAAGACGTTGATCAGCCTCAGCGAACCCGGTGACCGCGGTGCCTATGTCGGGCGCAACGGAGAGCGCGACTCGGTGACCGGGTCGGCGTCCGGTTCGTTGGCGCCGGGCTTCTCCGTGACGCAGACCGAGCGCACGGTCGACGGAGCCGGACGTGGACTGGCGTCAACCCAGTGTCAGCCAACGGGAACCGACTTCTGGTTCGTGGGAGCGGCCTCCGGGGTGGGCCAGCGTGCGGTTCTGGTTCTCACCAACCCCGAAGCCGCCACGGCGACCGTCGATGTGACGATCCACGGACGCGACGGGCTCGTGGACGCGCCCGGCGCCCGAGGTGTTCAGGTGGGTCCGCGTTCGAGTGTCAGCGTCCGGCTCGACGAGGTGGCACCCGGCGAGAAGGTTCTCGCCGTGCATGCCCAGGTGCGCGTCGGCCGGTTGTCCGCCGCCATCACCGAGACCGATGTCAAGGGGTTCGATCCAGGTGGGACCGACTGGCTTCCGGCCGCGGTTCGACCCACGAATGAGCTGGTCGTCCCGGGAGTGCCGCCCGTCGCACGGGGACGGGATGCCACGGTCCGCCTCGACATCGTTGCCCCCGGGGACGCAGCCGTCGTCACCGTGTCGATCGTGACGCCGGACGGTTCGTTCACCCCGCAAGGCGTCAACATCGTCGACGTCCCCGCACAAGGACTCGCCTCCGTCGACCTGACGGAGGCGCTCCGTGGCGACCCGGCAGCCATCGTGCTGTCGTCCGATGTTCCCGTGACTGCCGGTGCTCGCGTCCTGCTCGAAGATCCCGACATCTTCGGAGACGTGCTCTTCCTGGCGGCCGCCGACCCCCTCGATGCCGCCGCGGTGGTGCCGGACAACCGCAGCACCAAGGACCTACAGACACGGTTGATCCTGACCGCACCGGAGTCAGCGGAAAGTGCGGTGATTACCGGCTTTGCGAGGGGCCGCGAGTGGACGGCCGGTCGGTACTCGCTCGACGCCGGCACGACCAAGGTCGTGACGGTCGATGTCCGCAAGATCAAAGGTAGACGGGTCGACTCCTACGGTCTGGTGGTCACTCCGGGCGGCGCCGGTGCGTTGTACGGCGTTCGTATGCTCGACGAGCAGGGCCCCCGCGGTCCCTTGGTCTCGTCGTTCCCCCTGACCACCGCCCGGTTGCTGGCCGAGGTCCCCGAGGCGTTTCCGCAGATCATGGTTGGGTCGGCCGGCTAGCCAGCACCCACGGCACGGTCGCGTTGGCTACTCGGCCTCGGGGTCGAGCTCGTGGGCCGACATCCCGAGCTCGGTGGCCACCTGCTCGGCGAGCGTCTGTCGGACCAGGTGGGTCAGCCCCGCAGTTGTACCGTCGCTGCCGAGCTGCAGGGCGAGGGCGAACAGGGTGACGGTGATGGTCCCGTCGGCGCGCTGATGGGTCTGCGCCAGCAGCGCACCGTCGAGGAGGTCGTCCGCCCCCGCCCGGCCGATCTGGGCCCGATCGGGCAGGTCAGAGATCTGTACCGTCACGGCGGGGACCTGCGAACCGGGGTGACCTGCCCTCGCGAGCCGGATCAGCCGAACCTGAGCCGCTTCTGCGATCGCGAGGAGACGACGGCGACCCACCGCCGCGGACGGGAACGAGCCGCCTCCTGCGCGCAGGGAGCGACCGTGTCGATCACGCCTGCTCACAGCGCCTCCCACAGTGCCAATCCACGGGGCCTTCCGCATGGGCCGCACCCTAGGACGATGGCTTCTCCGGGCGACACGGCGGTGGTTACCGCTGCCAAATGGACCGATCGGTCTCGGGTTACGGGTACCGTCGCGCCGTGAGTCCCATGAGGCGCTGCTCCCGCACGGCGTGCAACCGCGCTGCGGTGATGACCCTCACGTACGTCTACGCCGACTCCACAGCAGTGCTCGGTCCGCTGGCCACCTACGCCGAACCGCACTGCTACGACCTCTGCGAAGTGCACGGTGAGCGGCTGACCGCGCCACGGGGGTGGGAGATCGTTCGGCTCGCGCCTGATCCGTCGATGCTGGGGCCGAGCAGTGACGACCTCGAAGCCTTGGCCGATGCGGTTCGAGAGGCGGGACGCCCACCGGCGGACGCCGCCCAGGCCCAGGGAGCGCCGGGTGCTTCGGCTCCGGGCACACCCACCGAGAAGGGTCGGCGCGGGCACCTGTGGGTGCTCCCACCACTCGAGGACTCCTCGGTCTGACCCCCTCTCGACTGTTTTGTCCGATTCGGGCGTAATGCCGTGAATCTCCGGTAATTCAACCTCTCACCCTCCTCCTGCCGATAGCACCTGCGCACCTCGGTCCGCTGCCCGTGCGGACCCGTACCGGAGGAGAACCATCATGGCCCGTACGTCGTCGCAGCCCATGGCCGTTCCGCTCGGATCGCTGACCCAGTCGGGTGCGCGCTCCGACATCACCTGCGCCGAGTGCGACAGCGAGCGGGTGACGCACCTGGCCATGACCTTGACCGATGGAACGCCCGTCGAGTTCGTCTCGTGCCACCGGTGCGAGCACAAGACGTGGGTGGACGCCAGTGGCGTGCAGCACCGCGAGCTCCCGGTCGCCAGTGTCCTCGACAAGACGCGCAAGCCTGGCTGACCGGGGGGCAGGCACGCACATCTGGCCTCGGTAAGGTCCAGCCTTGTGACTGCAGAAGCCAGCCGGTCGGTTCCTGTCGATGCCGACGTTCTGAACACGATCGTCAAGGCCTACGACATTCGCGGAATTGTGCCGACCCAGCTCGACGAACGGATCTGTCGTGACATCGGGGCTGCCTTCGTCCAGCTGCTGCAAGGCGAAGATGAGGTGTCCGGGCTGGTCGTCGGATACGACATGCGCCCGACGTCCCCGCAGCTCGCGACAGCCTTTGCCGAAGGTGCGGCGTCCTGCGGCGTCGACGTCACGATGATCGGCCTGGCCAGCACCGACCAGCTGTACTGCGCTTCCGGGCTGCTGGGTCTTCCTGGGGCGATGTTCACCGCCAGCCACAACCCGGCGCAGTACAACGGGATCAAGCTCTGTCGGGCTTTTGCGGCACCCGTGGGGCAGGAGTCCGGACTCGGACAGATCAAGGATGCGCTCGCGCACGGAGTCAGCGTGCCGACAACCGAGCGGGGGACCATCGTCGAGCGCGACATGCTCGCCGACTACGTGGCCCACTTGCATTCGCTCGTGGAACTCCGCGGCGGGCGACCGATGACGGTGGTCGTCGACGCCGGCAACGGGATGGCCGGGCTCACAGCCCCTGCGGTCTTCGCCGGTCTGCCCATGTCGCTCGTCCCGCTCTTCTTTGAGCTCGACGGAACATTCCCGAACCATGAGGCCAACCCGATCGATCCCGAGAACCTTCGTGACCTGCAGGCAGCGGTCCTGGCCCACCAGGCTGACATCGGGTTGGCATTCGACGGTGATGCGGATCGATGCTTCGTCGTCGACGAGCGGGGATCCATCGTGTCGCCCAGCGTTCTGGCCGCACTGATCGCCGACCGAGAGCTGGCTCGCGACCCCGGTGGCACCGTCATCTACAACTTGATCACCAGTCGGGTCGTGCCTGAGGTGGTAGCCGAGGCCGGCGGTACCGCCGTCCGCTCGCGCGTCGGTCACTCGTTCATCAAGGGTGTGATGGCAGAGACGGGGGCGGTGTTCGGAGGCGAGCACTCCGGCCACTTCTACTTCCGGGACTTCTGGCGCGCCGACTCGGGCATGCTGGCCGGTATGCACGTCCTGGCTGCACTCGGCAGCAGCTCGGTCCCGCTGTCGCACCTCCTTGCGCCGTACGACCGTTACGCCGCCAGCGGCGAGATCAACTCAACCGTTGCCGACCAGGCACAGGTGATCGCTGACATCCGGTCGAGCTGGGCCGCGCGTCCAGGCGTCACGATCGACGAGCTGGACGGGCTCACCGTCGGGGGGGACGGATGGTGGTTCAACGTCCGCGCCAGCAACACCGAACCGTTGCTGAGGCTGAACGTGGAGGCCGGAGACAGTCAGACGCTGGAGCGTGTCCGCGACGAGGTGCTTGTTCAGATCCGTGGCGGGCGGACGTGACTCCGTCGGGCGATCTCGCGCCTGAGCTGCTCGAGATCATTGTCTGCCCGCGCTGTCGGTCTGACCTGCTGCCGACTCCGAACGCCGAGCGCCCGCAGACGCTGCGATGCTCCGGCGACGAGTGCGGCCTGGTCTACCCCGTGCGTGACGGCATTCCGGTTCTGCTGGTCGACGAGGCCAGCCATGAACACTGAGGCCGACGCCCTGATCCGCGCGGCCGGTCCACGCATCGACCTCGACGACGTCGCGGCCGTGCGCGCTGCCGACCCCGGCTCGATGCTCGACAACGTCGCGTCTGCGGGCGACCAGGTTCGGCAGGCAGTGATCGCCTGCGAGCGCGCCAAAGTGGTCGACGTCCGTGATGGCGGACGCCCCCGTGCTGTCGTCGTCACGGGCATGGGCGGCTCCGGAATCGCCGGACACGTGCTTCAGGCCGTAGCCGGACCCGAGTGCCCGGTCCCCGTCGAGCGCGTGCGTGGGTGGACGCTGCCGGCCTGGGTCGGGTCCGACGACCTGGTGATCGCCGTGTCGAGCTCGGGCCACACCGCCGAGACGACGGCGTGTGCCACGACGGCACTCGAGCGGGGCGCGCGCACCGTCGTGGTGGCCGCTGAAGGTTCGCCCTTGGTCGACCTGGCGAATGGGGCCGGGATCCCCTGGGTGCCCGTCCCGCCCGGTCGACCCCCGCGGGCCAACCTGTGGGCATTGTCGGTCCCGCTGCTGGTGGCCGCTGATGCCCTCGGCGTGGTCGACGCCGAGGCGAGCCGTCTTGAAGAGGTGGCCGCGCTGCTCGATGGTCTGGCCGCACGGTGTGCCCCGTCCGTGCCGAGCACGGACAATCCGGCCAAGCAGCTGGCCCACGAGCTGTTCGGCACGCTGCCGATGATCTGGGGCAGCAGCGACCTCGCGGGAATCGCCGCGTACCGGCTGCTGTGCCAGCTGGCGGAGAACGCGAAGTACCCTGCCGTCAACGGTGTTCTCCCCGAAGCCCTGCACAACCAGGTGGTGACCTTCAGTGCCCCGCAGGCCTCGGGTCTGCCCATCCGACTGGTGCTGCTGCGTGACACCGTCGAGCAGTGGCAGGTGACGATCGCCGCCGACGAGGCAGACGCTCTGGCGCTCGAGTCGGGGGTGAGTGTGAGCCGCCTGATGGCCGTTGGTGAGCATCCGCTGCAGCGGATGGCAAGTCTGTGCGCGGTCGGCGACTTCGCGAGTGTGTACCTCGGTCTTCTGGGGGGAGTGGACCCCACGCCGATCCGGCCGATCGAGACCCTGAAGTCGCGAGTGCGGGAGCGGCAGGACGGCCCGTGAGCGCCGAGAGCGGTACTCGTGCAATTCTGGCGGCGATGCTGGCCAACGTCGGCATCGCCGTGACCAAGTTCGGCGCGTTCCTCGTGTCAGGGTCGTCGTCGATGTTGGCCGAGTCGGTCCACTCCCTGGCTGACTCGGGGAACCAAGTGCTGTTGCTCGTGGGTGGGCGCCGGTCCAAGCGGGCCGCGACGCCGGAGCACCCGTTCGGCTACGGCCGCGAGCGATACCTCTACGCCTTCGTCGTCTCCATCGTGCTGTTCTCCGTCGGTGGGCTCTTCTCGGTCTACGAGGGGGTGCACAAGATCCGGCATCCGGAAGAGCTGACCAACGTGCTCGTCCCGATCGTCGTCCTGCTGATCGCACTCGGGCTGGAGGGCTTCTCGCTCCGCACGGCGGTGGTCGAGTCGAACAAGGTGCGCGGCAAGCAGTCCTGGGTGCAGTTCGTGCGGCGTGCCAAGGCTCCCGAGCTCCCGGTCGTGCTGCTGGAGGACGTCGGTGCGCTGATCGGTCTGGTTCTGGCGCTGTGCGGTGTCGGCCTGACCGCCGTGACCGGAGACGCGGTGTGGGACGGACTCGGAACGATCGCGATCGGCGCACTGCTCATCGCGATCGCCATCGCCCTGGGGATCGAGACAACCAGCCTGCTTCTCGGGGAAGGAGCAACGGCCTCCGACGTCAGAGCCATCCGCGAGGCTCTGATGGGCGGCGACGACATTGAGCGACTCGTCCACATGAAGACGCTCTTCCTCGGCCCGGACGAGCTGCTGGTCGCGGCCAAGATCACGCTGACCCCTGACGCCACGGTCGCCCAGGTGGCCCGGGCCATCAATGGTGCCGAGGCCCGCATTCGTGCGGCACTTCCCGTGCCCATGGTCATCTACCTCGAACCTGATGTGTTCGTCCCCGACGCCGAGGATGACCCGGCGGTCCCGTGACATCTCTGCCCCACGACGCCGTGGGACAGGACGTCGCAGGGCGCCGGAGTCGCGCTCCCGGTATCCTGGCGTGCGTGACAACTCCCACGATCCCGGCCCCCACGTCCACGCGCAGGCTCGATCCCGGCGACTACAAGGTCGCTGACCTCTCGCTCGCCGAGTTCGGACGCAAAGAGATCAGACTCGCCGAGCACGAGATGCCGGGCCTGATGTCGATCCGACGCGAGTACGCCGACTCCCAACCGCTTGCGGGCGCGCGGGTGACCGGCTCGCTGCACATGACGGTGCAGACAGCCGTTCTGATCGAGACGCTGACTGCTCTGGGAGCCGACGTCCGGTGGGCCAGCTGCAATATCTTCTCCACGCAGGACCACGCAGCCGCGGCGATCGTCGTCGGTCCCGACGGCACCCCTGAGTCCCCGTCTGGAGTTCCGGTCTTTGCGTGGAAGGGCGAGACCCTCGACGAGTACTGGTGGTGTACCGAACAAGCACTCTCCTGGCCGGGTCAGGCGGTTGGCGAAGGCCCCAACATGATTCTCGATGACGGCGGAGACGCCACCATGCTCGTGCACAAGGGGGTCGAGTTCGAGAAGGCCGGTGCGGCCCCTGACCCTTCGACGGCCGACAGCGAAGAGTTCGAGGTCGTCCTTCGTCTCCTCAACCGGACGCTGGCCGAGTCGCCAACGAAGTGGACCGAGGTCGCTGCCGGAATCCTGGGGGTCACCGAGGAAACCACGACCGGTGTCCACCGTCTGTACCAGATGCTGGAGACGCACGAGCTGCTCTTCCCGGCGATCAACGTCAACGACTCGGTGACCAAGAGCAAGTTCGACAACAAGTACGGTTGTCGCCACTCGCTGATCGATGGCATTAATCGGGCCACCGACACCTTGATCGGCGGCAAGACGGCCGTGGTCTTCGGCTACGGCGATGTTGGCAAGGGCTCGGCCGACTCCCTGCGAGGGCAGGGGGCCAGGGTGATGGTCACTGAGATCGACCCGATCTGTGCCCTGCAGGCAGCGATGGACGGCTACCAGGTGGTTCGTCTGCAAGATGTCGTCTCCAGTGCCGACATCTTCATCACCGCCACAGGGAACAAGGACGTCATCACCGTTGATGACATGCAGCAGATGAAGCATCAGGCCATCGTGGGCAACATCGGGCACTTCGACAACGAGATCGACATGGCAGGGCTGGCCAGTCGGCCCGGAGTCCGCCGCGAGAACATCAAGCCGCAGGTCGACCTCTGGCACTTCCCGGACGGACATACCGTGCTGGTGCTCAGTGAGGGACGACTTCTCAACCTCGGCAACGCGACCGGTCACCCGAGCTTTGTCATGTCGAACTCGTTTGCGAACCAGACGATCGCACAGATCGAGCTCTTCACGAAGAACGCCGACTACCCCGTCGGGGTGTACACGCTCCCGAAACACCTCGACGAGAAGGTCGCCCGGCTCCACCTGGATGCGCTGGGTGCGCGTCTGACCGAGCTGACCGACGAGCAAGCCGACTACTTGGGGCTCCCCAAGGGCGGTCCGTACAAGCCCGACCACTACCGCTACTGAGCAGGTCTTGATGCGGTTCGGTGTTCTGGGTACCGGGATCGTCGGAGAGACCTTGGCAACGGCCCTGATTGGCCTCGGTCACGAGGTGTGCATGGGTACCCGGTCGCTGCCGAACGAGCGGTCCCAGAACTGGGCCGGGGCCAACGGCGATACCGCTCATGCCGGTACCTTCGCCGAGTGCGCTGCGTTCGGTGACCTCGTGCTGAACTGCACCGCCGGGGTGCACTCTCTCGCCGTTCTCGACCAGGCCGGTCCAGCGGCGCTGTCCGGCAAGGTCCTGGTGGACGTCGCCAACCCGCTCGACTTCTCTGAGGGCTTCCCCCCGCGGATGGCAGTGCCGCCCGATGACAGTCTCGCCGAGCAGATCCAGCGGATGCTGCCGGACTCGTACGTCGTCAAGGCCCTCAACACCGTTGCGGCGTCGGTCATGGTTGCTCCAGGGTCGCTGGAGGAGCCTACCGACCTCTTCATCGCCGGCGACGACAAAGATGCCAAGGCCCAGGTGACCGAGCTCCTGGGCGAGTTGGGGTGGAGTCGCGACCGAGTGCGTGATCTCGGGGGTCTGTCGGCTGCTCGTGCGACCGAGGGCTACCTGATGCTGTGGCTGGCGATGCTGCAGTCGCTCGGTTCGCCAGACTTCAATGTCCGCGTCGTCACAACCGGCGGTTCGACGTGACCGACGGCCCCGAGTGGGCTGCAGCAGGCTGGTATGCCGACCCGGTTGATCCGGGGGTGCAGCGCTACTGGGATGGCGCCGCCTGGACGGCGGCAACCGCGGCGTACGTGAT
>JAHELE010000026.1 GCA_024644345.1 Actinomycetes bacterium | reverse complement strand
CAGGCTTGGTGGCTAGTCGTGCTCCATCGTCTGTGGGCGCATTCCGGTGGCCTGGTGCACCACGCGGCGAGCGACCGAAACCGAGTGGTCGGCGAAGCGCTCGTAGAAGCGGCTGATCAAGGTGGCGTCAATCGCGCTCTCGACTCCGTGTGACCAGTCAGGGGCAAGGATCTTCATGAACATCTGCCGGTGCAGCTCGTCCATACGGTCGTCCTCCACCTCCAGACGAAGCGCATGGGCGACGTCGACCGTCTTGATGATCTCGCCGGTCTCGTGGACCAGTCGCACCGCAAGATCGCCCATCTCGCGGATCGTCTCGTGCAGCTCTTCAGGAACGGCGACGTCTGGATAGCGGCGGCGAGCGCTCTGAGCGATGTGCTCGGCGAGGTCGCCCATGCGTTCGAGGGTGGTGCTGATCCTCAGTGCCCCGACGAGTGCCCTGAGGTCTCCCGCGACGGGCGCCTGGAGGGCGATGACGTCCAGCGTCAGCACTTCGAGGGCGTCAGCGCGCTCATCGATG
Source organism: Actinomycetes bacterium (assembly GCA_024644345.1). Classification (GTDB taxonomy): domain Bacteria; phylum Actinomycetota; class Actinomycetes; order JAHEKZ01; family JAHEKZ01; genus JAHEKZ01. The sequence goes on along the minus strand of JAHELE010000026.1, from coordinate 27,609 downwards.
TCGATGTCGCTCGCGATCACCGACTCGGCCGCCTGCAGGTCGGCCTCCAGCAGGGCGCGCGTCGAACGTCCCATGGCGTCGCCGACCATCTGAGTCATCTCGACAAGGTTCTCGCTGATCTCGGCCAGCTGCTCGTGATACTGCTCTCGCATGAGGTCAGCGTAGGGGGTCGGGGGTAAACGCCTGGTGTGCCCCGGTGAACCAGGGTCGCCGCGCAGGTGAACATCTCTGAAACGGTGGACCGATTGAGGCCCAGGTAGGCAAACCCGCGCGGCCGGCGTCCTACTGTTGGGGTGTGTCCGAGACCTCCCCGACGTCCTTCGACGCCGGTACACCCACGCTGCCCCCTGGCGCCGAGGCCGTGCTCTCGGCTCTTCGTTCGGCGTGGGTGGTTCTCGACAGCCGAGACCGCGTCGTCAGGTCGAGCCCGTCGGCCCTGCCCTACGGCTTGATCCGCGGCGACCGTCTGCGGGTCGACAACTTGCTCCGACTGGCCCGTCAGGTGCGTCGTGACCGCGAGGTGCGGGACCTCGAGGTCGAAGTGCCACGTGGTCACCGCGGCACCGAGCTGCTTGTGCTGGATGTGCGACTGGCCCCGCTCGACGACCACGTGCTGCTCCTGGCCGAGGACCAGACAGCGGTCAGGCGTCTCGACGCCGTCAGGCGCGACTTCGTCGCCAACGTCAGCCACGAGCTCAAGACCCCGGTCGGCGCGTTGGCATTGCTGTCCGAGGCGGTCTCGGGGTCTGCGGACGACCCGCAGGCCGTCCGACGGTTCGCGGTACGGATGCAGCACGAGTCGCACCGCCTCACGATGATGGTGCAGGACCTCATCTCGCTGTCGCGACTGCAGAGCAACGACCCCCTGCGGGAAGCACGGATCATCAACGTCGACGACGTGGTGGCGGAGGCGATCGACGCCATCCACCTCGAGGCCGAGGCGCGCGAGATCCGGCTCGAGGTGCGAGGTCAGCATGGGCTATCGGTCCTCGGCGACGAGTATCAGCTGGTGACCGGGGTCCGAAACCTGCTGGCCAACGCCATCAACTACAGCCCCGACCACACCCGCATCACCGTCGGCGTCCACTTGTCGGACGATGTTGTCGAGCTGAGTGTCGCCGACCAAGGCATCGGAATCCCGGAGCGCGATCTCGAGCGCATCTTCGAGCGCTTCTACCGCGTCGATCCCGCGCGCTCGCGTGCGACCGGGGGCACCGGCCTCGGGCTGTCGATCGTGAAACACGTTGCGGCCAACCATGGTGGGGAAGTGGGGGTGTGGAGCTCCGAAGGCACCGGGTCGACCTTCACGCTGCGACTGCCTGCCCATCGTGGCGACTGGCGCGTTCTCGGCGTGAACTCGTCGCAGGAGGACGCCACCACGGACGAGGAGGACAGGTGACGCGCGTCCTGGTGGTCGAGGATGAAGAGTCCTTCAGCGACGCGTTGTCGTACATGTTGCGGAAGGAGGGCTACGAGGTCGCCGTGGCCAGCAACGGACACGATGCGATTGACGACTTCGAGCGAAACGGCGCCGACCTCGTCCTGCTCGACCTGATGCTGCCGGGGATCCCCGGAACCGAGGTGTGTCGCACGATCCGTCAACGCTCGAACGTTCCGGTGATCATGCTCACCGCCAAGGACAGCGAGATCGACAAGGTTGTCGGCCTCGAACTCGGCGCGGACGACTACGTCACCAAGCCGTTCTCCTCTCGTGAGCTCGTCGCTCGAATCCGGGCCGTGCTGAGGCGCGGTGGCGAGGCGGAGGACTTGCTGCCACCCGTGCTGGAGGGCGGCCCCGTGCGGATGGACATCGAGCGGCACGTGGTCACGGTCGACGGTGACTCCGTCAAGCTGCCGCTCAAGGAGTTCGAGCTGCTCGAGATGTTGCTGCGCAACGCAGGCCGCGTCCTCACCCGCATGCAGCTGATCGACCGGGTGTGGGGATCGGACTATGTCGGAGACACCAAGACGCTCGACGTCCACGTCAAGCGTCTGCGCGCCAAGATCGAGGACGACCCGGCGAATCCTCGCTACATCGTCACGTTGCGTGGGCTCGGCTACAAGTTCGAGGCCTAGCGTCCACCAGGTGTGCACTCGGCGTCCGAAAACGTCAACCAGGTGTGCACTCGGCGAGCGGGGGCGGGAGGGTGACGGGGCTAGGCCGACTCGCCGCCGTAGGCGTACTCGTCGTCGGAGGCAACCACCATGACGTCGATCGTGACGCTGCCGGCTCTGCTGAAGGTGAGTGTCAACTCGGTCCAGTTGCCCGGCTCGACCCCACCCGCCTGGACCAGTGCGATCCGCTCGGACCCGCCCCCGATCCGGACACTCTGCCCCGGTCCCAGCTCGACGGGACCGCCGACGAACACAGCCGTCTGATCGCCGATCCGGGCCTCAGAGAGAACCTCGGCCTCAGGTGTGTTGTTGACCATGGTGACGGTGATGGATGCCGGCCCCCCATCGCTGACCACCAGCGCGTTGCGCACGGCGATGTAGTCATCGTCGAAGGCGGCGTCAGCGGGGATGTTGATGTTGCGTCCGTCGCCCGGGTTGTAGCTCTGGCTGGTCTCGGCCTGCTGGCCACTCGCACAACCACTCAGAACGAGCAGGGTCGACGCGGCGGCGGCGAGCGGAAGTCGCAGGCGGGGGGCGATGAGGAGCGAGCGCATCATGGCCGACAGCGTAGCCAGTCTGGTGGGCAGAGACGCAGCAACCCGTTGTTCAGGTATTGAGTCCAGCTGCCGGGGCCATCTCGACCAGGGCCGCCTCGATCCGCGTGTCGGGGGTTGGGTCGCGGACCACTTGCACAACGACCCCGTCGTCGCGCACCAGCAGCAGGGTCACTCCGGTGCCTCCAAAGGCGGTGCGCAGCGCGCCTTGTGGGTCGGTGAGGGTGGCCAGTCGCGTGCCGCCGACGGTCTCAGCCAGCGCGGCCAGCTGATCGATCTGTTCCGGAGCACCCACGGCGACGAGTGGGAAGCCGAACGACCCCACCTGTGGCGCCACCGTCGACAGCAAGGTGGCGCATTCGTCACAGTCGGCCGGAACCACGGCGATCACGGCCGGCCGCAACGAGCGGGCGGTGATCGCGGCCGAGCCGTTCTGCAGCACGGCGTCCCCCGGCAGCAGGCCACCGATCTGGCCGGGCTCGGCGTTGACGCTGGCGAGTGGAACGGCGCCGGGCGCGGACGCCTGCGGGCCAACGATCCAGGCGCCAACGGCCCCGGAGACAGCGACCACGACCATCGACGCGGCCACGATCCCGGCGGTCAGCGAGAGCCGCCTGCGCCGGGCCGTGCGTCGGTCGGCCCAGGTGGGGGCAGCCGGTGGTCCGGGTGCCGGGACGTCGTCCCAGGTGGCCGGGTCGTTCTCCAGTGCGCGGGGGTCGTCGGGGGCGTGCAGGATGAGCCCGTCGAGTTCCTCGGGCGCCAGGTCGTCGTGACGGCCGTCCGGGCTAGGCCCGGCTCCGCGTGAGCCGCTCATGGGTCGAGTATCGCGCCGAACGGTGCCGGTCGCGCGCGTGCCATGGACCCGACCGATCTGTCAACCCCCAATTGTGCGTTTCATCCGCTCGCGAACGCCCTCTGACCTGCGGAAACGCTGATGAGCCGGTCCTGGCGGCGTGTTAGACTAGGTCTTCCGCACACCAAAAGAGGGGACTTCACCACATGACGTTCGAGGTTGGCGAAACGGTCGTCTACCCCCACCACGGTGCCGCGAAGATCGAGGCGATGGAGACCCGAACGGTCAAGGGTGAGGAGCGCCTCTACCTGGTGCTGAAGGTGGCACAGGGAGATCTGACGGTGCGTGTGCCCGCCGACAACGCTGAGTACGTGGGCGTCCGCGACGTCGTCAACGCTGACGGCCTGGAGCAGGTCTTCACCGTGCTGCGCATGCCGTACACCGAAGAGCCGACTAACTGGTCGCGCCGCTACAAAGCCAATCTCGAGAAGCTCGCCTCCGGAGACGTGATCAAGGTGGCCGAGGTCGTCCGCGACCTTTTCCGTCGCGAGCAGGACCGTGGGCTGTCAGCTGGAGAGAAGCGGATGCTGGCCAAGGCGCGTCAGATCCTGGTGTCCGAGCTTGCCCTGGCCGAGAAGACCAACGAGGACAAGGCCGAGGCCATCCTCGATGAGGTGCTCGCCAGCTAGTCCCTCGCTCTCCCCTCCCACGATCATGGGCCGCTGTGGGCTGCCCGGCTCCCTCCGCGGGGCACGGCTTAGGGAGAGGCCGGTTCGTGCCGACAGTGCAGGCAGGACCAGGTCAGGCACCACCCGAGGAGCTCCCGCATGAAACGGCCCAGGCTCGCCCGCGTCCCCAGCGGTGTGGTCGAACTCCTGCGCCTGTTTGTCGTGGTCTTCTTCGCCGGTCTCGGCTCGCTGATCGGCTCGCAGTGGAACCTCGATGAGACCCCCTTCGCTGGGGTCGACGGTGCCCTGCTCGGTGTCGTGCTCGGCTCGTTCATCGGCTATGCCATCGGAGGTGTACTCGGTCGCAGCACGATCGCGGCTGTCGACCGCACCGAAGAGCGGCTGCGCTCGGTGTCGGCCGAGACGATCGTCGGTGGCGTCTTCGGCGGACTGGTCGGGGTGTTCCTCGGCATTGCCATCGCCTGGCCGATCTTCTTCGTGGGGACTCCGGCACTGTCGATCCCGATCTTCGGATTCGCGGTGGTCGTCCTGGGCCTGCTCGGGTTTCGGGTCGGCGCTGCCAAGCGTGACTCGATGATCGGCATGTTCGGCGCGAAGGCCGGCATGGCTCCGTTGTCGGCCTCTGCCTCCGCCTACCCCAAGATCATCGATACCTCGGTAGCGATCGACGGCCGCATCGTTGACGTCGTGCGGGCCGGCTTTCTGCACGGTCAGATCTTCGTGACGGCCCCGGTCATCGGCGAGCTTCAAGGCTTCGCTGATGCTGCCGACGACGCACGGCGGGTGAAGGGCCGCCGCGGCCTGGAGGTGCTGGAGGTCCTCAAGCGCGAACCCGGTGTCGACATCGTCGTGCTCGATGACTCGGTGCCCGGTGTTCCAGAGGTGGACGCCAAGCTTGTCCGGCTGTCCATCGACCGCGACGCCGCCCTGCTCACGCTCGACACCAACCTCGCAAAGGCGGCCGGGATTGCGGGCGTCCGCGTCCTCAATCTGCACGCCCTCGCGCTTGCGCTCCGACCGCCGGTTACCGCTGGTGACGAGGTGACCGTGCTGGTCACCAAGACCGGCAAGGAGCCCGGCCAGGGAGTGGGCTACCTGGACGACGGCACGATGGTGGTCGTCGAGCGGGGCCGCGAGTTCGTGGGCCACGAAGTAGTCGTCCAGGTGACCAGTGTGCTCACGACGGCCAATGGCCGTTTGGTGTTCGCCCGCCCAGTAGGGGAACCTGTCCCCATGAACCAACACGAGGTGGAGCCCGCCCGGTGAGGGCGGCAGCCATCGTCCCGGCCGCCGGCCGCGGTGAGCGGCTCGGTCCTGGCGAGCCCAAAGCACTTCGCGAGCTCGCTGGGCAACCCCTGCTGGCGCATGCCGTTCGCGCACTGTCCGAGGCTCGTACGGTCGATGTGATCGTCGTTGCCGCCCCCGAAGGGGAAGAGGCCCGGGTGAGCACGCTGCTGCACCCCGTCGTGGGCGACACCGAGCTGCATGTCGTCACCGGTGGCGAGACGCGTCAGCAGTCTGTTGCCCTGGCGCTGGGGGCCCTGCCGGACGACGTCGACGTGGTGCTCGTTCATGACGCTGCTCGCCCACTCGTTCCCGAAGACGTGATCGACGCCGTGACGTCGGCGGTCCGTGCCGGCGCCGACGCCGTGGTGCCGGCGGTGCCGGTCACCGACACCGTCAAGCAGGTCGACACCGCCGGGCGCGTCGAGGCGACCGTCGACCGCTCGCAGCTGCGAGCGGCCCAGACGCCTCAGGGGTTCGCGCGAATCGTCCTTGAGTCTGCCCATCGGGACGCAGCCGAGCATGGCCTGGAGGACGCGACCGACGACGCCGGCCTCGTCGAGCACTTCGGCCGTCCGGTGATGGTGATTCCTGGGTCGGAGGACGGCTTCAAGGTGACTCGTCCGCTCGATCTGGTCCTGGCTGAAGCCGTGCTGGCGCGCCGCCGGTCGGCAGGGGTGCACTAGTGCCGACGCCGCGCGTCGGTGTGGGCGTCGACGTCCATCCGCTCGAGACCGGCCGACCGATGGCGTTGGTCGGGCTGATATGGCCCGACGAGCCCGCCGGGTGCGCCGGGCACAGCGACGGAGACGTTGCTGCGCATGCCTGCTGTGACGCACTCCTGTCGGCCGCCGGGCTTGGTGACCTCGGATCGGTCTTCGGCACCGATCGTCCCGAGTGGTCAGGCGCATCGGGCGTCCGGCTGCTCAGCGAGTGTGCTCGACTGGTCGGCGAGGCCGGCTACCGGATCGGCAACGTGGCGGTGCAGGTGATCGGCGAGCGGCCGAAGATCGGGCCGCGGCGACGAGAGGCCGAGGCCGCCTTGGGAACCGCGTGCGATGCCCCCGTGTCAGTGAGTGGTACGACCACGGACGGCCTCGGGCTCACCGGCCGAGGTGAAGGCGTCGCTGCCGTCGCCACGTCCATCCTCCTCCCCCGCTAGTCCACGGCGCGGCCGGGGAGTTCCGTAACGCTCTCGGAACGCCCTGACGACAGGATCGGCCAAGAGGAGGTGGCGATCGATGCCCACTGCCGGCCACTGGCGTACCGGCGTCGTGTGGACACTCACCTGGACGGTGCCGGTACTGGCGATCTTGGTTGTCCTGACCAGCCTGAACGAAACGCTCGTGTTCACGCCAGCCGAGCAGACAGCGTCCACCGCCGGCCTGGCTCTGTTCGGCATCTGCGGTAGTGCCTACGCCTTCATCGGCGGGATGATCTGTGCCCGAACCCAGAACCTTCGTATCGGCGGCATCCTGCTCGCGCTCGGCTGGTCGGTCGTGCTGCCGCTGGCCGTCATGGCCCAGGCGGCTCTTGACCTGCCGGGCTCGGCATGGGCTCCGTGGCTCTTGGACGTGGTGTCGACACCAGCGTTTCCGCTCGTGATACTGCTCCTGCTGCTCTTTCCTGACGGTCACCTGTTGTCTGCGCGTTGGCGGCCGGTGGTGTGGCTGACGGTCGCCGAAGTCGTGGTCTCCATGCCGTTCAGTGGGTCCGAGCTGCAGATCTCTGAACCGAGCGGGGCCGAATCGGTCGTGAACTGGTTCATCAGGGACGCGCATCTTCCCTTCATGCTGATCCCGGTGGCGCTGCTGCTGGGGGCGGTCTCCATGGTGCTGCGGTTCCGGCGCTCGACCGGTGTCACCCACGTGCAGCTGAAGTGGTTCGCGTTCGCGGCGGTCGTTGCGAGCCTCGCCCAGGTGGCGCAGATAGTGACCTGGAGTCTCGCCGGCGTCTACGGCCCATCCATGGCTGCCCTGAGCTTCGTTGTGCTGGCTCTGGGGTTCACCGCCATCCCGGTGGCATGCGGGGTCGCCATCCTTCACTACCACCTCTTCGACATCGACCGAGTCGTCAGCAGATCGGTGTCGTACCTGGGCGTGACCGCAGTAGTGGTGACCGTCTACCTGTGGGTCGTGGGCACGTTGACGTACTTCCTCCCGGTGCAGACCAACCTTGCTGTGGCGTTAGGCACTCTGGCGGCTGCCTCAGTGCTCGAGCCGACCCGACGACGTGTGCAACGAGTTGTCGACCGGCGGTTCAACCGTGCCCGATACGACGCGGTCGACACCGCGGAGGCTTTCGGGGCCCGCCTCGCACACGAGCTCGACGCCGAGACCGTGCGCGACGACCTGCTGCGCACGGTCGATGTCACGTTGCAGCCCAGCGCCATCGCCCTGTACGAGCGACCAGCGCCGTCCCGCTAGCCTTACCCGGTGACGATCTCGCTCTACGACACCGCGGCGCGCCGGTCGCGTGAGTTCACGCCACTGGTCCCGGGCAGGGTGTCCATCTACCTGTGCGGCGCCACCGTGCAGGCTCCACCGCACATCGGCCACATTCGTAGCGGCATCGTCTTCGACGTCATGAGCCGGTGGTTTGCCCACCGCGGGTACGACGTCACCCTCATCCGTAACGTCACCGACATCGACGACAAGATCATCGCCGGCGCTGAGGCCGAAGGCGTCCCGTTCTGGCAGCTGGCGATGCGGAACGAGCGGGCTTTCGCAACGGCGTATGACGTACTGGGTTGTCTGCCGCCTTCCGGTGAACCGCGGGCCACCGGTCACGTGCCGGAGATGATCGTGTTGATGCAGCGGCTGATCGATGCCGGCCATGCATACGCAGCGAGCGGCGACGTCTATTTCGATGTGGGGTCGTGGCCGCAGTACGGAGAGCTGTCAGGACAGCGGGTCGACGAGATGCAGGCTGCGCCCGACTCCTCGTCCGATGCCAAACGCGACCCCCGCGACTTCGCTCTATGGAAGTCGGCCAAGCCTGGCGAGCCGTCGTGGGACACGCCCTGGGGACCGGGGCGCCCCGGTTGGCACCTGGAATGCTCGGCGATGGCGCACAAGTACCTTGGTGCTGCGTTCGACATTCACGGTGGTGGTCTCGACCTCGTCTTCCCGCATCACGAGAACGAGATCGCGCAGAGCAAGGCGGCCGGTGACGCCTTTGCGTCCTACTGGTTGCACAACTACTGGGTGACCACCAGCGGCGAGAAGATGAGCAAGTCACTGGGCAACTCGCTGCTCGTGACCGAAGTGGTCAAGCGCGTCCGCCCGATCGAGTTGCGCTACTACCTGGTGGCGTCGCACTACCGCTCGCACATGGAGTACAGCGAAGAGGCGCTGCAAGAGGCCGGCGCCGGCTTCCGTCGTCTCGAGTCTTTCGTGCGTCACGCCACACAACGCGTCGGCGCAACCGAGCCCGGCATCGTGTGTGCCGACTTCGAGCGCGCCATGGACAACGACTTCGGCGTACCCGCAGCGCTCGCGGCCGTCCACGAAGTCGCGACGGACGGCAACAAGGCCCTGGCATCCGGCGACAACGTGGCCACGCGGGGTGCGCTCGCATCAGTGAGGGGCATGCTGGCCATCTTGGGCGTCGATCCGCTGGGGTCATCCTGGGTCGACCGGGACGCCGGGGGTACTGAGCTGCACGACGTGGTGGACGCGCTGGTCACCGGCCAGCTCCAAGCACGCCAGCAGGCCAGGGCAGACAAAGACTTCACCACGGCCGACGCCATTCGGGACTCTCTTGCGGCGGCCGGTATCGCGATCGATGACACTGCAGAGGGCGCCCGCTGGTCACTGCTCGAGGAGAACTGATGGCCGGCAACTCTGAACGCAAGGGCGCGATCCGTAAGTCGAAGAAGGGTCCGTCCGTCGGCAGTGGTGGGCAGCGTCGCAAGCAGCTGAAGGGGCGGGGCCCGACGCCCAAGGCGTCCGAACGCGACAAGCACCCCGCCGCACGCAAGGCCCGGGCGGCCGCCAAGCGCGATGAGAAAGGCGGGCGACGTTCGGCGTCCGGGCGCGGGCGGGCTGCCAAGGGCGGCCCCGAGTACGTCGTGGGGCGCAACTCCGTCGTCGATTCGTTGACGGCGCAGATTCCGGCAACGGCGCTGTACGTAGCCGAGCGCATCGACGCTGACGAGCGGGTGCGGCACGCCGTCGACCTGGCGAACGAGCAGGCGTTGCCGGTACTGGAGGCACCCCGGGTCGAGCTCGACCGACTCGCCGACGGTCTCACGCACCAGGGGCTCATCCTGCAGGTGCCGCCGTACGAGTACGCGCACGCCGACGACCTCGTCGCTCGCGCAGTGGATGCCGACGAGACCCCGCTCATCGTCGCCCTCGACCACGTCACCGATCCCCGCAACCTGGGGGCCGTGGTGCGTTCGGCAGCTGCCTTTGGAGCGCATGGTGTCCTGGTGCCCGACCGCCGCGCAGCGAGCATGACCGCCTCGGCATGGAAGACGGCGTCGGGGGCGGCGGCGCGCGTCCCCGTGGCGCAGTGCACCAACCTGGCCAGGGCCTTGTCGGCCTACCGCAAGGCCGGGCTCTTCGTGGTCGGCCTCGATGCGGACGCCGACCTGACGATCGACGAGGTGGACGCCACCCTGCCGCTTGTTCTCGTGATCGGCGCCGAGGGCGCGGGGCTGTCGCGCCTGGTCCGCGAGGGGTGCGACGTGGTGGCCGGGATCCCGATCAGCGGGGGAACGGAGTCGCTCAACGCCAGCGTGGCCGCCGGCATCGGGCTCTATGCGCTGGCCCAGCACCGCTCCGCCTGATCACCTTCTCATTGACCCGTCCGGGGGAACCGGGACGCCAATGGCCACGCCGATCTTGAACAGTCCTTCAGGATGGACGCCGAGGAGGAACCGGTGTTCACAGTGATCGACGCCCCTACGCGGGGTGTGCAACAGGTGCGTCCGCGGATGCGCAACGTCGGCTTCGTCCATGTCGTGGCGGCGCTGGTGCTTGGCATCGCCCTGACCTTCGGCACGATGCGCGGCTGCGGTGGCGACGACGTCCACATGTTGCCGTCGGCGGTCACCATGTCGGTGCTGATCGCCGTCGCCGGACTGGCGATGACGTTGCGACTGCCTCGCGCCACTGCGGTCGCCCCAGCCCTTGCGGCCGGCTCGTCGCTGACCCTCTTGGGTGGCGCTGCTGCCGGTTGGCTGTGGGTGGCCTCGCAGCCCTGTGTCGGCAACGTCCTCGATCGTGAGGTCGTGACTCTGCTGCTGGTGACCGCCTCAGCTGCGGCAGTGCTCGCGACGGCCCTGTGGCTGCTGGTGTCGCGCGACGAGCTCGAGCCGTGGCAGGCCACGCGCGGTGTCGTGGTCGCAACGATCGCGGCCGCGACCGTCCTGGTGATGGCGGTTGGCTTTGCCGTGCTGATGCGCGACACGTTCGAGATGCCGGTGGCTGTCGTGGCCGCCGTCACGGTGCCGTGGGCGATCTCCGTGGCTGCCACCGGATGGCTGCGACCCAGCCCAGCGGTCGCGGTGGTGACGCCGGCGGTGCTGCAGGCTCTCTGGCTGCTCGCCGCCTGACGCTGACATCCGCCAGGATGTGGGGATGACCCGACTCGTTCGCCCAGCGTCCCCCGTCGACCGCGAGCGCGTCCTGGATGTCCTGGAGTCCGCTTTCGTCACCGAACCGGCGTTTGGACACTTCTTCGGTGGCGACTACGGGGACCATGCGCGAACGTTCCTGGCCTTCCTGCTTGACCTGCGCCTGCTCGGTGGGCGCGTGTGGGTCGAGGAGATGGGCGGCCTGGTGGTGTCGGCGTCGCTGTGGGACCCCCCGGGCGGTCCCACCCTGGACGCCGACGAGCAGGAGGAACTGTGGCGGGCGGCGGCCGACAGGTTCGGCCCCGCGATCGAGGCGCGGCTCGGGCAGTACGACGAGGCGGTACACGATCTGGCGCCAAAGGCCCCGCACTTCTACTTGGGGGTGATCGCATCCGACCCGGCAGCGCGGGGACGCGGACACGGTGCTGCAGTGCTGCGTCCCGGGCTCGAGGCAGCCGACGCCGCGGGCCGGGAGACCTACCTGGAGACCGGCACCGAGGGCAACGTGAGCTTCTACGAGCGCTTCGGGTTCAGGGTGACCGCCGAGCTCACCCTCGATGACGGCACGCGGATCTGGTGCCTCACGCGACCACCCCACACGGCTTTGGGGTAATTCCGTGCCGCCATGGGCACCCGGAAGTTCCCCGAAGGTAGGCTCGCCTCTCTGGCCGGCGTGGCGCAGCTGGTAGCGCAACCGCCTTGTAAGCGGTAGGTCATCGGTTCGAGTCCGATCGCCGGCTCCCTGGATGGGTCCCTTCTTTCGGGACGTGTGACTGGTGTGACGCATGGGGCCAGTGCGAGCCTTGGGATTCACCTCCACCGTTTGGTCGATCGGAAATCAGCCCGGCGCGTGGCAGCGTGAGGGCTTCCTTCGAGCTCTCGGGGGATGGGATCCGCCGGGTCGTGGGGGACGCGCCCGGCGGATCCTCCCCCCCCTGATCAGGGACTGCTAGAACTCGCTCCGTTGGTCACCGTCAGTGCGGACACCTCTTTGCAGCTGGCAGGGATGTCCCGCTGAGCCGCGTTGTCGCTGTCGTAGGCAACCTTCCAGGAGAACGTGCCGCTTGCGGTGACCCTGGTGGAGTTCGACGTGCCCACCGTCTGTGGTGACGCGCCCGCCACTGGGACGTCGACCGGCCCGTAGACGACGTTGCCGTCGCAGGTGGCGTTGTCGTACAGCGTGAATGTGACGGTGCCGCTGAGAGCTCCGCCGGCGGGTGCCGAGACCGTGGCCCGGTCGTTGGGCACCCAGTTCTGCGCGGTCGACACCGTCGACGGAACGGTCGTGACCGTTACGTCCTCGGCCGTGTCCATACAGTCGGTGTTGTGGGTCGTACCGTTGGTGTTCGGCGAGCTGCCGCTGTACTCGGCGACCCAGTGGTAGTTCCCTGGGGCATTCGGCCTGTACTGCGGATCCGGAGTGCTGTAGGTGTCGTTACCCGAGACATTCACGGCACCCACGGTGTGGAACAGGAATCCACATTCGGTGTCGCTGGGACCGTACAGCGTGAAGGTGATGCGGCCAGCCGCCTTCGGGCCAGACTCTCCGGTCAGGTTGATCACCGGGTTGGCCGGCTGAGTTGCCGTCCCGCTCAGTGTTGCCGTATCCGTGACTGCCTGGCCGAGCAACGCGTCGTCGCCGGCTGATGTCGACAGCGTCGGCGTGACCGGGTTGACCGTGAAGCACTCATTGGCACGCGCGTCGGTCGAACCCGGGATGCCGTTGGCAGAGTCACCGCTGAATACCGCTCTCCAGCAGTACCTGCCGGCCGAGGTCACATAGGCAGTCGGCGATGGGACAGTCACCGGATACGAAGTACCCGACAGGTTTGTCGATCCGACCGATGTACCCCCCGTCGTGCAGAGACCAGGTGAGTCCACCTTGCAGAGCCAGAAGTCGACCTTGCCCGCGGGCTCAGCCGTGCCGCCGTCCAGGCTGACCACAGCTGAGTCCCGCACTGCTGCGACGCCGGTCCCGATGGTCAGACCATCGTCGGGGATGTCAGCACCTGATCCTGTCTTGGGTGTGGTCACGGTTCTGGACGTGCAGTTGGTGATGGGTGGCGCCGTCTGCAGGATCGTGTCCTTGTAGTCGGCGGTGTCGGAGTTTCCGGTCACCGTGCTCGGGATCGTGTTGGCGAACGACTTGCACGCAGCACTGCCACCGAAGATCGTTGCCGTCAGGTCGACAGCGGCCTCACCCCTGAACCCGTCTGAGCTGTAGGCAGCTTGAGACACGTCTGCGTCCAACTTCGTCGGAGCGCCAAGCGTCAAGTTCGGTTTGGTGCCAGTCCAGGTCCGCAGGTACAGGTCGAGGCTGTTGCCCTGCTGGTCCCACAGGATCATGAAGTCCCCGGCCCGTCGGTTCGCCCACGGGTTGCAGTTGGCGATGAGCTGGGCGTCGGTAGCGGTTTCGTATGCACATCCGTCCGGTGCCGGGTCCTGCATGAACTCGTAGGCGATGAATCCGCTTCCGGTGTTCTTGTCTCGCTCCCAGGCGAAGTAGAGCCAGTCGTGGTTCGGGGCGCTGGTGTCGCGCGCGGTCTCGAGCCAAGCGCGTCGCAGATCGACCTGGGAGTTCGGGTTCGTCAGGCCGAGCGTGGGGACCGCGTCGTTGTGGATGACCCCGATCTTCGTGGTGTTCGAGTTGAGCGGGCCCAGTTCCTTGACGTTGCCATACGCGTCAGGTAGCTCGGTCCCGCTGTCGGGGATGACCCCGTCGATCGTGTACGGACCGTCCGCTGCCTGCGCACTCGACGTGCTGAAAACCGCCAGCGGAATGGTGAGACAGGCGACGGCTAGCCATCGCACACCCCGGTTCCTTGGTTGGGAAAGTCTCATGCCGGTACCCCTTTTCGCGCACGGTGGTCCCCCCGAACCGAGCAATGTCGGCGACAGCGGCCTCAGGCCACTCGCAGTAGGTGTACTCCGAACGGGTGATGCCGATCAGCCGAACGGGGGATGATCACCCAATTGGCCTAACGCTGGGAAGGGACCCGGCCTGCTCAGGAGGGGCTAGTTGGCGTCTGCGAGTGCTGCGAGTGCGCTCTCGGTGTCTTCGGCCTCCGCAGTGGCGAGCTCGATGAGCTGGCGAAGTCCGTAGGCCCCGTAGCGGTTTCGTACCTGGTCGACCATATCGATGATCTCTGGGTCGACTGCGGGTGTCGCCTCTGATGCTGACATGGTTCCTCCGGCCCCCGGTATCGGTCCATTCACGCTATCTCACGAATCAGGATGACGCACCAGGCGTTCGGGCGAGGGCGGCCTGTTGCCTTTCCCGCCGATCAGTGGCCGCGGTCGATCCACTCCTGTCGGTGCGGCTCTTCGGCCGCCAAGGTCGTCGAGTCGCCGTGACCTGGGTGCACGAGGGTGTCCCCAGGGAAGTCCTTGATGAGCATGTCGATCGACTCGATGATCGTGGGGAAGTCAGAGAAGGAACGTCCGGTCGCTCCGGGCCCTCCCGCGAAGAGAGTGTCGCCGCTGAAGAGGACGCCGAGTTCAGGGGAGTAGAGACAGACTGCCCCCGGTGAGTGCCCTGGGGTGTGGTGCACCTCGAGCTGCACGTCGGCGACGCTGATCACGTCACCGTCCTCGAGGTCGCCGTCGGCTGATCGATCGGGGTGCGTCAAGACCCAGACCTGCTCGTCATCAGGGTGCAGCATGATCGGCGCGCCCGTGCGGTCGGCCAGCTCGGGGGCAAAGCGGATGTGGTCGTCGTGTGCGTGCGTACAGATGATGGCGCGGACGCGTCGGTCGTCGACGACGTCCATGATGGCGTCGACGTCGTGCGGGGCATCGATGACGACGCACTCGTCGTCATCGCCGACGATCCAGACGTTGTTGTCGACGTCGAAGGTCTCGCCGTCCAGCGAGAACGTGCCGGACGTGACGAGGTGGTCGATGCGTGCTGTCACGAGAACATGACCACCGATCGAAGCACGTCGCCGTCGTGCATCTTGGCGAAGGCCGACTCGACGTCGTCGATGCCGATCTTCTCGGACACGAACTTCTCGAGGGGCAGACGCCCCTGCAGGTAGAGGTCGATCAACATCGGGAAGTCGCGGCTCGGCAGGCAGTCGCCGTACCAGGACGACTTGATCGAGCCACCGCGTCCGAAGATGTCGAGGAGAGGCGTGGTCCACGTCATGTCGGGCGTGGGGACGCCCACCAGCACGAGCGTGCCAGCCAGCTCGCGGGCGTCGTAGGCCTGCTGGAAGACGGCAGGGTTGCCGACCGCCTCGATGCAGACGTCGGCACCGTGTGCGGTGATGGCCTTGATCGCCTCGACTGGGTCTTGGTTCTTGGCGTTGACGGTGTGTGTGGCCCCGAACTCGCTGGCCCACTGCAGCTTTCGGTCGTCGACATCAACCGCGATGATCGTGTGCGCCCCGGCAAGCCGTGCACCGGCGATTGCGGCGTCCCCGACGCCTCCGCAGCCGAATACGGCGACGGAGTCGCCACGTGTGACACCGGCGGTGTTGATGGCGGCTCCGATGCCTGCCATGACACCGCACCCCAGGAGGCCGGCAACATCTGGGGACGCGTCCGCGTTGACCTTGGTGCACTGACCAGCGGCCACGAGGGTCTTCTCGACGAACGCGCCAATGCCGAGTGCTGGCGAGAGCGGGGTGCCATCTGCGAGCGTCATCTTCTGCGTCGCGTTGTGCGTGGCGAAGCAGTACCAGGGGCGTCCGCGGCGGCAGGCCCGGCACTGCCCGCACACCGCACGCCAGTTGAGGATCACGTAGTCGCCCGGTGCTACCTCGGTGACGCCTTCGCCCACGGCCGAGACGACACCGGCCGCCTCGTGCCCGAGCAGGAAGGGGAAGTCGTCGTTGATGCCGCCCTCGCGGTAGTGCAGATCGGTGTGGCAGACGCCGCAGGCCTGCACGTCGACGAGCGCCTCGCCTGGGCCAGGGTCGGGCACGAGCACCGTCTCGACTGTGACTGGCGCGCCCTTGGTCATCGACACGACCCCGCGAACCTCGTGCACTGGGCACCTGCCTTCTTGATTGGTCTTCTTGGCCTGGCGTGGGCCGCGATACGCCCCGAACCCATGACGCTAGACGCTGACTGAACGGTCAGGCAAGGGGAACCCTCGACGCCGTCTCGGTCGCCGACTACGGTCGCGATCATGAGCGCATTGGCTGGTACCTCCGATGGCCCCCTCGATGGTTGGGGCACCCCCGACATGGTGTCGCCCCTGAAGAAGGTGTTTGTCCGGACGCCGACCACCGTTGGTGAGTTCGTCGCTGACGGGCACTGGCGCGAACCCGACCTCGATCTCTTGCCGCGCCAGCACACTGAGTTCGTCGACCTGCTGAAGGGGTTCGGCGCCGAGGTGCTGCTCGGTGACCCGATCGACGGGTTGGTGGACGCCGTCTATACCCACGACCCGGCGGTCATGACGCCGCATGGCTCGATCCTGCTGCAGATGCGCAAGCCGGTGCGGTCACCCGAACCTGCAGCCATGCGAATGGATTTCGAGCGGCTCGGCGTCCCGATCCTGGGTGCGTTGACGGGCGACGCTGTGAGTGACGGCGGCGACAAGGTGTGGCTCGATGAACGCACCTTGGTCGTCGGCCGCGGGTACCGCACGAACGCGTCCGCCGTAGCGCAGTTCCGTGCGCTGCTCGAGCCGCACGGCGTCAGCGTGATCAGTGTCGACCTGCCGCACTACCTCGGCCCCGACGCCGTGCTCCACCTGATGAGCGTGATCTCGCCGATCGCGCACGACCTGGCAGTGGTGTACGAACCACTTGCTCCGGTGGCGCTGCTGGAGATGCTGGAGGAGCGCGGGATTGCGCGGATCACCGTCGACGAGGACGAAATGCTCACTCAGGGGGCGAACATTTTGGCGGTGGCTCCCGGCGAGGTCGTCCTTGCCGCCGGCAACGACAAGGTGCGCGCCAAGCTCGACGCCGCTGGCATCAAGGTGCACGAGTTCGCCGGCACCGAGGTGGCCGTCAAGGGTGACGGCGGTCCGACCTGTCTCACTCAGCCTCTCTGGCGCGCATGACGCAGTCGCTGACCTCCGACGAGCGGGCGGCCCTGGCAGCGGTCGATTCCTTGGGTTCGGATCGGTGGACGCGCCTCTTGGCCGACCTGATCGCCATTCCGTCGGTCACGGGGACCGCGGCCGAAGGTGACGCGCAGCGGTGGGTGGCTGAACACCTCGAGGTGCTCGGTTGCGACGTCGACCACTGGCAGATCGACCTGGCGGCGCTGACCGCCGACCCCCAGTTCCCGGGAATGGAGGCGCCTCGCGACCAGGCATGGGGCACGGTTGGCGTGCTGGGTGGCGACGGCCCACCGGTGCTGGCGTTCCAGGGGCACACCGATGTCGTCCCGCCAGGCGATCTGGCGCAGTGGGGCGGCGACCCGTTCACGGCGCGTGTCGAGGGGGACGTCATGTTTGGGCGCGGCGCCTGTGACATGAAGGCGGGCGTCGTGGCGAACCTGATTGCGCTCGAGGCGCTGGTGCGGTCCGGCGTCCGGCTGCCAGGGCCGGTCGCGGTCCACGCCGTCGGTGGCGAGGAGGACGGCGGTCTGGGCGCGTTTGCCACGCTCAAGCGCGGACACACCGCCGGCGCGTGCGTGATTACCGAGCCGACCAGCGAGACGGTGATCGTGGCTACCGGTGGAGCGCTCACCTTCACGCTCACCGTCGAGGGGGCCGCCACCCACGGCAGCACGCGCTACGAGGGAGTGTCGGCGCTCGACGTCTTCATCCCGGTGTACCAGGCGCTGCAGGACCTCGAGCATGAGCGCAACCAGAACGCGTCACAGCTGATGAGTGAGTATCCGATTCCATACCCGCTGATGGTCGGTCGCGTCGAGGCGGGCGACTGGTCGAGCACGGTGCCCGACCGGCTCACGGCGGAAGGGCGCTTCGGAGTGCAGATCGGTGAAGACGTCGCCCTGGCGCGCGCTGCGCTGCAGGAGCGGGTGGCCGAGGCGTCCGCGGCCGATCCGTGGCTGCGCGACCACCCGGTGCGCGTCGCCTGGAGCGGGGGGCAGTTTGCCAGCGGTCGCTATCTGGGTTGGTCCGACGATGACGGATCGGCGGGCGGCGACCACTGGCTGCTGCGCGCACTGCAGGGTGCGGTCGCCGACGTGACCGACGCGGTTCCGCGTCCACGCGGTGCCCCCTACGGCAGTGACCTGCGTCTGTACAACGGAGCCGGCATCCCGAGCCTGCACTACGGGCCGGGGGAGGTGCGCTACGCGCACTCGGCGTCCGAGCAGGTGCGCCTGTCAGAGATCGGCGTCACAGCACGCGCCCTGGTACTGACCGCCCTCCGCGCCCCCTCTCACATTGCGTGACTTCAGGGACGCCATAGCCTCACCTCGGTCACGCAATGATGGAGCGTGGTGGGGTTCGTCCACAGGAGCGGTGCTCGCGAAGCCGACGCCACTGAGTTCGTGCCAATGTGCTGCGCGTGTCGTACCTACCCAGCGCCGGAGCAGAGCGCCTCGCACGGGTACGCGCCATCACCGCGGTGCAAGCCGGCGTCGTGTCTGTCCAGCAGCTCGAGAATCTCGGCGTGCGCTACCCGACCGTTCGTGCCGAGCTTGCGGCTGGACGATGGATCCGCCTGTCAGAAGGCGTCTACTTCATCGGCAACACTCGACCCGGGCTCCCGTCTCGCCGTTGGGCGGCTCTGCTTGCCTGCGGGGAGGGTGCCGTCCTGAGCCACACCACGGCAGCTGACATCTACGGATTCGCGTCGCGGAGTCGGTCGCCTTCTCGAATCGAAGTGTCCATCCCGGAGACACGACAGGAGGTCACGCTGCCGGGGTTGAAGATCCGTCGCAGCCGGCTGCTGCCAGCCAAGGGCAGCAACCACAACGGTTGGCCGGTCACCACCGCGGCAGATACGGTGCTGGATCTGGTGGCCGAGCTGCGGTCACCGCGAGACGTTGTCGCGCTGCTGACTGATGCCTGCCGTAGCGGATCGGTCTCCCCTGACGGAATTCTCGCGGCCATGGGGAAACGTAAGCGCCAGCGTCACAGGCAGCTGGTCAAAGATGTTCTCGCTGACGTGGCTGGTGGCGTGGAGAGCCTTCTGGAGCACAAGTACCTGGTGAAGGTCGAGCGAGCACATGGGCTTCCACACGGTCGGCGTCAGAAACAGGTGGTCAGCGCGAACCACCGGACACGGCAGGACGTCAGCTATGACGACTACGACACGATCGTCGAGCTGGACGGGCGCGCTGGGCATGAGGGTTCAGGACGGCATCGCGACCATCGGCGCGACAACGCAAGTACACGCAGAGGGAACGCCACCTTGCGCTACGGGCACGCCGACCTGATGACGCCTTGCGAGGTAGCAGCGGAGGTCTTCGGTGTACTGCGTGATCGTGGCTGGACGGGCCAACTGACGCCGTGCGGCGACCGCTGCACCGCACTGCGGTAGTTGAGTGACGCTATGGCGTCACCCTGGTCACGCAATGGTGGGGGGTGTGGGTCAGCGGGCGGCGAGGCGGGCTTTGAGGGCGTCGCGCTTGTCCTCGAAGCGGGACGCGGTCGCCTCCAGGTCGTCGAGGAACTCAGCCACCTGCTGGCGCGCCTTCTCGCCCTCTGGCCCGAGGTCGGTGCGCTCGAAGACCTTCCAGTGACGCAGCACCGGCATCAGCACTTCGTCCTTGTGCTGGCGCAGGTCGTAGATTCCGGCGACCGCGATCTGCACCGCCTTGCGCTGGAACCCTGGGATGTCGTGCCCGGGCATCTTGAAGTCGAGCACGACGTCGCGGACCGCTCCCATGACGTCGTCGGGCGCCAGGTCGAACGCGGCGCCGAGCATGTTGCGGTAGAAGATCATGTGCAGGTTCTCGTCGAGAGCGATGCGTTGGAACATCTGCTCGGCCACCGGGTCGCCGGTGGACTTGCCGGTGTTGCGGTGCGACACCCGCGTCGCCAGCTCCTGGAACGAGACGTACGCCAGCCCGCCCAGCATTCCCGGGTGCAGCGCCGTGAACCCATTCTGCATGTGAGCCATCCGCAGGTCTTCGAGCTCGTTCGGGTCGACCGAGCGCGTCACCGTCAGGTAGTCGCGGATCACCTGCGCGTGGCGGCCCTCCTCAGCAGTCCAGCGGTGCACCCACTCGCCCCAGGCGCCCTCTCGGGTGAACTGGGTGGCGATCTCGAAGTGGTAGCTCGGCAGGTTGTCCTCGGTGAGCAGGTTGACGATCAAGGCCGCGTTCGCGGCATCGCTGAACCGCAGCTCAGAAGGCTCCCACGGCTCACCGTCGAGGACGCCGTCAAAGGTGCGGCCCTCACTCCACGGCACGTACTCGTGCGGGTACCAGTCCCGGGCCATCGTGATGTGCCGGTTGATCTCGCCGGCAACCACCGGCTCGAGCTCGATGAGCAGTTGGGTGGCCAGGACGTCGTCGTCACGAGTGGACACAGGAGCTCCTCGCATAACTTACGGTTCCGTAGGTTTGATTACGGTAGCCCACGGGACGCCGCTTGTCGCCCCCGACGGTCCTCAGCACTGCCGCCCGCTGTGGCGGCCGCCCTACAGTGCAACCGTGCATACGTTCGACGCCGACACCGAGCGGCTCCTCCAGCAGGCCATCGACTACGCACGACTGCGGCTCCGGCTCGACCCGGTACCGCTCGACGGCGCGAAACCCCCAGCGGTCATCCAAGAAGCGGCAGGTCAGACCATCACCGCGGAGGGTCTGGGTGGCGATGAGGCACTTCGCCTCTTCACCGAGGTGCTTGCCCCCGCCTGCCTGTCCGTCGACAACCCTCGGTACCTGTCCTTCATCCCCGCAGCCCCCACCGAGGCAGCGACGCTGTTCGACCTCGTCGTGGGCGCGTCCTCGATCTACGGCGGGTCCTGGCTCGAAGGCGCGGGCGCCGTGTATGCCGAGAACCAGGCGCTGCGCTGGATTGCCGACCTGGCTGGTCTGCCGCCGGAGGCCGGCGGCTGCTTCGTGCAGGGCGGGACCAACGGCAACCTCTCGGCGCTGGTGGCCGCGCGGTACACCGCGATGTCCAGACGCGAGGGGGGCCGGCCGGCGCGGTGGGCGTTCGTCTGCAGCGAAGAGGCCCATTCGTCCATGCAGCACGCCGCCATCGTGATGGACGTCGACATCGTCACCGTGCCTGTCGACGATCACGGTCGAATGACCGGCGATGCTCTGCGCGACGCCATCGCTGAGCACGGGGCCGACAACCTCTTCGCGGTCGTCGCCACCGGCGGCACGACGAACTACGGAGTCGTCGACGACATCCGGGGTGCAGTTGAGGTGGGCCGCGAGCACAACCTCTGGGTGCACGTCGACGGGGCGTACGGTCTGGCCGCCCTGTGCGCGCCAAGTGCGCGCGACGTCTTCGATGGGATCGACGGGGTGGACTCGTTGATCGTCGATCCGCACAAGTGGCTCTTCGCACCGTTCGACGCGTGTGCTCTCATCTACCGCGACCCGGCACTGGCCAAGGCGGCGCATACGCAGACCGCCGGCTACCTCGAGGCGATCAATGAGGACGCCGAGTGGAATCCCAGCGACTACGCCATCCATCTCTCGCGACGTGCGAGGGGGCTGCCGCTCTGGTTCAGCCTGGCAACCCACGGCACGCAGGCCTACACGGACGCCGTCGAGCAGACGCTGGCCGTCGCCCGGTCGGCCGCTGACGGCGTCCGGAAGCGCTCGTACCTCGAGCTGGTTCGCGAACCGAACCTGTCGGTAGTGGTCTTTCGACGCCTGGGCTGGAAACGCGACGACTACTACGCCTGGTCCGACCGGATGCTGGCGGCCAACTTCGCCTTCGTCCTCCCGACGACGCACCAGGGCGAGACCGTGACGCGGTTCGCCGTTGTCAATCCACGGACGACCGAGGCGGACGTCGCCCTGATTCTTGACACGATGGCCGGTTAGACCGATTCGCGGTGCGGTAAGCCCCGCACGGCCAAGGCCGGAAGTACCAGCACCGAGATGACACCTGCCCCGATCACGATGGCCGCGCTCGAACGGGACATGAGGTCGGTACGTACCGACACCTCGGTGAGGGCGATGAGCATGGGGAGCGTCGTGGCGCTGAACAACGCCACCCGACGTCGGCCGACCGGGTCGAGGTTGCCGTGCCAGAGCCACACGGTGCCGCCGCGTGTCACCAGGATGAGCAGGAAGAGCACGATCACCACGAGGGGGCGCGTGACGATCGTGTCGATGTCGAGGGTGAGTCCAGACGACACGAAGAAGACGGGGATGAAGAAGCCGTAGCCGATGGTCTCCAGCTTCAGCTCGAGCGGCCGGTAGTCCGTCGGACGCGCAATGCGCAGCACGAACCCGGCGGCGAAGGCACCGAGGACCGCGTCCAGGCCCAGAAGCGTCGCAAAGGCAAGCAGGCCGATCAGGAGCGTGAGCACCCAGCGCACCATCGCCTGCGATGTCTCGCCAGACATCCGGTGGACCATCCCGATCAGCCGTGGCGGAGCGGCGTGGCGTGGCAGCAGCGAGATGAGGTAGGCGACTGCGAAGAAGATGACGAGAGTGGCAAGCGACAACAGCTTGCCGCTGCTGCCCAGCAGCAGAGCCATGCCGAGGATGGGAGCGACCTCACCGATTGCTCCGTTGGCGAGGATGGGCGCCCGAAGAGGACCACCGAGCAGCCCGGCTTCGGCGGCTATCGGCAGGATCGTGCCGAACGCCGTGGTCGTCAGGGCCAGCCCGATCGTCACCTCGGCCGCCAGCAGACCGACCGCGTGAAGCCCCATGACGATCGGGACCGCGACCGCGGCCGCGCTGAGCCAGGACCAGGACGCCCGGCGGGTGGCCGGGTTGCGGAGCAGCTCGGGATCGATCTCGTAGCCGGCCAGCAGGAACAGCATCCCCAGTCCCAGCTCGGAGATGAGCGAGATCGCGTCCGGATCGGCGAGTTGGAGCGCCTCGGGCCCGATGATGACGCCGCCGACGAGAAGCAGGGCTACCTGCGGGATCCGCAGCCGTGGGGATGCGCTGACGACGATCGGGACGACAGCGGCTACGAGAATGACGAAGAAGAGGCTGACCAGTCCGGTCTCGAGCGACACGTCAGGCGCCCATGCAGTCGCCGCGCGCCATCAGCTGCGTCACGGCGTCGACGCTACCTCGCGGCGTCGGCCAGAATGCCGACCGCCGCGAGAACCGATCGACTCACCGTGCTGATACCGGCGTCCCCAAGCTCCTGAGGTGTGAACCAGGAGCAGTGCGACACCTCGACGCCATCGGGTGCGAGTTCTCCGCCGACGATTCGTGCGTCGTACACGATCGAGATGTACGCGCACTGGTCACCATTGGGGTAGGTCATCTGAAATCCCTCGCCGCCGAGTGCGGCGACCGGGCCGGTCAGCTCGACCTCGAGCCCGGTCTCTTCACGCGCCTCGCGAACGGCGGCCTCCGATGGAGACTCACCTGGCTCGATGGATCCGCCGACCGTTCCCCACTGCTGCCGGTCGATCTGATGAACGAGCAGCAGTCGCCCGGCGTCATCGCGAATGTGAACGGACACAGCAGGCAGGAGCAACAGCTGGTGCCCGACGAGGGCCCGGACGTCGCTCACGTACCCGTCGGGGCGTCCGGACGGGGAGGTCATGGCCGGATGATGTAGATCTTCCGCAGGTCCTCGTGGATCGTCCAGGTGGTCTGTGCGCCGGCCTCAAGGACGCCGACGTCGCCCGGCCCGACCTGCAGGGTGGGCCCGCCGGCCACGTCGATGGTGGCGCGGCCGGACAGGACGACGAAGATCTCGTCGACCTCGACGTCGGTCGACACCCCGGCGGTGTGCTGCCAGATGCCGACAGCGAGTGCGTCGGTATCGAGCAGCTCATAGCTGCTGACCTGCGGGTTTCCGCTCACGATCTGGCTCGGATCGAGCGGGTCAGCTGTCAGTTCCTGGGTGGTGGCAGGCACGACGTAACTAGGCATGCGCCGACCCTAATGCGGCCAGGTGCACCGAACTGTGCCGGGTGAATGACATCGTTGGGATTTGGGGCCTACGATGGGCCAGCGGCCCGGGAGGGGAAGCCTGGGCCGCCACAGCACCCCCATCCCGACCAGTCGGCGGTGGGTGGGTCAGGCAGAACGAGCAGAGCACGCGTCGAGGCAAGGAGAGAACGCTGATGGAATCGGCTCCGGCGAGTACCGGCATGGCGACGGGTACCACGACGCTGACCGACCGCGAGCAGCAGATCTTGGCCTTCGAGCGGCAGTGGTGGAAGTACGCCGGCGCCAAGGAGCAGGCCGTCCGCGAGCTCTTCGACATGTCGGCCACCCGGTACTACCAGGTGCTGAACGCGCTGATCGACCGTCCTGAGGCGCTCACGTTCGACCCGATGCTGGTCAAGCGGCTCCGCCGGCTCCGCGCTGCCCGGCAGCGGGCTCGCTCGGCGCGCCGGCTCGGCGCCTCCGTCTAAGACAGGGGTATGTCGACGCCAGGGGCGCCACCGCCCCCACCCAGGGGCTCGCACCGCGCTGCCCCTGCTGGCGGTGAGGCAGCGGGCTCGCCGCTGCTGCTTCCGGTTCTCAGTGTTCTGGTGGTCCTCGGTGCGATCGGGCTGGCCGCGTGGATGCTGCTCACTGCTGGCGACGACAACAACAACCAGGCGGACTCGCCGGCGCCGGTTACCCAGCCCACCGCTGAACCTACCGACACCGCGTCCGCCGAGCCGACCAAGGACGGCGGCGACAAGAAGGACAACACCAAGAAGGACAACACCAAGAACGACGGTACGAAGAAGGACGACACCAAGAACGGCGGCAAGAAGAACGACACCAAGCAGGACGCCGCCCCGGTTCCCCAGATCCCGGTGTACGTCTTCAACCAGACCACGATCACGGGGCTGGCGGCCGAGACCGCCAACTCCATGGAGTCAGCCGGATGGAATGTCGTGGGTGTCGACAACTGGATCGGCCGAGTGCCCAGCGACACCGTGTACTTCTACCCGGGTGACCGGGCAGCGGCCGAACGGCTGTCCAAGGACTTCCCTGAGTTCGCCCGGGTGTGGCCGGCGTCCGCGCCCATGCCCGCAGGAGCGCTCACCGTCATCCTCGCGGACACCGCCCGCAAGTAGGTAGGTGTCCGTCGTCTAGCTGACGCCGTCTAGGTCGTGATGCCGATCGCGTTTCACGTGGCGTTTGGCGTGGGCGATGGCCTGCGGGGTGTGATCGAACACGTGCCCTCGCTCGACGAGGTGCGGGTAGACGCCGGTGGCCGACAGGGCAGCGGTGTACCGCATGGGCAGACCGGAAATCAGCACGGCGACGTCGCGTCGTTCCAGGCTGCGAATGGTGTCAGCGAGCACGTCAGCACCGGTGGCATCGAGAGTGGTGACGTGTGACAGCCGCAAGATGACCACGCGGATGTCGCTGATCTCGGTGAGTTCCAGGAGGGCCATGTGGGCGCCACCGAAGAAGAGTGGTCCCTCGAAGCGGTACGCCACCACGTGGGCGTCGAGCAGGGCACGTTCCTCCACACTGTGGGTCGACCCGTCGAGTTCCAGAGTGTCGAGCGGTATCTCTTCCAGCGTCGCAGTCTTGGCCATCTGTCGGAGGGCGAGCGCGCCGGCGGCAACGATCCCTAGGATCACTGCGGTTGCGAGGTCCAGGGCAATGGTCGCGGTGAACGTCACGATCAGCACAGCAGTGTCACTGCGCGATGACCGGAGCAGCACGCGGACGCTCGACACCTCGACCATGCGGATTGCGGTGGCGATCAGGACGCCCGCCAGGGCCGCCAATGGAATGAGGGAGACGGCTCGCGAGAGCAGCAGGACGATCATCAACAGCACCAGAGCGTGAACGAGCGCGGCCAGGCGGGACGTCGCGCCACTACGAACGTTGACAGCCGTCCGGGCTATCGCGGCGGTCGCCGGAATCCCGCCGAAGAGCGGACTGGCGATATTGGCGATGCCCTGGCCGAAGAGCTCGCGGTCGGAGTCGTGTCGGTCCGAGACGCTCATGGCGTCGGCGACCGTTGCCGACAGCAGACTCTCCAGAGCGGCCAGGGCTGCTACCGCGAGTGCAGGGACGGCGAGCATCCGGATATCGCCCCATGCCAGATCGGGCAAGGCTGGAGCGGGGAAGTGCGAGGGCAGTGCGCCGATCCTCGCGAGCGAAAGGTCGAGCAGCTGCGCAATCGCGGTGGCTCCGATGACGGCGATCAGGGCGACCGGTACCCCTGGCCGAAGACGAGCTCCGCCGAGAATGACCGCGATCACGACAGCCGTCATCAACACGGCCTGCCAGTCGGGGTTGGACACCCACTCAGCGACGGCGTGGACCGCAACGCCGACGACGTTCTCGCCGCCGGTGGCTACGCCGAGCGCCGCCGGCACCTGCTGCAGCGCGATGATGACGGCAATGCCGAGGGTGAAGCCTTCGATCACAGGTAGGGGGATGAACTTCACGTAGCGGCCGATGCCCGCCAGCGCCATACCGATCAGCAGCACACCGGCCATGAGTCCGACGATCAGGACGCCGTTGGCGCCGTACAACGCGACGATAGGCACCAGGACGACAGTCATAGCGCCGGTCGGTCCGGACACCTGGACGTTGCTTCCACCGAATATGGCCGCCAGTGTGCCCGCG
The DNA here is from genome assembly GCA_024644345.1 of Actinomycetes bacterium. Lineage (GTDB taxonomy): Bacteria > Actinomycetota > Actinomycetes > JAHEKZ01 > JAHEKZ01 > JAHEKZ01. The sequence continues at coordinate 1,008 of JAHELE010000026.1, read as the reverse complement.
ACGATCGCCGTGATCAGCCCGGCGCCGGCACCCAGACCCGACGTGATGCCGAACCCGAGTGCGAGCGGAAGTGCGACGACACCTACGGTGATGCCGGCCATCACGTCCTTGCGAGGTGCGACTCGCATCTGCCCGAAGTCTGCGCGGCGAGGTGCGAGACTCCGAAGACGGGTGAACGCCTGGACCCACACCGGGCGGGGGGAAGCCGCTGAGCCGCCACCGTGGGTCATGGAGTGCGAACCGGGCGGGAGAGCTCGTCGACGAGCTCACTGGGGTCGACCGTGCGGCTCTGCAGGATCTCGCGCGCTGCCAGCAGAAGGTCTCGAACAGCGGGGAGCGTGAGGGAGTAGATGACCGCACCGGCCTCGCGGCGTTGGTCCACCAGTCCGTGCTGGCGCAGGACGGCGAGCTGGTGAGACAGGCTGGACGCCTCGATGTCGATGGCCGCCCGCAGCTGGTGGACCGGCTGGTCACCCTCGGCCAGCAGCTCGAGCAGCCTGATCCGTGCCGGGTGTCCGAGCGCTCGGAAGAAGTCGGCTTTTGCGCGATAGAGCGGGACGGGCACCGAGTGTTCCTGTCTGCGGACTTGAAGAGTTCTTCAAGTCTACAGAGCGCGATCTGAGGGTCCGTAGGGCCTCAGCGGGCGAGCACGCCACCTTTGACGACGTGGCGCATGTGGCTGACGAACCGCGAGAGGTCGCCCAGGACCTCGTCCGGTGAGGTGGAACGGCTGTCGACGTCAGGGCCGACCTCGACCGCCACGAGGTCGGAAAAGCGACCGGGCTCAAGGACACCCACCTCGTCGTTGCCGAGGCACTCCGACGCCCAGACCGTCGCCGAACGCAGCGCCGCCATCGGGCTCATGCCGAGCTCGACGTGCTTGGGCAGCTGGTGGATGTTCATGCCGTGCGGGTAGATGCCGGAGTCGGTGCCGAAGCCGATCTTGACGCCGTGTGCCAGTGCCCGCCGGAATGCGTCCCGCTGCGTCTCGGTGGAGTCGACGATCTT
>JAHELE010000120.1 GCA_024644345.1 Actinomycetes bacterium | reverse complement strand
GCACTCGAGGTGTCCGACGACGCATCTCTGGCCGTGGCCGGCGGTGTGGCCGCGACGGTTCAGCTGCTCTACGTCGTCAGCGGACACCTATGGGGCGTGGCAGGCATGTTTTTCGGCCTGTGGCTCATCCCGATGGGATGGCTGGTGCTGCGCTCGCGGTGGCTGCCGGTATGGCTGGGTCGGATCCTGATCGTCGGCGGCGCGGGATACCTGTTCAGCGCCTTCGTCAGCTACCTGTTCCCGGATGCCGACCTCGTGGCCGGGCTGCTGACCGTCCCGGCAACCATCGGCGAGTTCTGGATCATCGGATACCTGATCATCTTCGGCGTACGAGACCACGGCGCGGACCACGGAGAAACTGGTGGAGCTGAGGGGATTTGAACCCCTGACCCCCTCGTTGCGAACGAGGTGCGCTACCGGACTGCGCCACAGCCCCTGGCTGTCCCCGCCGCAGAGCGGGGCAAGCAGGACGCCGCCGAGGATAGCAACGACACCGTCGGCCTCCGAACGGGCGCCAGCCCGTCGCGGTGTGGACCGTCAGTCTCCGACTGCGCGCTGCTTGTCCTGGTCGTGCCCCTTCGGCTCAGCCGGAGGGGCCACTTCCTGCTCGAGAAGGGCGTCGAGCTCGTCATCGGCCACAGCGGCTGCGAGCAGATCCTCGTCCGCGAGTTCGTCTTCGAGGAACCGCCCTGACGTCCACGCCCCCGGTGTCGTCAGGTCGATCACCTTGATCGGCCGCACCGCCTTGGGGGCTGTGACGTACGTCGGCAGCGGCAAGGGGTTGGGACGCCAGGTCTCGGAGTCGTCGGCGCTCTCGTCGAAGCCGGCCTCAGAGTCCGGGCGCGCACCCTTTGTCTCGACGACCAGCGCCTTCGACGAGCCGGACACGAAGCTCGAGGCAGACGTTGCGCGCTGCACAGGGGCAGGGGCTTGATCACGGCCGGAGGCGCGACGAGCGGTCGTCGCGCGTCGGCGTTGCTGCTGCCGAGCCTGCAGGCGCAGGTGGACGACGAACGCGACCAGGAGCACGGCCACGGGCAGGGGCGCCCACCACGGCACCGTCGTCGTCACGGCACCCAACGCGAGAACCAGGAGCAGCCCGGCGAGGCCGCCCAAGGTTCGGGCCCGTCGCTGTGCGAGCGATCGCTGGGGGCGTTGAGCTGGCCGCGGTCTTGGGGCCGGGACCCGGCGCTGCGACAGCGTGGGTTCCGGCGCGGAGCGGGGAGTCACAGGTGCCGCCGGTGCCATGCCGTGCTGGGGGCGCTGGTCGTCGTCGGCCTCGTTCATCTGGTCGCTGTCGTCCTGCTCTTTGCGGGAGAGCACCCGCATCGCCTGACCGAAACGCTCGGCGGAGCGATTCTCTGTTGCTGTGTCGTGGTTCCGGAGCCACATCGGAATGAGGACGGCAGCCCACATGATGGCAATCGCTGCATAGATCAAACCGCTGCCGCTCACGGGACATCACGGTACGTGTGGGGGTGTTCACTTTCCGGTAACGCGGTCGGTGTGTCGCCCCCCGTACCTGTGACGCCAACGCTCCAACACACCCTCCGGAATGTCGCCCGCCAACAGGACGAAGACCAGGTGGTCGCGCCACTCCCCGTCGATGTGGAGGTACTGGCGCCGCTCACCTTCGAACCGGAAGTCGAGTTTCTCGGCCACCCGACGACTGGGTGCGTTCTCCGGGCGCATCGAGATCTCAACCCGGTGCAGTCCCAGTGCCCTGAATGCGTGGTCGGTGGCGAGGGCTACGCCGGTCGGAATGATTCCCCGTCCGGCGAACTCCTTGGCCACCCAGTAGCCGATATGTGCGCCACGCAGCGAGCCGTACTGGACACCGCCGATGGTCAGCTGCCCGACCAGCTCTTCGTCATACGTGACCACGAACGGCAGGACTCGCCCCGCGCGGGCATCCTTGCGCAGGGCGCTGACCATGGCGTGGAAGCCGAGCGGCGGGGCGTGCCTGATGGGCGCCGTAGCCTCCCACGGCCGCAGCCAGTCGGCGCTGTCGGCCCGAATCGCACGCCATCGACCCACGTCCCGGTGCCGGATGGGTCGCAGGCCGACTCGCCCGTCGGACAGGACGGCCGGCCACCCGCGGGTCAGTGGTCGCCTCCGGCCAGCTGGTCACGCGTGTGCGCGAGCAAGGGGCCGACCACGGCGACTCCGTCTCGGGCGCCCCCCACCGACCCTGGAAGGTTCACGACGAGCGTGCGACCGACCACTCCGGCCAAGCCTCTCGAGAGCGCCGCGGTCGCAATGCCCTGGTCCCGACCTGAAGCCCGGATGGCTTCGGCGATCCCTGGCACCTCGTGCTCGATCACCTGTGACGTGGCCTGGGGGGTGCGGTCGTCCGGCGCCAGTCCGGTGCCCCCCGTGGTCAGGACGGCATCGATCCCAGCGGTCACGGCGTCCTGCAGTGCCGCGACGACCTCTTTCTCGCCGTCGGGAACAACCACGATGTCAGCGCTGGGCACGCCCCACTGCCGCAGCGCCTCGACGATCGCCGGGCCGGACTGGTCGGCGTACTCACCGGCGTTGGCCCGCGTGGACACGGTGATCACCCGGACGCGTACCGGCGGCTCAGCCACGATGCCAGTCTCCGGACACCCCACCGGCCTTGCTGTCGACGCGGACGTCGGTGATGACCGCAGCCGGGTCGACAGCTTTGACCATATCGATCAGGGTGAGACCGGCGACCGCCACACACGTAAGGGCCTCCATCTCGACGCCCGTGCGATCCGCCGTTCGCACCGTGGCGGTGATCGCTACCTGGTCGTCGAGGACGACCAGATCGACACTCACACCGTGGATGGCGATCGGGTGGCAGAGCGGCACCAAGTCGGGAGTGCGTTTGGCCGCCTGGATACCGGCTATCCGGGCTACGGCGAGAGCGTCACCCTTGGGCACGCCGCCGGCACGGAGAAGCGCCACCACCTCCGCGGTGACCATCACGCGACCCGACGCTGCGGCCGTGCGAACCGACACGTCCTTGCCCGACACATCCACCATTCGCGCGGCACCGCGGTCATCGAGGTGCGTGAACTCGTTCATCGCGTTACCCCGCACGCCGTTCGAGCATGATCACCGTCACCGCGTCGCCCGCCGCGACATGCGTCTCATCCTCGGGCACCACGATGAAGCAGTTCGCGTTGGCGAGGCCGGCCAGCAGATGCGAGCCCGGACCACCGACGGGACCAACGACGTAGCGGCCGTCCTCGACTCCCAGGTCGCCGCGGAGGAACTGTCGTTTTCCCGATGGAGACTGCACACCCGTCTTGAGCACAGCGCGCACCGTGGGGCGGTAGAGCGGTTCGAGGGCCTGCAGCCGGCGCAGAACAGGTCGCACGAACATCTCGAACGACACGAACGCAGAGACCGGGTTGCCGGGAAGGGTGTAGATCGGCGTCGAGTCCGGCCCGATCCTGCCGAAACCCTGCGGCATCCCGGGCTGCATCGCGACCCGGTCGAACGAGACCGTGCCCATCCGGCTCAGCGCCTCCTTCACCACGTCGTAGGCGCCGACGCTGACACCGCCGGTGGTGATCACCAGATCGGCGCGGATCAGCTGGTCCTCGATCGTGGTGATCAGTTGCTTGGGGTCGTCGGGAACGAATCCGATGCGATAGGCCGTGGCGCCGGCGGCTTGCGCGGCGGCGGCGAGCATGAAGCTGTTCGAGTCGGGGATCTTGCCTCCCGCGATCGGTTCGCCGGGCTCGACCAGCTCACTCCCGGTCGACATGACGACGACTCGCGGACGCGGACGCACGAGCACCCGGGCCCGACCGACGGCCGCGAGAAGTGCGAGCTGCTGGGGGCCCAGTCGAGTGCCGGTCGGAAGAACAAGGTCGCCGGCTGAGGCGTCCTCGCCCTCGAACCTCACGAACGCCTTCGCCTGGGCCGGGCGGTTGATCGAGACCTGCACGATGTCCCCGTCGGTCCACTCGACCGGTACGACGGCGTCTGCCCCGGCGGGCATCGGTCCCCCGGTCATGATCCGTGCGCACTGGCCCGGCGACAGCGCAAGGGCGCCTGCGTAACCGGCCGGGATGTCTCCGACCACAGGCAGCGACACCGGAGCTGACTCGCTGGCCCCCGCCACGTCTTCGGCCCGGACGGCATAGCCGTCCATCGATGAGTTGGTGAACGGCGGCAGGTTCCAGGTCGCCGTCACGTCCTCGCTGAGCGTGCACCCGTGCGCATCGAGCAGTCGCAGCTCGAGCGGCGACAGCGTCTCGATTCCGGCCAGACAGTCGTGAAGGTGCTGGTCGACGCTTTTCATGAGGTGCCCTGGTTGCCCTGCTGCTCGGCGACGAACTCACCCAGCCACTGCACGAAGTCAGGCCCCAGGTCGTCCCGGTCGCTGGCGATCCGCACGACGGCCTTCAGATAGTCGGCCCGGTCACCGGTGTCGTACCGACGGCCCCGGAACACGACGCCCGACACCCCACCACCGTTCTCGGGCGACATGGCGGCGAGCGTCTGCAGGGCATCGGTCAGCTGGATCTCGCCACCGCGGCCCGGCGCCGTCTCTCGCAGCACGTCGAAGACGGCCGGGCTGAGGACGTAGCGACCGATGACCGCGAGGTTGCTCGGTGCCTCGTCGGCCGATGGCTTCTCGACGAGTCCGCTGACAGCCATGACGTCCGGCTCGTCGGTGGATGCGGCCGCCGCGCAGCCGTACAGGTGGATCTGATGCTGCGGCACCTCCATCAGGGCGACCACACTTCCGCCGCGCTGGTCCTGCACCTGGAGCATCCGGGCGAGCAGTACATCCCGCTCGTCGATCAGGTCATCACCCAGCAGAACAGCGAATGGTTCGTCACCGACGTGCTGCGCCGCCACCAGGACGGCGTGGCCGAGCCCGCGTGGATCGCCCTGCCGCACATAGTGGATGTCAGCCAGGTCGGTAGCTGCCCGAACGCTGGCCAACCGGTCCGGGTCACCCTTCTTCTCCAACGCCAGCTCGAGCTCGACGTTACGGTCGAAGTGGTCCTCCAGCGAACCCTTGTTGCGCCCCGTCACCATCAGGACGTCGGTCAGACCAGCCTGGACGGCTTCTTCGACCACATATTGGATCGCCGGCTTGTCGACGACCGGAAGCATCTCTTTGGGCGTCGCCTTGGTCGCGGGCAGGAATCGGGTACCCAGCCCTGCTGCCGGGATGACAGCCTTCGTCGGGCGTCCATTGCTCATGGGACGAATCTAGCGGTCAGCGACCTGTGGGGAGTCAACCGCCATCGACCAGCGGTCACGCCCACCCTCCTTTGCGGAGTACAGGGCCCGGTCAGCGGCATGGATGAGGTCGCGGGACGTGCTGCCATGCTCGGGGTAGACGGCGCCGCCGATGGACACCGTCACGTGCAGGGGTATCTCCGTGCTGTCGGCGGTGAACGGCACGGCCCGGATCGCCGCACAGATGCGATCGGCCAGGTTTTGGGCGCCGGCAGCGGTCGTCTCTGGAAGGACGACGGCAAACTCCTCGCCTCCGTACCTGGCCACGGTGTCGACCTCGCGGACCTCAGCCTGAACGCGGGCAGCGAACTCGCGAAGGACGGTGTCGCCACGCGGATGGCCATGGGTGTCGTTGACCCGCTTGAAGTGGTCGAGGTCGAGCATCAGCACCGAGAGGGAGCGGTCGAACCGGTTGGCGCGTTCGATCTCTCGGTTGAGGCTGGTCATCAGGTAGCGGTAGTTCCACACCCCGGTCATCTGGTCGATCGTGGAAGCCCTGGTGGCCTCGTCATGGAGCAGCACGTTCTCGACAGCGATGGACGCGGGACCGGCGAGGGCGGTGAGCGCCGACTCGGCTGCATCGTCGAATCCGCGGGGGTCGGTCGGGGCGAACAAGGCGATCACGCCGAACACGTGTGGAGGACGCCGCAGCGCCACTGCAAGGACCGGGCCGGCCTGCGGCTCAGTCGGTCCCGCCTGAAGCTCGGGCATCGAACCGATCTGACCGCGGGCAGTGAGACCGGTGGCAGCCACCGACCCGAGCAACCCGTCGCCGACCACGATGGCGTCAGGCACCGCCAGCGACCGCGTCCGCATGCCGTGCTCTGCATGCACTGTGAGGCCGCCGTTCTCGTCTCCGAGCATCACGAGTCCCGCCTCGGCTCCAACGCTGGTCATGGCCGTCTCCAGGACCACCGGCACCAACGTGTCGAGGTCGAGCGTCGCCGACAACGTGTCACCCAACCGACCGAAGTTGGCCCGAAGCGCGTCGCGGCTGCCCTCCAGCTCGGTGACATAGGTCAAGAGCTCATCAGTCATGTGGTTGAACGCTCGGGCCAGCCTCCCCACCTCATCGGAGCGGCTGACCTCGATCGACCGCGTGAGGTCACCGGATGCCACTGCCTCAGCCGCATCGGTCACTTCCTCCAGTGGACCGGTGAGATCGCGGGCAATGGCCACGGCCGCCACCACAGCCACGACCAGCGCCACCAGCGCCACCAGGAAGACCGTCTGCAGCAGGAGCCCCTTGCCGGGCGTAGGTGTCGCGACCACGACGTCGAACGGCATGCCCGGGACCGCTGGTGCCACCGCCGCGGTGATGCCGCCGTCAGAGACCACGACCCCCTCACCATCAGATGCGGCAGCTAGGTCGGGAATGGCCGACAGGTCGACCTGGGGGTCGGACGTGCCGGCCACCACGGCGCCATCGAGCAGCAGCACGACATCCGCACCGAAACCCAGCCGGCCACGAATGTCATCCAGCAAAGCCGTGTCGACCGGATCTGCCGCTCGGACCGCCGCAAGGTTGGCCTGATCGGCCACGACCACCTGCTGCTCGGTACTCAGCGCCGGCCCACCCGCGTCACCATTGGTGCAGTCGCTCCATGGTTCGGTGATGAAGTCGCTGTTGAGCTGTCCTGCAGAGGCGACGGACCCCCCTCGCTGGTCGACCACCGACACCCACTCAGCAAGTCCGTCCGACACAACGCGACGGGTCGCGACGGCGGGCGACGTCGACCCCAGCATCCGTCCCGTCACCACCGTGGCCGTTGCCACCTGGTCGCACATCTGGCTTATCTCGTTGGTCACCGCCGAGCGCGCACCCAGAACCAGCGAGTCTGCCCGGTCGTTCGCGGCGCGGGGCACGGCGTACAGCACCAGGACGGCCGCTGCGACGAGCGGAACCAGCACCAGTGCTACCAGCACCAGCGCCAGACGTGTCCGCAGCGTCATCGGGCCTCCTTGGTCATCATCGGCCCGCATCCGCCCGATGACTAGGTCCATGATGGTCCGATGACCCATTCGGAGCAGCCCAACGGTGC
>JAHELE010000025.1 GCA_024644345.1 Actinomycetes bacterium | reverse complement strand
TGACCACGCCGTCCAAGCCGCAGATCCCCGACGTCCTCGCCTCCCGCTACGCGTCCGGGGCCATGGCCCGGATCTGGTCGCCCGAGCACAAGGTCGTCCTCGAGCGCCAGCTGTGGCTGGCAGTGCTCGAGGCGCAGCGCGCCCTCGGGCTCGACGTGTCGCAACAGGTGATCGACGACTACCGCGCGGTCATTGACACTGTCGACCTCGAGTCCATCGCTGCGCGCGAACGTGTGACGCGGCACGACGTCAAGGCGCGGATCGAAGAGTTCTGCGCCCTCGCGGGGCACGAGCACATCCACAAGGGCATGACGTCGCGCGACCTCACCGAGAACGTCGAGCAGCTGCAGGTGCGGTCGTCGCTGCTGTTGGTGCGCGACAAGACAGTGGCGACGTTGGCGCGACTGGCGACGCTGGCCTCCGAACACGCAACGCTGGTGATTGCCGGGCGATCGCACAACGTGGCTGCACAGGCGACGACACTCGGCAAGCGCTTCGCCACTGCGGCGGACGAGTTGTTCGTCGCGTACCAGCGGGTCGATGAACTGCTGACGCGCTACCCGCTACGTGGGATCAAGGGCCCGGTCGGCACTAGCCAAGACATGCTCGATCTGTTCGGCGGGGATGCCGGCAAGGTCACCGAGCTCGAGAGCGAGATCGCTCGGCACCTCGAGTTCGAACGCGTTCTCGACAGCGTCGGCCAGGTGTACCCGCGATCACTCGACTACGACATCGTCAGCGCGCTCGTGCAGGTGGCCGCTTCACCGTCGTCACTGGCGAAAACCATTCGGCTGATGGCCGGCAACGAGCTGGTCACCGAGGGGTTCAAGGCGGGTCAGGTCGGGTCGTCGGCGATGCCGCACAAGATGAACACCCGGTCGTGCGAACGTGTCAACGGTTTCGCCGTGATCCTGCGTGGATACGCGTCGATGGTTGGCGAGCTCGCCGGCGACCAGTGGAACGAGGGTGACGTTTCGTGCTCTGTCGTGCGCCGCGTGGCGGTCGCTGACGCGTTCTTCGCGATCGATGGCTTGTTCGAGACTTTCCTCACCGTGCTCGACGAGTTCGGAGTCTTTCCCGCGGTTGTCCAGCGTGAGCTCGACCGCTACCTGCCGTTCCTGGCCACCACCAAGGTGCTCATGGCCTCGGTTCGCGCCGGAGTCGGACGCGAGACGGCGCACGAGGTGATCAAGGAGCACGCCGTTGCGGTCGCGCTCGAGATGCGTGAGAAGGGAACCGACCGCAACGACCTTCTCGAGCGTCTGGCGTCCGACAAGAGGTTGGCTCTGACCGCGTCCGACCTCGAGCAGCTGGTAGCTGATCCGCTCTCGTTCACCGGCACTGCGGTCGACCAGGTCGGTGCGGTGGTACTTCGCGTGGCCAAGGTCGTCAGCGACCACCCGGAGGCGGCCGCCTATCGGCCGGGAGACATCTTGTGACGGCGTCGGCGATGGCCAACGTTCCGCCGGCCCCAGTGCTCCCCGGCGTCACGGCCGTGTACTCGGGCAAGGTGCGCGATCTGTACGAGTACCCCGACGGGCGCATGCTGTTCGTCGCCAGCGACCGCATGTCTGCCTACGACTGGGTACTGCCGACGACAATCCCCGACAAGGGACGCATCCTCACGGCGATGACGCTGTGGTGGTTCGAGCAGTTGGTCGAGCTGGTGCCGAACCACCTGCTGTCGGTCGAGGTGCCCGATGCTGTTGCCGGACGTGCCATGGTCACCCAACGGCTCGAGATGTTCCCGGTCGAGTGTGTGGCTCGGGGTTACCTTGCCGGGTCAGGGCTGTCGGACTATCAGGCCACGGGGGCGGTCTGCGGCAACTCGCTTCCCGCCGGACTCGTCGATGGGTCGCGACTGCCTGAGGCCATCTTTACACCCGCGACCAAGGCCGACCTCGGCGAGCACGACGAGAACGTCGACTTCGAGACGGTCGTCAAGACGGTAGGTGAGGTGGACGCCGAGGCCTTGCGTGCGCTCACTCTTCAGGTCTATGACCGCGCCGAAGAGATTGCGCGTGGTCGCGGAATCATCGTTGCCGATACCAAGTTCGAGTTTGGACGCGATCCGGCGACCGGCGAGATCATTCTCGCCGACGAGGTGCTCACGCCCGACTCGTCGCGTTTCTGGCCGGCCGACCTGTGGGAGCCCGGCCACGCACAGCCGTCGTTCGACAAGCAGTACGTGCGTGACTGGCTGACGTCACCGGTGTCGGGCTGGGACCGTCACTCGGGCGAGGCGCCGCCACCGCTGCCGGACGACGTCGTAGAGCGGACGCGGGCCAAGTACGTCGAGGCGTACGAACGTCTCACCGGGAAACACTTCGGCTAGGGGCTGAGCCATGGACGTACCGGCCGGGTTCGAGGACCTCTTCGACGACAGCATGCGGGCGTTCCTTGCGTTGGCCACCATTCGGTCATCCGGTGAGCCCGTCGTGGTGCCTGTGTGGTTCGCCAGTGACGAGCTCGGGCTCGTCTTCAGCACTGGAAGAGACTCGCGAAAGGCCCGCGACATGCGTTCCCGCCCGTCGGTGGCGGGAATGGTGATGGCCGAAGGCGAGCACGAGCGTTACGTCTCGGTGCGGGGTGTAGCCCACGAGGTGGTGGATCCGGCATCCGAGGGGATCGACCCGCAGGCGCTGTACCGAAGGATCGTCCGCCGCTACGAGGGGCACGATCCGTCCGGCCCGCACACCGACGTCTTCTTCCGTCTGGTGCCCAGGTTGATGACCGGCTACGACTACCGGGGGGATGACGTCTAGCTGCTCCGCAGCAACGCGAGATGGCCACGCGACTGGTTCGAAATGACCGAACCGGTGTGACATGGCCCCGGGTGGGGGGTGGCTGGGGGGCGTCTACCCTGGTCTCATGACATGGATGGTTACCGGCGGGGCCGGCTACATCGGCGCGCACATCGTGAAGTCTCTGCACGACTCCGGGTACGGCGTCGTCGTCTTCGACGACCTGTCCACCGGGGAAGGCCGCAAGGTGCCGGACGGCGTCCCACTGGTCGAGGCGTCCGTTCTCGATGCTGTCGCCGTCGAGAAGGCCATGCGCGAGCACAACGTCTCCGGAGTCGTCCACATGGCGGCGAAAAAGGCGGTCGGCGAGTCCGTCGAGCGGCCGCTCTACTACTACCGCGAGAACGTCGACGGGCTGCTCAGCCTGCTCGAGGCGATGGACGCGACCGGCGTCAAGAAGATGGTCTACAGCTCATCGGCGGCAACGTTCGGCATGCCCGATAGTGACGACCCGCTCGCCGAGGACTACCTCTGCCAGCCGATCAACCCCTATGGCGAGACCAAGCTGATCGGTGAGTGGCTGATGCGCGACGTCGCCACGGCGATCGGGCTGGACTGGGTGTCGCTCCGCTACTTCAACGTTGCCGGGGCAGGTGGGCCAGAGCTCGGTGACACGGGCGTCTTCAACCTGATTCCCATGGTCTTCCGGGCGCTCTCGACCGGCAAGAACCCCCAGGTGTTCGGCTCCGACTACCCCACGCCCGACGGCTCGTGCATCCGCGACTACATCCACGTCACCGACCTGGCCGACGCGCACGTGGCGTCCGTCAAGCGGCTGGAGCAGGGGACGGCAGCCGAGATCTACAACGTCGGACGCGGTGAGGGCGTCTCGGTGATCGAGGTCATGGACGCCGTCCGCTCGGCAACGGGCCTCGACTTCACCTACGACCTCGTCGACCGCCGCGCGGGCGACCCGGCCCGGTTGGTGGCGTCCGCGGACAAGATCCGCACCGACCTCGGTTGGACTGCGGAGCACGACCTTGCGGCCATGGTCACCAGCGCCTGGGAGGCGTGGCAGGCCGCCCCGCCGGACTGAGGCGCACTTCTCCAGCGTCGGCGGTCGCCTTCGTCCCGAGCGGTTCGTTGGGTGAGCCATCGGCGACGAATTCGGGGTGAAACCTCATCAAACGCACCACTCGGCGAACGACCATCAGACGCCGATAGACTGACGGCTCACCCCGCCCCTCGAGCAGCCGGAGAAGCCAGTGGCTCGCGTCGTCGTCGACGTCATGCTCAAGCCGGAGATCCTCGACCCGCAAGGTCAGGCCGTCCTGGGGGCGCTTGCCCGCCTCGGGCACTCCGACATCACCAGCGTCCGCCAGGGCAAGCGCTTCGAGCTCGAGCTCGACGCAGCACCTGATGCCGCCGCACTCGAGGAGGTCGCCAGCACGTTGCTGGCGAACACGGTGATCGAGGACTACTCGATCCGCGTCGAGGAGTCCTGATGTCAGCGCGCATCGGCGTCGTCACCTTTCCCGGCTCACTCGACGACCAGGACGCCGCGAGAGCGGTCCGGATCGCCGGCGCCGAGGCAGTGCCCCTCTGGCACGGAGACGCCGACCTCAAGGGCGTGGACGCCGTCGTCCTGCCCGGTGGGTTCTCGTATGGCGACTACCTGCGGTGCGGTGCCATCGCCAGGTTCGCCCCGGTGATGCAGAACGTCATCGACGCCGCACGCGGCGGGCTGCCCGTGCTCGGCATCTGCAACGGGTTCCAAATCCTGTGCGAGTCACATCTGCTGCCCGGTGCCCTGATCCGCAACGACGTACGCAAGTTCGTCTGCCGCGACCAGTGGTTGCGCGTCGAGAACGCCAACACCGTCTGGACCTCCGACTACACCGAGGGCCAAGAGATCCTGATTCCACTGAAGAACGGTGAGGGCGGTTTCGTCGCCGACGACCGCACGCTCGACGAGCTCGAGGGCCAGGGCCGCGTCGTGTTCCGCTACCTGCGCGACAACCCCAACGGCTCGTACCGAGACATCGCCGGGATCACCAACGAACGCGGCAACGTCGTCGGGCTGATGCCCCACCCAGAGCACGCTGTCGAGCAGCTCACCGGACCGTCCCTCGACGGCTTGGGCTTCTTTGCCTCTGTCATCACCCAGCTGGTGGACGCATGACGCGGAACGTCGACACCGTCAAGGACGCCGAGACAACCCCCGAGGTCGCGCAGCCGTTCGCCGAGCTCGGCCTCAAGCCTGACGAGTACAGCCAGATCCGCGAGCACCTCGGACGCCGACCGACCAGCAGTGAGCTGGCGATGTATTCCGTGATGTGGAGCGAGCACTGCTCGTACAAATCGAGCAAGGTGCATCTGCGTCAGTTCGGCGAGAAGGTTCCGTCCGAGGCCAAGGACATCCTGCTCGTCGGGATGGGCGAGAACGCCGGCGTCGTCGACGTCGGCGACGGGCTCGCGGTCACATTCAAGATCGAGTCGCACAACCACCCGTCGTACGTCGAGCCCTACCAAGGGGCGGCGACCGGGATCGGTGGAATCGTCCGCGACATCCTCACCATGGGGGCCAGACCGGTGGCCGTCATGGACCCGTTGCGCTTCGGCGCCGCGGACGCCCCTGACACGCACCGGGTACTGCCCGGCGTGGTCGCTGGGATCGGCGGGTACGGCAACTGCCTCGGCCTGCCCAACATTGGTGGCGAGGTGGTCTTCGACGAGACCTACCTGGGAAACCCGTTGGTCAACGCTCTCTGCGTGGGTGTCGTCCCCCATGACCGCATCCAGCTGTCCGCAGCCACTGGCGCCGGAAACCACGTCATCCTGTTCGGAGCCAAGACCGGCGGCGACGGCATCGGCGGCGTCAGCGTGCTGGCGTCCGAGACCTTCGACGATGAAGGTCCGAGCAAACGTCCGAGCGTGCAGGTGGGCGACCCCTTCGCTGAGAAGGTCCTGATCGAGGCCTGCCAAGAGCTTTTCGAGCAGCAGCTCGTCGTCGGTATCCAAGACCTTGGCGGTGCCGGAATCTCCTGTGCCACCAGTGAGATGGCGTCCAATGGAGACAGCGGTATGCACGTCTGGCTCGACCGCGTGCCGCTCCGCGACTCGACGCTCGCACCCGAAGAGATTCTGATGAGCGAGTCGCAGGAGCGTATGTGTGCCGTCGTCGCGCCCGACAAGCTCGACGCGTTCATGGCCGTCTGCCGCAAGTGGGACGTCGAGGCGGTAGCCATCGGCGAGGTCAACGACTCCGGACGTCTGACGATCGAGTGGCACGGAGCCCAGATCGTCGACGTGCCACCGAAGACCGTTGCCCACGACGGCCCGGTCTACGAGCGACCCTTCGCGCGTCCGCAGTGGCAGGACGCGCTGCAGGCCGACGCCCCCACGTCACTGCCTCGCCCCACATCGGGAGACGAGCTGAGGGCGGCGCTGCTGCAGCTGGTGGCCAGTCCCAACCTGGCATCCAAGGCATGGGTCACCGACCAGTACGACCGGTACGTCATGGGCAACACGGTGCTGGCACAACCAGAAGACTCTGGCATCGTGCGCATCACCGACGACGGCCTCGGCGTTGCCGTGAGCACCGACGGCAACGGCCGCTACGGCAAGCTCGACCCCTACGCGGGCGCGCAGCTGGCCCTGGCTGAGGCGTACCGCAACGTTGCGACGACCGGCGCCAAGCCACTGGCAGTCACCAACTGCCTCAACTTCGGATCACCCGAAGACACCGACGTGATGTGGCAGTTTGCCGAGACCACCCGTGGCCTCGCCGACGCCTGCCTGAAGCTCGGCGTTCCGGTCACCGGTGGCAACGTCAGCTTCTACAACCAGACTGGCGACACTGCGATTCTGCCGACTCCGGTCATCGGGGTGCTCGGTGTGATCGACGATGTCGCCCGGCGTACCCCGCTTGCCTGGGATGGTGACGGCGACGCAATCTGGTTGCTCGGCGAGACCTCCGACGAGTTCGGTGGCTCAGAGTGGGCGCATCTGCAAGGCCACCTGGGCGGTCTGCCGCCGGCAGTCGATCTCGACAGAGAACGCCAGATCGCCGAGATCGCTGTCGCAGCGTCCCGCGATGGGCTGCTCACCGCGGCCCATGACGTGTCTGTCGGGGGTCTGGGCGTCACTCTTGCCGAGATGGCTCTGCGTTCGGGCAAGGGAGCACGGATCTTTCTTCCCGATGATGCAGATCCGTTCATCTCGCTCTTCTCCGAGTCGGCGGGGCGCATCGTCTTCGTCGTCCCGCGCAGTGAAGAGGTGCGGTTCACCGACATGTGCACCGCGCGGGGGGTCCCGGCTACGCGGATCGGTGTCGTCGATTCCAGCATCGAAGGGCTCGAGGTGCAGGACTCGTTCACCGCTGCACTCGACGAGCTGCGGGCGGCAAGCGAAGGCACGTTCCCGAGCCTGTTCGGCTAGTGGCCGGCATCGACCCCCGCAAGGTGGGCGCGGCCTACCTCGATCAGTGGGAGCTGACCCGGGCCTGGTGCGACGGCATCGACGACTGGTCGGCGCCCAGCGCGGTTTCCGGTTGGACGCTTCGCGATCTCGTTGCTCACCTTGGGCTGGTCGCCGACTCGATCCGAGCTGCGGCCGACCGGACGAGCGACCAGAAACCGCTGAGGCTTGGCGACTACCTGGCCACCTACGCCGAGGGGGCGGCGGCCATCGACGAGCGGACACGCGAGCTGGCCACCAGCGGCTCCTTCCTCTACGCCGTTGACGCCACGGCGGCACACGCTGAATCGGCCATCGAGTCGGTGTCAGGCAACCCGGTCGTCGAGGCAAGACGTGGTCCGATCCGGTGGGCCGACTTCCTGCGCACCCGATGCATCGAGCTGACCGTCCACAGCGACGACCTCGCCCGATCGGTCAGTGGCGAAGGCCCGCCCGCGTCTCGACCGTGCCTGCAGGTGTCCACCAGGGCCTTGGCCGACGTCCTGGGCTGGCGGGCTCCTGGCCGGAGCGTCGAGGTGCGCATCCCCCCGTTCGCCGCGGTTCAGTGCGTCGAGGGGCCACGGCACACCCGCGGGACGCCCTCAGCCGTGGTCGAGATGGATCCGATGAGCTTCTGCCGCCTGGCTGCCGGGCGGGTCACCTGGCAGTCGGCCGTGGCCTCAGGAGCGGTGCAGGCGTCCGGCCTCCGCACCGACCTGACGCCCTTCCTGCCGCTCTTTTAGGGGACGATTCGGTCGCAGAGCGTGATGTCGTGATAACGATTTGTGCCACGGGGGTCGGGAACCTGTTTCCGGGCGCCCGGGGGCCGTACAGTTTCGGCCGAGCCCACCAGGAGATCGATATCCATGCCGGAAGCCACCCAGGTTTCCCCGACCGCTGACCCGGCGGATGCCGCTGTCGCGGTCGCTCTCCGTGGGCTGACCAAGTCGTTCGGTGACGTGGTCGCGGTCGACGGGGTCGATCTCGACATCTACGACGGCGAGTTCCTGACCCTCCTTGGACCGAGCGGGTCCGGCAAGACGACGGTGCTGCGAATGATCGCCGGGTTCGAGTTGCCGTCCGGTGGCCAGATCGAGCTCAGTGGGCGGGACGTCACGAAGCTGGCGCCCTTTGAACGCGACGTGAACACCGTCTTCCAGGACTACGCGCTCTTTCCGCACATGTCGGTGCTCCAGAACGTCGAGTACGGTCTGCGCGTCAAGAAGGTCGCCAAGGGTGAACGCCGGCAACGTGCGTTGGAGGCCTTGGCGAGTGTGCAGCTGGCTGGCTTCGAGCAGCGCAAGCCGTCGCAGATGTCGGGCGGACAACGCCAGCGGGTGGCCTTGGCGCGAGCGCTGGTCAATCGTCCATCGGTTCTGCTGCTCGACGAGCCTCTCGGCGCTCTCGACCTCAAGCTTCGCGAGCAGATGCAGGTCGAGCTCAAGGAGCTGCAGCGACAGGTGGGGATCACCTTCATCTTCGTGACTCACGACCAAGAAGAAGCACTGACGATGTCGGACCGCATCGCCGTGTTCAACCAGGGTCGGATCGAGCAGGTCGGCACACCCGCCGATGTCTACGAGAGACCGACGACGTCATTCGTGGCGGGGTTTGTCGGCACGTCCAACCTGCTGCAGGGATCGGCGGCAGAGCAGGTCCTGGGCAGCCCGGGAATCTTCAGCGTGCGGCCCGAGAAGATCCGCATCGTTGACGTGCAGGACCAAGCGGAGCAAGGTCAGCACTCGGTGTCCGGCGTGGTGCGCGATGTGGTGTATGTGGGGGCGGCCACCCGGTTCGTAGTGGATCTTGACGTCGGTGGGTATCTCGTTGCCCTCCAACAGAATGTGCAGGCATCGTCCACTGACGTCATGCAGATGCGTGGACGCGATGTTCGTCTCGTTTGGTCACGGGACCATGAGTTTCGCGTGGCGGATGCCACGTGATCACCGAAGGAATAGTGGAGGCTCTGATGCAGCGGAATCGCCTGCTGAAGTCTGTCACCGTGCTCGGAGTGGCGGCGCTGTTGGTGTCAGCGTGCGGCGACTCGGATAGCGGAGGCTCGAGCTCGAGTGGAACAAGTGTTCCCGATGTACCGATGGCCACTGAGATCGGACCGGGCGAAGGGAAGATCAACATACTTGCGTGGCCCGGCTACGCAGAGGACGGCAAGGCCTACCCGAAGGTCGACTGGGTGACGCCGTTCGAGGACAAGACGGGCTGCAAGGCCAACGTTCAGGTCGCCAACACCTCAGACGAGATGTTCGAGAAGATGGGAACCGGGCAGTTCGACGTCGTCTCAGCTTCTGGAGACTCGTCGTTGCGCATGATTTACGCAGGCAAGGTCGCACCGGTCAACACCGACCTGCTGACCAACTACGCAGACATCGCCTCTTTCCAGAAGGACCAGGCCTGGAACTCGGTGGACGGTCAGATGTACGGCATCCCGCACGGGTGGGGAGCCAACCTCCTGCAGTGGCGTTCTGACAAGGTCAAACCGGCACCGGACTCATGGGGCGCGGTCTTTGACCCCAACTCGCCCTATGCGGGCAAGATCGGTGCGTACGACTCACCGACCTACATCGCCGATGCGGCGCTGTACCTGATGTCGACTCAGCCAGACCTCG
This sequence comes from Actinomycetes bacterium, assembly GCA_024644345.1. GTDB lineage: Bacteria > Actinomycetota > Actinomycetes > JAHEKZ01 > JAHEKZ01 > JAHEKZ01. The sequence goes on along the minus strand of JAHELE010000025.1, from coordinate 18,757 downwards.
GCATCGAGAACCCCTACGCACTGAACCAGGAGCAGTTCGATGCGTCCATCGAGCTGTTGAAGGAGCAGAAGAAGATCCTCGGCGGCTACTGGTCGAACTACGCTGACAACCAGCAGAACTTCGAGAACGGAACCTGGCTGCTCGGCACGTCGTGGCAGATCATTGCAAACCTCGCAGTGGCCGACGGCGCTCCGGTCAAGGTCGTGCTGCCGAAGGAGGGGTCGACAGGATGGGCAGACACCTGGATGGTCGACGCAAAAGCGCCCAACCCCAACTGCGCCTACGAGTGGATGAACTGGATCACCAACCCCGACATCCAGGCGCAGGTCGCTGAGTGGTTCGGCGAGGCCCCGGCGAACGTGACAGCGTGCGCCGAGACGTCGGACGCCGGTCACTGTGATGTGTTCCATGCCGAGGACCAGGCGTACTTCGAGAAGATCTGGTTCTGGACCACTCCGCAGAGTGACTGCCTCGACGGGAGCGGTTCGGACTGCCTGCCCTATGCCGATTGGGTGCAGGGCTGGAACACGGTCAAGAACAGCTAGGTATCGACTGGCGTGGATGGGCGCTCAGCGCCCATCCACGCCAGTCGCACTCCAACAGGTGAGGTGATCCGGCGGTGACCGCGGTGCAGGACGCTCCGGTGCCCAGCCGTGCCATGGGGCTGTCCACGTGGCTGTACCGGCGCCCCAGGGCTCGGTTGGCCGCTCTGCTGGCCGCCCCCGTGCTCTGGTTGGCGCTCGCCTACTTCGGTGCGTTGTTCCTGCTGCTGATGACGTCGTTCTACACCGTCGACGACTTCACCAGTTTGCCGGTGCGGGCGTTCAGCCTGGATAACTACCAGACCATCTTCTCCAACCCCGCCTATGTCAAAGTCATCCTTCGAACGGTGGCGATCGCTGCGAGCGTCACGGTGGTCGCAGCCCTCCTTGGCACCCCCATGGCCTTCTTCATCGCCAAGGTCGTTCCACAGCGTTGGCGCGGATTGATGGTTGCGCTGGTGGTGACACCCCTGTGGGCGTCGTACCTGGTGAAGGTCTACGCATGGAAGACGATGCTGCAGCCCGATACCGGCGTCGTTGCTTGGCTGCTCAACCCCTTCGGCCTGTCCGGGCCGGGCTACGGGGTCGTGGCGGTGACGATCACCCTCACGTACCTGTGGCTGCCGTTCATGATCCTCCCGGTCTATGCCGGACTGGAGCGCTTGCCCGACTCGATGCTCGACGCGTCAGCGGATCTTGGTGCTCGTACGGGTCGCACGCTCCGATCCGTTGTCTTGCCACTCGTCTACCCCTCGATCGTGGCGGGCTCGGTCTTCACGTTCTCACTGAGCCTGGGCGACTACATCACGGTACAGATCGTCGGCAGCAAGACGCAGATGCTCGGTAGCGTCGTCTACGGCAGCTACACCACCGATCTGCCGTTCGCAGCGGCCATGGCAACGGTGCCGATCGTGATCATGGTCGTCTATCTGGCCATCGTTCGCCGGACCGGCGCCTTGGACAGCCTATGAGCGTGATGCGATGACGTTGTCCCGTCCCGCGAAGTGGGCCTTCGGCTTGATGGCGGTGGTGTGTCTCGCCTTCATCTATGTGCCGTTGACCGTCGTCGTCATCAACTCGTTCAATGCTTCCCGGGTGTTTTCCTGGCCACCGCAGGGATTCACCACTGAGTGGTGGCATGCGGCGCTGAACAACCCGGGGGCGCGGTCGGCAGCCTTGACCTCGGTGCTCGTTGCGGTGGCTGCGACACTCTTCGCGCTCGTCATGGGTTCGCTGGTTGCTTTCGCGCTGGGGCGCTACTCGTTCTTCGGTCGGCAAACGGTGTCGCTGCTGATCATTCTGCCGCTCGCCCTGCCGGGAATCGTGACCGCATTGGCACTGCGCACGGCCTTCAAGCCGTGGCTCGGAACGTCGTGGGAGTGGCTCGGTGTGGCGGTTGGACCGACAGTCATCGCCGCGCACGCCACGTTCTGCATCGTCGTGATCTACAACAACGTGATCGCGCGCCTGCGACGGATGGGAACGAGCCCGGAGGAGGCGTCCATGGACCTGGGCGCAGGTGTCTTCACCACCTTCCGACTGGTGACGTTCCCCTTGATCCGTCCCGCGCTCGTCGCCGGAGCCGTCCTGGCATTTGGGTTGTCGTTCGACGAGATCGTGGTGACGCTCTTCACTGCCCCGGCCGATGTCACCACGTTGCCCATCTGGATCTTCCAGAGTCTGTTCCGGCCGAACCAAGGCCCGATCGTGAACGTCGTGGCCGCCCTGCTCGTACTGATCTCGGTCATCCCGGTCTACCTCAGCCAGAAGCTCTCGGGCGACCCGGGCCATGCGGGTGGACGGATCTAGCCGCCCTCACACGGACCCCTTGGGACCCCCGACGCTGACACTGACAGGATCTGGGCAATGACCGACCTCACCCGCGACTGGGCGGCGCAGCAGGATGCCGTCGATGAGCTGACCTCGTTCCGCAACGACTTCTGCCGGCCAGACCCGGATCTGCTCTACTTCGCAGGAAACAGCCTGGGCATGCTGTCGTCGGCGACGAGAGACCGGATGCACAGACTCGTCGACGACGAGTGGGGTCGTGACATCGTACGAGGCTGGCAGTACTGGGACTCGCTGCCACAGCAGGCCGGTGACCGGATCGGTCAGCTGATCGGGGCAGCACCAGGGCAGGTCGTCGTCGCCGACTCGATCTCGGTCAACCTCTACAAGCTCGCCGTCGCCGCGCTCGAGGCGCAGCCGGGGCGCAAGGTGCTCGTCACCGACACGGGCAACTTTCCCACCGACCGCTATGTGCTGCAGGGTGCCGCCGAGCGCCGCAAAGGCCAGCTGCGTCTGGTACCTACCGACCCGGTATCCGGGATCAATCCTGACAACCTGCACACCTTCCTTGCCGACGACGTGGCGATGGTTGCCTTCTCGCACGTGGACTTCCGTTCAGCTGCGATCAACGACGTTGTAGCCCTCACCGAGCAGGCGCACCGTGCGGGAGCCTTGGTGCTCTGGGATCTTGCGCACTCGGTTGGTGCCGTTCCCATCGAGCTGGATGAGCTGGGCGTCGACTGTGCGGTGGGGTGCACGTACAAGTACCTCAATGCCGGCCCAGGGTCTCCCGCATTTCTGTATGTGCGGCGCGACCTTCAGTCCCGACTGTCCAACCCGATCCAAGGGTGGTGGAGCGTGGCCGACCCCTTCGACATGGACGCTCCATACGTCGCGGCCGACGGAATCGCCAGATGGCAGAGCGGAACTCCGCCCATCCCGGGGCTGGTGGCTGTGGACGAGAGCGTGGCGATGCTCACCGAGATCGGAATCGAACGGCTGCGGGCCAAGTCGATGAGGCTCACCTCGTACCTGATCGAGCTGGCCGACGCCTGGTTGGCACCACTCGGATTCGGCCTGGCCTGCACTCGTGATGCCAACCGCCGGGGTGGCCATGTCGTCCTCACGCACGACGAGGCCTATCGCATCAGCCAGGCGGCGATCGCCGTCGGGGTCGTGGGTGATGCGCGGCCGCCAAACCTGCTACGTCTGGCGCCGTCGCCGGCGACGACGTCCTTCACCGACGTCTGGGAGGCGGCTGCACGACTGCGCGACCTAGTCGCGTCCGAGGCGCACCTCGCGCTGCCGGCGCAACGTGCTCGCGTCACCTAGCCGATAGCGTCGCGTCGTGCTCAACGAGGACCGATCCATCCTGTCGCGGCAGGTAGCGGCGTCCGAAGCCGTCGTGTCGTATGGCGAGCACCCCGACCAGATCGCCGAGGTCTGGCCCGGGAGCGCTGAGGCGCCACTCGTCGTGGTGCTGCACGGGGGCTTCTGGCAGCACAGGTACGACCGGGCGCACTGCCGGGGTCTGGCGGCAGAGCTCGCCACGCTTGGGGCCACCGTGGTCTTGCTGGAGTACCGACGGGTCGGGGGTGGCGGCGGGTGGCCCACCACCTTCGACGACGTGCGCGTCGGGCTGCGCAGGTTCGTCCAGCACCATCCTCGGGCCTCCCGACGCGTCGTGGTCGGCCACAGTGCCGGCGGTCACCTGGGGCTCTGGGCAGCGGCCACCGAGCCGACCCCCGTCGTCGACGCGGTGGTCGGGCTGGCACCGGTGGCCGACCTGGCCGCAATGGCGCGTACCTTCGGCGACGGTGAGAACCCGGTATGCGATCTGCTCGGTGGAACCCCGCAGAGCCACCCGGACCGCTACGACCTCGCCGACCCCTGTCGGCTGGGGTCCCCTCATGCTGCGGTTCACCTGATGCACGGGACGGCGGACACCGTGGTCCCCGTGGAGCAGAGCCGGTCCTATGGGAGGCACCATGGCGGAACGGACGTCACCGAGCTGCCGTGCGGCCACTTCGAGCTGATCGATCCGCGGAGTACGGCCTTCGCCACGGTTCGAGCGGCGGTCGAGGACCAGCTGCGGCCGGTGGCGCCCACCGCCCGTTCCCGCCCCTGGTGACACCGGCGTCCGCCCCACCCCCCCCGCGTGATCGGAGATCCCGGCGATCCCCGCGATCCCCGCGTGATCGGAGATCCCGGCGATCCCCGCGATCCCCGCGTGATCGCGTGATCGCAGCGTTTCCGGCAATCTGATCGGCATTTCGACGGCGGAAAGTGCCGAGGATGCTCCGATCACGAGGGGGGAGGTCCGAAGGTGTGACGCCGATTGTGGCTTTGGGCGTGTCGACGGCGGTCCCCTAGACTGTGTGCGTGATGCGCGGTGATGGTCGACTCACGCACGATCTCCTTCCCGGTGAGCCCGGGGAGCAAGGCCCGCAAGACGCCTGTGGCGTCTTTGGCGTGTGGGCGCCTGGTGAAGAAGTCGCCAAGCTCGCCTACTTCGGGCTCTACGCGCTGCAGCACCGCGGGCAGGAGTCCGCCGGAATCGCGGTCAGCGACGGCGACGGCATCGTGGTCTACAAAGACATGGGCCTGGTCGCCCAGGTGTTCGACGAACGCCACCTGGCCACCCTCAGTGGCCATCTCGCGATCGGTCACACCCGCTACTCCACCACCGGCTCGAGCACATGGGAGAACGCCCAACCGGTGTTCCGCCACACCGGTGACGGCGGCATCGCGCTCGGGCACAACGGCAACCTGATCAACTCGGGCGAGCTCGCGCGCCTCGCAGCGGAGTCCGAGGTCGCCCGCGGCGACGTGCTTCTCCCCGGGTTCGCGACGCCGGACGCAAGCTCTGACACCGACCTGGTCACCGAGCTGCTGGCCAACCACCCCTCGCGATCACTGGAGAAGGCCGCACTCGACGTGCTCCCATTGCTGCAGGGCGCCTTCTGCTTCGTCTTCATGGACGAGACCACGCTCTACGCGGCCCGCGACCCGCAAGGCATCCGCCCGCTCGTCGTCGGACGCCTCGAACGGGGCTACGTAGTCGCCTCGGAGACCGCCGCACTCGACATCGTGGGCGCCAGCTATGTGCGTGAGGTCGAGCCGGGAGAGCTGCTCGCCGTTGACGAGCACGGGCTGCGCACGCAGCGGTTCGCCGAGCCCGACCCCAAGGGCTGCATCTTCGAGTACGTCTACCTCGCCCGGCCCGACACCAGCATCGCCGGTCGCAGCGTGCACACGGCTCGGGTCGACGTCGGACGTCGGCTCGCCCGACAGGACCCGGTCGACGCCGACCTGGTGATACCGGTACCTGAGTCAGGTACTCCGGCTGCGGTCGGATACGCCCAGGAGTCCGGGATTCCCTACGCACAGGGTCTGGTGAAGAACGCCTACGTGGGACGCACCTTCATCCAGCCGTCGCAGACGATCCGGCAGCTCGGCATCCGGCTCAAGCTGAATCCACTTCGTGAGGTCATCGCCGGCAAGCGGCTGGTGGTGGTGGACGACTCCATCGTCCGCGGCAACACCCAGCGAGCCCTCGTCCGCATGCTCCGCGAGGCCGGGGCTGCCGAAGTACACGTACGCATCTCGAGCCCCCCGGTGAAGTGGCCGTGCTTCTACGGGATCGACTTCGCCACCAGGGCCGAGCTGATCGCCAACGGGCTCTCGGTCGACGAGATCCGCCAGTCGGTTGGCGCGGACTCGCTCGCCTACATCTCGCTGGACGAGCTCGTCGAGGCAACGACCGTCCCCGCAGATCGGCTCTGTACCGCCTGTTTCACCGGTACCTACCCGATCGCGCTGCCTGAGCCGGAGGAGCTGGGCAAGCACCTGCTCGAGGGCTACGAACGCGAGAGCACCAGCGCCGGCGCCGGCAGCGATGCCGATGGACTGGCCTCGCTGACCGCCGCAACCGGGGCGACCGACGCCCTGAGCAGACCGTGACCGCATCATCGGAGGGATCCCCACGAGTGACCACCACCTACGAGAGCGCCGGGGTCAGCGTCGAGCAGGGCAACCGCGCCGTCGAGCTGATGAAGTCCAGCATCGCCCGGGCTTCGCGTCCCGAGGTGGTGGGTGGCATCGGGGGCTTTGCCGGCCTCTTCGACCTGACCCCATACACCAGGCTGCGTAAGCCCCTGCTGGCATCGTCAACCGACGGGGTCGGCACCAAGGTCGACGTGGCGCGCCGCATGGATGTGCACGACACGATCGGCATCGACCTGGTGGCGATGGTGCTCGACGACCTCGTGGTCTGTGGAGCCGAACCGCTGTTCATGACCGACTACATCGCCACCGGCAAGGTGTACCCGGAGAAGATCGCCGCCATCGTGTCGGGAATCGCCGAGGGATGCCGCCGAGCCGGTGCGGCGCTCGTGGGTGGCGAGACTGCTGAGCACCCCGGGCTCCTCGAGCCCGACGAGTACGACGTGGCCGGTGCCGGAACCGGGATTGTTGATGCCGACGATGTCCTCGGAGCCGAGCGGGTGAGGTCAGGTGACGCCCTGATCGCCATGGCCAGCAGCGGGCTGCACTCCAATGGGTACTCGTTGGCAAGGCACGTGTTCTTCTCGCTGGCCGGGTGGGACGTCGACCACGACGTCGACGGGCTCGGTCGGACGGTGGGAGAGGAGCTGCTCGAACCCACCCGCATCTACAGCCTCGACTGCCTGGCGCTGGCCTCCGCTCACCGCGAACGACTGCACGCCTTGTCGCACATCACCGGTGGCGGGCTCGCCGAGAACCTGGCGCGGGTCATTCCAGCGCACCTGTCGGCCACTGTCGACCGTTCAACCTGGACGCCGCCGCCGGTGTTCTCGCTGATCGGTGAGCTAGGTGGCGTCCTTCAAAAGGACCTGGAGTCGACCTTCAACCAGGGGATCGGGATGATCGCCGTCGTTGATCGGGACGCCGCGGACGACAGCGTGCGACTGCTGAACGAGCGGGGGGTGCCGTCATGGGTCTGCGGCGACGTCAGTGCGGCGTCGGACGTGGATCGAGCCTCTGTTGTCGGAACGCACCCAGGCTGACGCACTCAACAACCCATCAACGTGTGAGTTCTCTGACGCTATGGCGTCAGAGAACTCACACGTTGTGAAAAGAGTGGGGTGGTGCTCAGCGGCCGGACTCTGCCTCGCCGTACGTAGGCGAGTACGGGTCGTAGGGGTCGTCCTCGACCTCGTCGGCGGGCTCGGCAACCCCGCCGAGCTCGACCGTGAGCGCGTCGACGTCGAGCTCAGAACTGGAGTACTTCAGCTGCCGAGCGACCTTGGTCTGCTTGGCCTTGGCCCTCCCGCGACCCATGGGCTGACCCCCTCGTTGGGGCACCGGCCCCAGTAGGCGTGTCTGTCGGATGGCGCCCCTGGGGCGCACTGCTCTCCAGGGTAGACGATGGATGCAGATCGCGTGCAGCCAGGCGTCACACCGACCGGTGCTTTCGCTGGGCCGAACGGGTGGTCGATCAGTCGGAGCCGCTCAGACCGGTGGCGATCCTGGCCTCCGCCAGCCGATCGGCGGCCTGGGCAGGGGGGATGCCTTCGGCGTCGGCCAGCCGCAGGACGTCGAGCGTGATGTCGTAGATGCCCATGGTGCGCGCTCTGGCCCGCTCGAGGTCGAAGCCGTGCATCTCGTCGGCGACCTGGATGACGCCACCAGAGTTGACCAGATAGTCGGGGGCGTAGGCGATCCCACGATCGGCGAGCTGCTGCTCGACGCCGGGATGCGCGAGCTGGTTGTTGGCGCCTCCGCAGACGACCGAGGCACCCAGGGCAGCGACGGAGTCGTCGTTGAGCGCTCCGCCGAGTGCGTTCGGTGAGTAGATGTCGATGCCGGGCCGACCTACGAGGTCTGCCTCCGTGGCTGCCACGTCAACGTCGGGATGGGCGGCGAGGACGACGTCGATGGCCGCCCGGTCGACGTCGAAGATGACGACGGACGCGCCGGCGTCGAGCACGTGGGTCACGAGCCGGTGCCCCACCTTCCCGACTCCCGAGATGGCTACCCGTCGTCCGGTGAGGTCATCAGATCCCCAACGGTGCTGGGCGCACGCCTGCATGCCGCGGAACACCCCTAGGGCGGTGAGCAGCGACGAGTCTCCGCTGCCGCCGTTGCCTTCGCTGCGGCCGGTGACGTAGGACGTCGTGCGGGAGATGACGTCCATGTCGGCGACGAAGGTGCCCACGTCGCAGGCCGTGTAGTAGCGGCCGGCGAGTGAGTCGACCGCACGCCCGTAGGCCTCGAGCAGTGCCTCGGTCTTGATGGATCGGGGGTCTCCGAGGATGACCGCTTTGCCTCCGCCGTGGGGCAGCCCGGCGAGGGCGTTCTTGTAGCTCATCGCGCGGGACAGGGCCAGGACGTCGTCGAGCGCAGCGGCGTCGTCGGGGTAGGCGTGAAACCGGGTGCCACCCAGCGCCGGCCCCAGCGCCGTCGAGTGCAGGGCGATGATCGCGCGGAGCCCGGAGTCGGGGTCGGAGGCCAGCACCACCTGCTCGTGGCCGGCGAAGCGGTCGAAGAACTGAAGGCTCGGTGCGGGTGAGTCGGCCACGGACGGACTCTATCGAGCCCGGATCCGAGGGGTTGACCCCGAATGGGTTAGCCCAGACGATCACGGAGGAATGGCACTGTTGAGGGATTCCGGACAACCGGGACATCCGTCACTCTTTGCATTGGTACGCTCGCTAAGCGCTATCAAGAAATGAGAGCGTCGCGAGAGGTCACAGGGGGGCCCATGACACAACTACCACCGGAGCCGGAGGCGTTGTTGACGCCTGCGGAGGTGGCTGCGCTCTTTCGGGTCGATCCGAAGACCGTGACGCGCTGGGCCAAAGCAGGCAAGCTGAGTGCGATCCGAACCTTGGGTGGGCACCGACGTTACCGAGCAGCAGAGGTTCAGGCCCTGCTCGCAGGCGTCCAGGTCGAGGAGCCCCCGGTCGCCCCTCCACAGCAGCCCGGGGCAGCGGACTAGCCTGTTCGGGCTAGTCCGTCTGATGTGACTCGTGCCACATCATGGTGTCTTCGCTTGCTTTCTGCGCCCTTGGCACCGATACCATTTCGTGACCTCGCCACCAGGTGGGGGCTTCCCCGGTACGCCGAATCCTGCCCAGCCAGGGAAGTGACGAGTCTGCGCGCGGGCAGGAGTGGGGGACCCACAGGTTTGTGACCGGCCATCATCACCGGCCGGTCTTGGGGTTAAGTCGTGCCGACCGGCGCGACCGGGCACTCTCTGGCCCGAACCCGACAGCTGACCTCACAGGCGTCGGAGAGGAACAATGTCGCGTTTCTTCGCGCGTCGACGTCTGTTTGCCGTCGGCCTGATCGTTGCCCTTGCCAGCCCCATCGCCACCAGCACCGCTGGGGCGTCCGACAGCACCTTCGTAGAGCTTTCGCTGCGCGACTCCGGCAAGCGTGTCCTGCTTGCACAGCGCGTCCTTGACGTTGACCCGCGTACCGGTGTCTTCAACAAGGAGACCAAGCGCAAGGTCAAGACGTTCCAGGACAAGCGCGGCTTCGCGGTGACCGGTGTCATCAACAAGCGCACGTGGAACGCCCTCGAGAGTCGTTGGGAGTCGATCCAGCAGGCACTTCAGCGTCGCGAGGCCAAGTACGACCGCGTGATGAAGGTGGCCCGCAACCAGAAGGGTGACCCCTACGTCTACGGCGCCACCGGCCCCAACCGTTTCGACTGTTCGGGCCTCACGCGTTACGTCTACAAGCAGGCGACTGGCAAGAACTTGGTGCACAGCTCGAGCGGGCAGCTGCGTCAGGTCGACCGCATCTCGCGCAAGAAGGCGCGTCCTGGCGACCTCGTCTTCATGTACGGCGGCGGCGGCGTCTACCACGTCTCGATCTACGCCGGGAAGGGCAAGATCCTGCACGCCTCGCGCCCTGGTACGAACGTGAAGGTCGACCCGATCTGGACGAACAGCGTCTACTTCGGCCGCGCGATTCCGAAGCCCTAACGAGCCAGCGTCATTCGACGGTCCCTGACCCTGTGGGTCGGGGACCGTTGGCGTGGCGCGGTTACGGGCACTCAGAGGCTGGCAACTGCTGGCCCTCGCAGGCCTGCTGCCTGATGGTGGCCGGCGAGAAGCTCGACGCGGCGAGCCCCAGGATGCCGAGCAGGACGAGGACAACCAGGATCGTGGCGATCACCACGCCGCGCGCCTCCACCACGACGCGCCTCCTGCCCTTCGGAGGACGCCGGTGCGCCCTGCTCTGGGCCATATCGGCAGGTCAGGGGCTCAGGGTGAGGGCTGTGAGGGACCGACCTGGTAGCAGGGATCGGACCCAGAGCGACTGCTCGGCGTCGAACTCGAGGAATCGCTGGCCGGTGTCGTCGAACCTCAGCCGCCTCAGGAGCGCCGCGGAGGCGGTGTTAGCCGTCTGCGTGCACGCGACGACCTGCGGATCGGGAAGGGCCTGTGCGGCCCACTGCAGCACCGCAGCGACCGCTTCGGCGGCGTAGCCCATGCGCCAGTGGGCCGGGCTGAGGACGTAGGAGAGCTCGAGCTCGAGCCCATCGGGCGCCAGATGTCCGGGCCGGCCGGCGTCTCGGCGGTCGAGCCCGATCATCCCGACGAAGTCGCCGGACTCGGCTGCGCTCACGACGAAGGAGCCCGGCGAGCGGCCGTAGGGGCCCGCACAGGCCTTCTCGGCCTCGGCCAGAGGTAGGGGCCCACCCAGAAAACGGCGGGCCTGGCGTGAGGTCAGGAGGTCGATGCACCCGGCGCGGTCGGACGCCTGGGCGGCGCGAACGATCAGGCGCTCGGTCATCAGTGGCTGGGGCGGCCAGGCCGCGGCTGCCGGCAACTCGAGGGCGGCCATCGGGCCATCCAAGCACGGGCGCGTAGCGTCGTGCGTGCGGTGGGCAGGGGCGGGGTCGAACCGCCGACCTTCCGCTTTTCAGGCGGACGCTCGTACCAACTGAGCTACCTGCCCCAACTGGCCCGGCGTCCGCACGAGGTGCGAACACAGGACAAGCCGAGCGGTCCCGACGGGATTTGAACCCGCGACCTTCGCCTTGACAGGGCGACGAGCACTCCGAACTGCTCCACGGGACCTCGTGATGAGGTCGTGCCTCCGGCAGGAGGTGGTACCCCCAGCGGGATTCGAACCCGCGCTACCGCCGTGAAAGGGCGGCGTCCTAGGCCGCTAGACGATGAGGGCTAGCTCCGCCGGAAGCCCGCTCAGCATAGGGGATGAGGTCGGCATGCTCCAAAGCCGGGGCACTGGAGAGACTCAGGCCAGGACATCACGCATGGCGGCGGTGAAGGCCGGTGTCGAGCCGCAGCACGAGCCGATCAGATCGATGCCCAGGTCGCGCAGCCGGACGGCGTGCCCGGCCATGTCGTCGATGGACGCGTCGTAGACGAACTGGTCGCCGACCAGGTGGGGCAGCCCGGCGTTGGACTGCCCGATCAGCAGCAGGTCGCCCTTCCGGACGTCAGCCATGGCCGCCATGATCGACTCGAGCTCTTCCAGCCCGCGACCGCAGTTGGCGCCGACCGCGTCGACCGAGGACTCGGCAAGCTCTGAGACCGCCTGTGCGGGGGCGACGCCCATCATCGTGTGCAGGTTGGTGTCGAAGCTCAGCGTGACGATCACAGGCAGATCAGGGGCGACTTTGTCGGCGGCCGCCACTGCGGCCTTGACCTCGGCCAGGTCGCTCATCGTCTCGATCACGATGAGATCGATGCCCCCGGCGACCAGACCTCGCAGCTGCGCTTCGAACAGTGCCGTTGCCTGCTCTTCGTCCATCGTGCCCATCGGGAACATCAGCTCGCCGGTGGGGCCGAGGTCGCCGGCGACGAGGGCGTCGTGCTGCTGGGCGACCTCGTGGGCAATGGCCGCGGCTGCCTCGTTCAGCTCGTGGACGCGGTCACCGAGACCGTGCATCGCAAGCCGGGGTTCGGTGCCGCCGAAGGTGTTGGTGGTGAGGACGCGTGCGCCGGCCTCGGCGTACTCGGTGTGGATCTTGCGGATGACGTCCGGGTGCTCGACGTTCCAGAGCTCGCCCGCGCCGCCGCCCTCGAGGCCGCGCTCCTGCAGCAGGGTGCCCATGCCGCCGTCGAAGAGGACGGGCAGGTCTCCGCCGAGCAGGTCTCGTAGGCGGTTCATCGTGAACTCCGGGTGCATCGGGGATGTGAAGGGTCAAGAGTAGTGGGCGGCGCTCTACGCTGACCGGGTGCTCCCCATTGACGCCGCGACGTTCGAAGCTCTGGTCGCTGAGGCTCTGGACGGCGTCCCGCCTGAGCTGACCGCGTTGATGCAGAACGTGGTGGTGTTGATCGCCGATGAGCCACCGCCCGGCGAGGAGTCGGACCTGCTGGGCCTGTACGAAGGGATCCCGCTGACCGAGCGCGATGGCAGCTACGCCGGCGTCCTGCCGGATCGAATCGCCATCTACCGCGGGCCGACGCTGCGCTTCGCCCGCGACTGGGATGAGGCGGTGCGCGAGGTGCGAATCACCGTCGTGCACGAGATCGCGCACCACTTCGGGATCGACGACGACCGGCTGCACACCCTCGGCTACGGCTGATCCAACACGGGTGTTGGCTTCGGGTAGCCAGTGTGTGCGTGGCCCTTTGTGACTAGGCGTGATTTCTCAAGACGGCTGTCCTAGATGTCGAAGCCCCTCGGAGTCCATCACCGGCCCTGGGAGTCTTCATGCGCAGTCGCTCGTTCCTTGTCACTGCGAGCCTGGTCTCGGCCCTTGTGGCCCTGCCCACGGTTCCCTCGCTAGCGACGGTCGTCCCTGGCCCGGACTACTACCCGTCCGGTCCACAGACGAGCGTCGACGAGTCGGTGCCGCTGGCAGGTGGGTGGAGCGTGTGTTACGACGGCGACTACGGCGACTCAGCGAGTATCGCCGGCATCCTGGCGGAGTGCGACGGGGACTACTTGCTGATGGCCTCCGGTCCTGCTGCGAGTTCGGTCTTCGACGTTGTCGCAGCTGCGCCTCGCGACGACGTCATCTTTGACACCGGAACGTCGGACACGCCTCACGACGCGAACGGCACCGGGTGGTACTTCAACGAGTCCTGGTCGTGGGGTTTCGCGGCTCAGGGTGACACGATCGTTCGAGACTCGTGTGACGTAGAAGGTCCGGCGGAAGGTGACCGGCTTTGTTGGCACACCGGGTCGGGATCTCTGGACATCGGATACCGCAGCGGCGTGAACGTCAGCGGAGGTACCAACTACCGGCGCGTGATCATGGAATCGTCGTCCAACACCGCCCCAAAGGCGCGCAACGACTTCTATGAGATCAACCAGAACGACACCGTCAAGCTCGACGTGCTGAGCAACGACGAGGACGTCAACGGCGACGAGCTGTCGATCGACGGCTTTGAAGGCCCCGTCGACGCCAAGGTGTCAGTGGTCGACGTCAACGGAGTGGACATGGTCAAGTTCAACCCGGACGACGACTTCGTCGGAACTTCGGTGTTCTACTACGGCGTCAGTGATGGCAACGGTGGCTTCGACTCTGCCAAGGTCACGGTCGAGGTGTTCCCTCGCTACACGGTGAAGGCCAAGCTCTACGGCCCGACGGACCCCGTCCGCTCGGGAGCCACCGTGAAGCTGCAGGGCGACCTACGGATGCCGCCCGCCCGAAGCACCCGCAAGGCCTCCGGTGTGCACGCCGAGCTGCAGAAGCGCACCGATGACGGCTGGAAGAAGATCGACCGCGTGCGGCTGTTCGAGCCCGCGTTCGTGTTCAAGACCACGGTCAAGAAGTCCACGGCCTACCGCGCGGTGCTTCCGAAGAGCGACTACTTCAACCGGGCTGTTTCGAACACCGTGAAGGTTGCGGTCAAGAAGCCTGCGCCAGATCCCAAGGTCGTCGACATCTCGGTGAGTGACAAGAAGGTCAAGCAGGGCGAGCGGGTCATCGTGTCGACCTCGTGTGGCAAGGCGTGTGGCGGCAAGGTCGTCAAGCTGCAGAAGCGCGTCGGCGGTGACTGGAAGACGTTTGCCAGCAACCACATGAACGACATCGGCCGGCACAACTTCAAGTGGAAGACCGTCACGCTGGGCGCCTACAAGATGCGTGCGGTCGTCACGAACTACGCCACCTCCAAGGTGGTCGAGTTCGACGTCGTCCGCTAAGGACAGCGAGGCTTCGGTCAGATCAGAGGGACGCGTCAGGCGACGGTGAGCACGGCCTTGCCGTCGACCTGACGGTCCAACAGCGCCCGGACAAGTGGCATCGGGTCGTCCCACGATCCGGTGCGCGTGACCTGGGGATCGAGTTGTCCGCCAGCGATCAGGGCCAGCATCTTCTCGAGTTGGGGCGTACCGAGGCGCCGCCGATCGACCTCGGTGAAGACCAGCAGCCCCTTGATCCGGGCGCCCGAGTGGTCGCCAAACCAGTACGGATCAATGGCGCCGTCGTCGCCGGACGAGCGGCCGTAGGTGACCAGGACACCCTCCGGTGCCAGCAGTTCAGACGCGCGACGCATCGACGTGCCTCCGACGGACTCCAGGATGAGGTCATAGCGTCCAGCGGCACTGTCAATGCCGACCACGACGTCCGCTGCACCAAGCTGGACGAGTCCGGTGCGCCGCTCAGGTCTGCCGACGACCGCCGTGACATGTGCCCCGGCGAGCGCGGCGAGCTGCACCGCGAGGCGCCCCACACCTCCCGCCGCCCCGGTGACCAGCACGCGGGCACCGAGGAGCAGCCCGCCCATCTCGAGGGCGCGCCAGGCGGTAAGGCCGGCAATAGGCAGGACCGCTGCAGCTGCGTCCGAAACGCCGTCGGGAAGGGCGGCGAGTGCGTGGGTGGGGACGGCGACCTGCTCGGCCCAGCCCCGCTCGCCCACGAGCCCGACGACGCGTGTGCCGACCGGGGGACCGGAACCGTCTGCTGCTTGCTCTGCGATGGTGCCGACGACGTCCCAGCCGAGAACTGTGCCGGGCGCTTCCTCCGCGAGGTGGCGCACCTCGCCACGGTTGAGCGACGTCGCCGTCAGTTTGACCAAGGCTTCGTCGGACGCGGGCTGGGGTGGCTCGACCTCACCGAGCTCGAGCCCGGGACCAACGGATCCGGTGGTGACCAGGGCCTTCATCGTCACCCCCAGAGTGTGTCTAGAGCCGGCTTCCGCAGACCGGCCACGGCGAGCGCCCAGAGGACTTGAAGAGCTTCCAGGCGCGCTTGGTCTGCTCCCAGTAACCGTAGTCGGTGGGGATCCCCTTGCCGCCCACAGCCCGCCAGGTGGAGATGGAGAACTGGTAAAGGCCATAGAAGCCGGCGGGGTTCACCGCGTTCGGGTTGCCGCCAGACTCGCAGTTGGCCAGCCCGATCCAGTTGGGACCGGTTCCGACGCGCACGACGCGACGCTTGGGCTCCTTGACGACGCGAGACTTCACGATCCGCTTGGAGGCGAGGTCGCCGTCGACGAAGCGCTTCTTGTAGACGACATGCTTGCGTCCGTTACGTCCGTCCTTGTACACGCGCTTTCCGCCGGAGCGAACCAGTTTGCTGCGGTCCTTGACGACCTTGCGCTTGATCCGCACGGTGTCGTCGGGGAAGGCGATGCGGATCTTGTGCACGATCGCAACGCTCTCTTCGCGCACGTTCTGGTCGCTGGCCAGCTTGCGGCCGCCTGGGCTGTAGAGCACGCCGTTCTTGTAGGAGTACGCGTCAAGACGCGCGACCGTTGCGTCGCTGGGCGAGGGCAGCTCGAGCTCGCGGCGAACCTGGCGGACAGTCTGTCCGACCACCTTGTGTGTGGTGCGGGCACCGTCCTCACGCACGTAGACGAGGGTGGCCGGGGTCCATGAAACGGCCATGCCGTTCACGATGTCAGTGGCGTAGCCAGGGCTGACGATGTCTGAGGAGTCGAAGTCGATGGCCTTCTCGGTCAGCAGGTCGCGAACGGTCGGCGCGGTCGTGGTGACCGAGGAGGAGACTCCGTCGACGGTGAGGGTGACCGTCTTGCCGCCCGCGGCGGATGCGGGTGTGGCCGTGGTGACCATTCCGCCGGCGAGGATCGCGGTGCCAAGGGCGGCGACGCCCACGACGCGCAGCGATGCGACGCGCTCCGTCAAATGCGAGACAAGCATGTAACTCCAGACTTCGATCGGACCGGGCAGAAGCACAGCGCAACGCGGAGTCGCACTGGGGTCTTCGGGCTTCATCCCGGCTGTCGACGCCGGCGGGGAATCCCGGCGCAGTGGTCCCGGCACGGGACCGCGTCCGATGGGACGCACAAGCCATGACACTAACCACGGGGTCGGACGTCACGCCAACCCTCAGATCCGGCGTCCACAGGGAGCAATCGGGCAAATCGGACATGATCCTGGGACGATGACAACCCGCTGAGAGATGACTCACAACGACATGCGGGGGTGTGGATACAGCGAATTCAGCGCAGCGTGACCCAGCAGACACACCCAGTCGATAGTTCTCGGGATTTGTCCATGCCTGCATCCATCACGGGCTTGCTGGGAGAAGGAGGGACATTCATCCGCACTCCGAAGGAGACACCATGAAGAAGACACTGGCCCTGGCCGGAGCCGTGGCAATGGCCGCATCCGTCGCTCTTGCCGCGCCCGCACAGGCCTCAAGCAACGACGGGGCGAACTGTGCGCAGGCGGGCATCGGCACGCTCAAGAGCCTCGACCTCCTGCAGGCTGCCGCGCAGAAGAAGATCGACTACAGCACGCTTGCTGATGCCGAGAACGGCCCGATCTTCGCCGACCTGCCCGAGGGCTCGTACCTCTCACTGGGCCAGGTCGTGAAGTTGCACACCAAGAGCCCCGAGTTGTTTGCCTGGTGCAGCTGAGGTGACCCCACGCGGGCCCCGTTCATGCCGTCAGGCCGGAGCGGGGCCTCGTCGTGTGGCGACTTAAGGGTGCTGTGGTCGGTCCGGAGGCTGCCCAGGCTGTACGGGTCCGATACGGAACGGTCGCATCATCTCGTTGTCTTCGTGTTCGACGATGTGGCAGTGCCATACGTACTGACCGTCGGCGCCGAACCGCATGCGAACGCGAGTGACCTCGCCTGGGTAGGCGATGACGGTGTCCTTCCACCCGCGCTCGCCATCGGTAGGTGGGCGCGGCTGGCCGATCAGCTGCACGGTGCCGGAGGGATCGAGCGCACTGTGCCCTGCGTCGGGCTCGACAGACTCGCCGCCTTCGTCCGGCAATGCGATTGACTGTCGGTTGACCACCTCGAAGAGGACTTCATGGACATGCATCGGGTGTGCGTCGGCGGTCGTGTTGAAGAACTCCCAGGTTTCGACGTCGCCACTGGACGGGTTCTCGGTGACGGGGTCCCCCCACGTCAGGGGGAAGACGCCCGCGGCCTCGTTGGACGGGTCTCCGTCGACACGTCCAAGTAGGGCTTCTGCGGGGCCGTCGAAGTACTGCGACATCTGCTCCATGAGTGCCAGTTGGCGCGTCGCACCACCCGAAAGAGACGTGATGGCCGGGAGCTGGAGGAACTCCGGCGGTGTGCTGCGGTCGGGAGTGCGGCTCGGTCGCACCTGGAACTCAAGCACTCGTCCGGTCGTTGCCGGATCGGCTACGTCATGGTCCTCCCCCGGCTCCCCGCCCCCGTAGGGCTCGTCAGGCCCGACGTTATTGAGGACGAATCGGCCTGTGGGCACCCCGGTGAAGTCGACGACAAGGTCCGCTCTTTCCGCAGGCCCGAGCAGCAGTCGGTTCCCGGCCTTGGTGACATCGACCGGTTCCGAGAGGTATCCGCCGTCTGCCCCGATCTGCCATACCCGCACACCTGGGATGTGGCCGAAGTCGAGGATGAGGAAGCGTGAGTTGCAGCCGTTGAGAAGACGGAACCGGTAGCGCCGTTGCTCGACCTCGAGGAAGGGCCACGTGGCCCCGTTGACGATAATGGCATTGCCGAAGAACTCGGGGTTCCAGATGGGGGATACGTCACTGTTCGGCAGGTAGGGGCCGGGAATTCCGTCGAAGTACTCGCGCGAATCGGGGTAGAAGAGCTGTCCATCGGGTGTGAAGGCCCGGTCCTGGATCGCGAGCGGGATTTCGTAGTACGTCATGCCGTCTGGGTCTCCCATGGACGGCGCCGGTCCGGGAAGAACAGCATCGGCGCCAGTACGGCTGTCGCGCACTTGATCGTCTGGCCCGCCCCGGAGGAGGTAGAAGCCAGCAGGACCGGCGTAGACGTTCAGCCGTGTCATGCCCAGGGTGTGATCGTGGTACCAGAGCGTGCTGGCTCGTTGACTGTTCGGGTATTCAACGGTCGCAGAACCCGCAGCCCATTGGACGCCGTACTTCGCGGTGGCCTTCTGCCTGAAGAACTCGTACCACGTCCCGGAGGTGGCGAACTCGGAGGGAATGTCGACCGCGTCGGGCAGGAACCAGGCCTCTGAGTAGCCATCACTTTCGTCACCGACACCAGCCGCACCGTGCAGATGCGTGACGAT
>JAHELE010000119.1 GCA_024644345.1 Actinomycetes bacterium | reverse complement strand
TCGCAGAGGTACGACCACCAGCGGCCGTTGCCGACCGCAAGGCCATCGACCACGCTCAGGTCATGGCGGGCGAAGACTGCACGCAGGGACTCGAGGTAGGCACGGTGACCGAGCGGGTGACCGGCGATGTCGTCGTCGTAGATGGCCACCAGCACCCGCTCGGCCCCCGCCTGGGCGGCCGATCGGCACAGTCCTTCGGCACTCTCGGGCGGGCCGGGCAGGTCGTAGCGCCCGCTGACCACGATCGTCTTCTGCCGCAGCGCCACGATGACGACGCTGCGTTGCGGGTGGAATCCGAGCAGGTAGGGGATCACCTGCACAATCTCTGCGGGACCGCTCACCCGCAGTACCGGGCGGGCGTCGTCCCCTGACGGCCGCGGGCCGAACGGTTCATCAGATGCTGGCATCGGAAGGCTCATGTCCATGACCGTGCCGCGACGCGGCGAGGCTCGTTCCGTTGCTGGGTCGCTCTGTGGACGGCGCAGCTCATTACGAGTTGGGGAAAACCGGCCGAAGGGCCCCGTCCTCCCTGGCCGATGGGGTCAAGTCGGCGCATGCTGGATGTGTGGAGTCCCAGCCGACCGCCCCGCCTGAAGGGGGTGACCGCCCCTACGGGCGTCGCATCGTGCTGTCGGTGATCGGACTCGGGGCGGTGGGAGTGGCCCTGGGCGGACCGCTGCAGAGTGCGATTGACGCCGTTCTGTCCCCGGTGCGCCGCGTCGATCCGACCGGCCTGGCCGAGCTCGTGCCCGGAGAGGGCGGCTGGCGCTACTACTCCGTCACAGCCAAGCAGCCCAACCTCACCACCTCCGCCTATCGCCTTGAGGTGGACGGACTGGTCGACCGCAGCATGACCCTGACATGGGACGACCTCGCTGACCTGCCCCAGACCATGTGGACTCGCGACTTCCAGTGCGTCACGGGCTGGCGGGTCGACGACGTCGCCTGGCAGGGCGTCCGCCTGAACGACCTCCTCGACGTCGTGGGCGTCCAGAGCACCGCCCGCGCCATCACCTTCCACTCGCACGACGGCGTCTACACCGA
Organism: Actinomycetes bacterium; assembly: GCA_024644345.1. Classification (GTDB taxonomy): domain Bacteria; phylum Actinomycetota; class Actinomycetes; order JAHEKZ01; family JAHEKZ01; genus JAHEKZ01. The sequence continues at coordinate 6,292 of JAHELE010000119.1, read as the reverse complement.
ATCGCTGACGCTCGACCAGGTCGAGCGCGACGAGGTCATGGTCGCCACACACCTCGACGGCGAGATCGTCACGCGCGACCACGGTGGGCCCGTTCGCCTGCTCGTGGTTCCCATGTACGGCTACAAGTCACTGAAGTGGCTCAGCCGGATCGAACTCGTCGACGCGGTCGACCCCGGATACTGGGAGGTGCGGGGTTATGACGTCGACGCCTATGTCGGATCATCCAATGGACGCAACGACGACCCGATCGCCTGAGCGACGCTTCTCGACGGCCGAGGTAGTCGTTCACAGCGCCTTCGCCCTGCTGATCGGAATCGGAATCGTCACGGCGGCCATCATGTGGTTCGACACCCTGGCCATCGCAGTGGGACGCCGCGACACCGTGCGCACGGTCCACGTCGCCGCCGGGCTGCTCGCCCCGCTCCCCCTCGCTCTGGGTCTGCTCTCCGCGCGCTTCCGGGCCGACGTGACACGTCTTGAGCGATGGTCCAGCTCGGACGTGGCCTGGCTGCGTGCACGCGACCGAAGGAGCGGTCGCATCCCTGTTGCACGCTTCAACGCCGGCCAGAAGCTGAACGCGGCCCTCACGGTGGGGGCGATCGTCGTTCTGCTCGGTACTGGCACCGTCATGGGGGGCTGGTTGTGGTCGGCGCCCACGTCCACCCGCACCGACGCCACCTGGGTGCACGACTGGACCGCCTTCGCCCTGACGCTCGCAGTGGTGGGCCATATCGCCTTCGCAGTGCGCTACGGACGCGGAGACGCCAGCACCGCATATCCGGCCGATACCGGTACCGGCTGAGCGCTGAACCCGACCCCGGTTGCGGGGTGGGAAATGGCATTCGGCAGTATCTCTACATGCGGCTGGATCACCTGTCTTACGCAGCACCGACCAACCACCTCGCGGACGTTGTGCAGCGGCTCGGGTCGTGCCTGGGCGCTGGATTCACCGATGGTGGAGTGCACCCACGGTTCGGCACCCGCAACTTCGTGCTTCCTCTGGCCGGTGGCGCATACCTCGAGGTGGTCGCTGCGCTTGACCACCCAGCCGCCGACACCGCACCCTTCGGGCGAGCGGTCAAGCAACGCTCCGCCGACGGTGCGGGCTGGCTGGGCTGGGTCGTCGAGGTCCCTGAGATGGCCAAGGTCGAGAGCCGCCTGGGTCGCGAGGCCGTCGAAGGTCACCGTCGCCGCCCAGACGGCTACGACCTGCGCTGGAAGCAGATCGGCGTCAACGAGCTCTTGGAGAACCCGCAGCTGCCGTTCTTCATCCACTGGGACTGCGAGCCCGAGGAGCGTCCCGGCTACGGCAACGGCACCGACATCCGCATCACCAAGCTCGAAATAGCCGGCGACTCGGCCGCCGTGGCCGAGTGGCTCGGCTCCCTGAACGGCAGCCCCCTGGACGACGTCGAGGTGGAATGGGTCTCGCCCAACGACGGTCCTGCCGGCCTCGTGGCGGCCCACTTCTCCACCCCGCATGGCATCGTCCGCGTCGACTAGCTGCTCAGGGCAGCCGAACCGAACGACACGGTGAATGCCCGACACCAGATCACCAGCGAGCCGCCCGCAATGTCCGCGTCCTTGATCGATCCCGGGACGGCGTACTGCTGGTCACCTTTGTTTCCTTTCAGCGCTCCGAGGTCGACGCCGTCCTCCACGTCAGCCCCCTCGGGAACGAGGTACACCTTCAAGTCAGGGCCCGGGTCTGTCCTGAATTCGGTCAAGGTGACGACCAGGCCGTCATCGGTCTGGATCACGGAGGCCGTTCCGTCCGTCGGATGGGCATCAGCGACGAACGCCCCGTCAGCGATCAGCACGTTAGAGCCCGGGTCAGATGCTTCGGCGGCGCCGCCCGACTCGGACGGTCCCGCTACGACGACGTCCTCATCCACCACCTGGTCGACCATGCTGGTGTATCCGAGGAAACCACCAATCCCCACTGCTGCGATGGCGTAGCCGATCAGGACCGGGGCAGCCAAAGAGCGCCGACGCCAGACGAACAGCACGGACAAGGCACCGGCCAGCAACAGCCACAGCCCGGTGAGGCCCATCGCGATCGTTTCGTTGTTGGTGAGCACTCCTCCAGCGACCCAGACCCCGACGGCCACAGCGCCCATGACCACTGGCAGGGCTAGCCATCGAGCGGGCGACCAATCGGTTCTGGTCTCATCGACAGCTGGGGCGCTCTGAGTCATCAGGTACTCCTTCGCAGGGGGGAACTCGTCACCGGCACAACGGCACGAGCCCACCCCCCCTTCCATGTGGGTCCTTACCGATCGGTGACGGGATTACGGTGGCCCCATGTGTCGAAGCATCAAGACCCTCCGCCCCCCGTACACCGAGGAACCGACCGACGCTGACGTGCGGGCCGCCGCCCTGCAGTACGTCCGCAAGATCTCGGGCTTCCGAGCACCGGCCGCACACAACCGCGATGCTTTCGAGCGTGCGGTCGACCAGGTTGCCACCGCCACGGCCGCACTCCTGGGATCGTTGGAGGTGAGGGGGCAGCGCTAGCGGCAGACCAGCGGGGCGAATCAGAGCAGGTCGGGGTTCGGCAGCAACAGCTGCCGGAGGGCTGATCCGGTGGCGAGGTCATCCAGCGCGTCGGACGCGTCCGCGAGCGGTCGTCGCGCCGAGATCATGGCGTCGAGGTCGAGCTCGCCGGACATGTAGCGGTCGACCAGATCGGGGATGTCGCGGTGCGGCACGCAGGAACCGTAGTTCGACCCCAGGATCCGTTGCTCGGACTCAGCCAACGTCAAGGGCTCGAAGCTCGCCGTCTGGCCGGCGGGCGGCAGCCCCACCACGACAGCTGCTCCCCCGATCCCCAATGCGGCAATCGCCTGCTGCGTGGTGACGATCGCCCCGATCGCGTCGAAGACGAAGTCGAGACCTTCAGGCACCAACGCCTGCAGCTGGGCCACCACGTCGCCCGATCGCCCATCGATCGCGTCGGTCGCGCCCAGACTCATCGCGAGCTCGAGCTTGGTCGGGACGAGGTCGACCGCAACAATGCGGCTCGCTCCGACCATGCGTGCACCTTGGACGCACGACAAGCCCACCCCGCCGCATCCGATCACGGCGACGGTGGCGCCCGCCGGCACCTGTGCGGTGCTGCGCACCGCACCAACACCAGTTGCAACGGCGCAGCCGACGATCGCGATCACGTCCAGCGGTGCGTCAGATCGAACCTTGATGGCTCCCGACTCCGGGACGACGGCACGCTCGGCGTACGACGAGACGCCGAGGTAGTGGTAGCAGACCTCGCCATTCGCGGTGAGCCTCGGCGTCCCGTCGAACAGCGTGCCACCGGCGGCAATGACCTCCAGTGACGTCTGACACTGCGCCACCCGGCCGGCCAGGCAGAACCGACACTCACCGCACGACGGCACCCACGACAGGACCACGTGGTCGCCGAGGGACAGATCGGTCACACCCTCGCCGACGGCCGTGATGACACCGGACCCCTCGTGTCCCAGCACGACGGGCGTCCGGTGCTCCCACTCCCCCCGCACCATGTGCAGGTCGCTGTGACACACACCGGCGGCAGCGATCGCGACCTCTACCTCGTGCGGTCCCGGGGGTGCGAGCTCGACGGACTGAACGGAGATCGGCTGGTCGGCGCCGCGAAACACCGCGGCCGTCATGGATGTCATCGCGCCTGCCTACCCCACGCAGGCGACCAAGGCAATGGCCGAGGGACGCGGATGTGGCTAGCGTGGACCTGTCGACTCGAGAGGCAGGCTCCGTGGACGAACAGACGTGGATCGACGTTGACCACTACATCGGTGATCATCTCGATGTCAGTGATGGCGCCCTGGACGCCACCTTGTCAGGAAGTCGTGCCGCCGGGTTGCCCGAGATCGCCGTCTCACCCCCGCAAGGAAAGCTGCTGATGTTGTTGGCGGCGTCGATCGGCGCGCGTACGGTGCTCGAGATCGGCACCCTCGGCGGCTACAGCACGATCTGGTTGGCCCGGGCCCTTCCCAGCAATGGCCACCTCATCACCTGCGAGTACTCCGGCGAACATGCGCTCGTTGCGCGAAAGAACCTCGACGGCGCCGGCGTCGGTGGCCTGGTCGACATCCGCATCGGCGCTGCACTCGACACCCTCCCCACGCTTACCGGGCCGTTCGACTTCACGTTCGTGGATGCCGACAAAGAGAACAACGCCAACTACTTCCGCTGGGCGGTGCAGCTGAGCCGGCCGGGCTCGCTGATCGTGATCGACAACACGGTGCGCGGCGGCGCCGTCGCCGATTCGTCGGCCACCGACCCCGCCACGCAGGGCACGAGGGCGTTGTACGAGACGGTGCGTGATGACCCCCGGGTGGCCGCCACGGCGATCCAGACCGTGGGCAGCAAGGGATACGACGGGTTCCTGCTGGCCCGGGTGCTCGACGTCAGGTCTTGACGGCCTGAAGCGTGTACGTGCAGGCCAGACGGTCCGGGCGCTCGGTCAGTCGCCACTCGCCGGCGTCGTCGCGGGTCATCTGACCCGGCAGTGCGTCCCAGGGCGCGGAGTTGTGCTCGACCAAGCCGGTCACCTGCATGCCGACATTGGTGAGCCCCGTGATGATCTCGCCCAGTCCGTGGTTCCACGAGTGCGTCAGGTTGTTGCGGAACTCGATGTCGGTCTCGACGTAGGTTCCGTCGTCCTCGTCGACCAGTGGGTGCTCAGTCTCGAAGTACGAGTAGTCGACGACGATCCAGTCGGTGCGTGCCTCGTCGATGGCCCACAGCATGGGATGGCCCTCACGGATGAACAGCCGACCACCGGGCTTGAGCAGGTCGGCCACGACCTGAGCCCACTCGGCCACGTTGGGCAGCCAGCACAGCGCTCCGACGCCGGTGAAGACGAAGTCGAACCCGTGGTAGCCGAGCAGACTCGGCGCTGCGTAGACGTTCGCCTCGAGATAGTCGATAGCCGTTCCGGTTGCGTCGGCCAGCCGCCGTGCCTCCTCCAGTGAGCGCGGCGAGAAGTCGACGCCGGTCATCGAGGCACCGAGTCGTGCCAGTGACAGGGTGTCGGTGCCGATGTGGCACTGCAGGTGCACTCCGCGCTGCCCCTCGACCGAACCGAGCAGTGGAAGGTCGAAGCGGATGACCTCGGACAGGTAGCTGGGGTCGTCGAGGAAGCGCTGGACCCGGTAGTCGGGGGACGCCGCATGCGCAGCCGCCCGATCGTCCCAGTTTGCTCGGTTGACGCGGACGTACTCAGGAGTGTTGTCGCCAGAGGTCATAGGCAGACTCTGCCACGATCTCCGATCGGGTGTCTCGCGTCTCAGTGAGCGAACAGCCCCAAGAACTCGTAGGCCACGTTGGCCGCCGCGATAGTGGTCAGTTCGGCGTGGTCGTACGCGGGCGCCACCTCCATCACATCCGCTCCGACGATGGTGGCGTTACCCGCCAGCCCCCGCATCAGCTGCTGCAGCTCTCGCGTGGTGAGACCGCCCGGCTCGGGCGTGCCTGTTCCGGGAGCGTGAGCCGGGTCGAGGACGTCGATGTCCACCGACAGGTAGACCGGGCGGTCTCCTACCCGGTCAAGGACGCGGTCGATGGCATCCCCCACTCCGCGTTCGGCCACGTCCATCGTCGTGACCGTGGCGAACCCGAGGTCACGGTCCTGCTCCATGTCGCCGGTCGAGTACAAGGGACCCCTGGTTCCGACATGTGCGGATGTGCCGAGGGCCAGGACGCCCTCCTCAACCGCTCGGCGGAATGGCGTCCCGTGCGTGTACGGCATGTCGAAGTAGGTGTCCCAGGTATCCAGGTGCGCATCGAAGTGGACGAGCGAGATCGGGCCGTGCTTGGCGGCGTGCGCCCTGAGCAGCGGCAGCGACATCGTGTGATCACCCCCGAGGGTGATGATCCGGTCGACCTGGCCCAGCAGCTCTGACGCCGCACGCTCGACGGACGCCACTGCAGCTTCGATGTCGAACGGGTTGCAGTCGATGTCCCCCGCATCGACCACCTGGTGAACGCTCCACGGCTCGACATCGAGAAAGGGGTGGTAGGGACGCAGCAGCTTTGAGCCCATTCGGATGCCGCCGGGACCGAACCGCGCGCCGGGCCGGTAGGAGACACCGGCGTCGAACGGGATGCCAACCAAGGCCACCGAGGCCGACGGGACGTCGGACATCCGCGGCAGCCGGGCGAACGTGTCGGGGCCTGCGAATCGTGGTGTCTGGCGCGCGTCCGGTGGACCGACCGGGACGGTGTGATCTGTGCTCATGTAGTGACCTCCGCGGTCAGCCTCTCACCAACAGGGCGTCCACCGATGAAAGG
>JAHELE010000118.1 GCA_024644345.1 Actinomycetes bacterium | reverse complement strand
AGTACTCCCGATCGTTGAACGCGATGATCCCCGCACCAGCGGGTTCGTCGCAGCTCGCTCCGCAGACGTAGCCGCCGCGTGGATCGCCCGACCAGCCTTGCGGGAGCGTGATGCTGACTTCCACGCCAGTGCCGATGTCCTTGGTGATGGGGTGCTGTTCCGTTCGGGGCTCGGCCTTCGGCTGGTCTGGCGGCTCGGCCTGCCCGCATGCCGCCACGGTGACCAGCGTTGCTGCCGCCAGCGTCCGGACAACCTTGTGACACTCTCCGAGCTGCATTGCACACCTCCGTCGGCTAGTACACGGGACTCAGTTGGTCGGCATCAAGAATGGGGGCTCGGCCGGCAGGGTCTCGCAGGTGCGGAGCGCAGCGTCACAGGCCAGCAACTCATCTTCTTGTTGCACGAGGGCGATGTCCCCGTAGGACCACGCACTCCAGGAGTACCTGGTCTCGGGGACCGGCCAAAGCTCACCGGTCCTTGTGTCAATGATGGCTGCGGAAACACGCTCTCCCGAGCCCTCTGCCCTGGCCCCGACTGATGTGAGGTAGTTGCCGCTGGGGCTGAACCGGCTACGGGGGTTCACCTCGGCATACTCCTGGGGTGCCCTGCCGGGTATGTCCAGAACAAGGTGCCACCCCCAGAGCGACTTGTCCTGGACCGAGTAGACCGCGGCATCGTCGCTCACATCAACAAGTTCAGCCTCGTCCCTACCAACAGACTTTGTGTCGGCCACCGAAACCTGCCCTGTGCGCACGTCATAGATGTTGGACGGGCCGTGTCCCTCGCCGGAGGGTGAGGAGTTCCAGATCACGCGCTCGGCGGAGACCAGCAAGAACCCGTTACCTGGCTGAGCGTGTTCCGCACACATGGCGTGGCAAGTGTTGGATCCGAAGGCTCGCTCCACTTTCCAGAATGGCAGCTCGCGTGCAATCACACGGTCGGCAGCGGTGTCGTAAACGACAAGGTGCCCGCCCTCAAACCAGGCGGCGATGTCGCCGTCCGGGTTGCCGCTAGGGCCGGTGGTCGAGTCCTGTCCCACGATGCGTGGGTCGCCGCCCCAGGGGTGGAACCACACGTCTCCGGTCGCGGGGTCAAGGTACAGCGCTCCGTTCCGCACCAGGGCCAACGCCCCATCCTCGATCGCCATTCCGTCCAACTGCCGGAGCTCTACCGGGGTCTGCTCCACGATGTTGCCGCGGTGCAGCCCGGCGTCGTCGTACCACACCGGCACATCACCTACGTCGATACCAGGCAGCGGCTTCATCGGCTGCGGATTGGAATTGGAGAAGAAGTTCCCCTCAACAAGTAGAACGATCAATACCGAAGCCATGACGGCAGCTACCGCTGTCAGCCGGACACCCCGTCGGTTTCGCCTCACACGATCGAGTTCAGCGCGCCGCGCCACCGTGTCGGTTCCCGTGGCAGCTGTGTTGAGGAGTTCGTCCGCTGCCGCGGACGCGAGTTGATCCAGTCTGGAGGTGCTCATGCCGACCCCTCCGTGTCAGCCACCAACTGGGCGGCCAGCGCCTGACGCGCTCTACTCAAGTGAACCTTCACCGAACCCTCCGAACAGCCCAGCGTCTGCGCGATCTCGAGGACCTGCATGTCGTACAGGTAGCGCAATGCGACCGACTGAGCCTGACGGCGAGGCAGATGCCGTACCTGATCCCAAAACGCATCGTGCGACTCAGACAGTGCAACCGATTGCCGCCGCGCACTCAACCGGACCAAGGCGCGAGCTTCGGCGGCACGACGGCGCAGCAGCGATGTAGCCAAGTTCGCGCAGATACGACGCACCCACGCCTCCGGGCGGTCATACGTCAGCAACTTCGACCAGTGCCGATACGCCTTAAGCATGGCCTCCTGCGCGAGGTCATCGGCGGCGCCGGGCCCGGCAAGGGCGCGAGCGAGCGCAACAAGACGAGGCAACTCACGATGATAAAAGTTGTCGAACAACTCGCTGGACCGATCGGCCGGAAAGCCAGGCTGGTCTCTGCCGCTGTCGAGCACCTCAGACGTACTCGACACCGGGCCGTCAGATGTGCCGGACGGCTGAGCGACATCGTGCGTCACCAGCCCACCTCGCCCTTGGTTGCCTTCGCCGGTCCCAATCCACCCCATCAAGAACCGAACCTCTCACCCGTATACACGCACGAGCATGGTGCCACCGTTGACACGACAACGGTGGCAATTTGGTCGCGCATCTCACCTGCGGGCTGGTGGGGCGTGTGACACCTGGCGGGCCGCAGAAGGTGCGTCGTTACTGAAGCGTGCTCTGGCAGGGCCACGGCTGTTGATTCGGACGGTGCTGGTCATGCTGCTGGCCCACATCAGCTGACCCAAACCACGTGGTGTCAGTGATCGAGCCGGTCGTCTCGTGCCGCCCACGTGCCACGCATTGGCGGTCAAACACGGTTACGGCCGGACCACGACGGTCAAAAGTCCGGACCCTCAAACGGTGCCTGGCTGCTGGACTGCCGCGTAAACTGGTTCCAGCTTCCCAAGCTGACAGTGCGAGTTCGATTCTCGTCACCCGCTCCACCATGGGTCGAGTACCCACCACTGGATCGTTCGACTCTCGTCACCCCGCGTACTCGAGCATGACCGAGTCGACGATGTCCCACAGCTGCGCGCGGACGGAGTCGGACGTGGACGGGAGGTACGCGGCGTCGACCACAAGCCGGCCGCCGTCCACGTCAAGAATCCAGAGGTGGTCGATCTGACCTGGGCCTTGCTGGGTCCGGCCCCCGGTGGGTTCGGCGTACCAGCTGATGTACTTCGACTGAGTGCAGCTCGACAAGTCAAGATCGCGTGGCACCTCGACCTCGAGCTCGAGCCCGGAGTATCCATCAAGTGTCACGTCCGCAGCCGGGGTTGACGGTCGCTTCTTGCCATCAGTGGTTTGAGCCTTCAGCGTTGCGGCGAGACCCTCAACACTCACCGGTCGTAACGGGCTCTCGCTGGCGCCGCGCCCCCAGTTGCAGGGGTCGGGGTTCACCTCACCCACGACCCAGAAACCCAACCCGACACCACCTCGCGGGTCCTCACCCGCGTCAGTCGGCACAACTCCGTAAGGCCAGGAGGACCACCCGGCGGGCACTGTGAAGGTGACGCTCATGGCGGGTAGGTCCAACACGTAGTCGCCGGCGGCGAGATCGACCCCATCAACGAGAGGCGTGGCCGCCGCGACCGACGGCTGTACCGGAGCACTCTCCTCGTTGCCCGTGCAACTCCCGATCAAGACCAGCGCCAACATCACCGCACCGAACAGAGGTCCGGGGAGTCGACGATTATGTTCGGGACTCACGCTCAGCCCACGCACGGGCGCCAGGGCCCTGCAACGAGCACAAGTGGCGGTGAGGGTCACGACGCGTCCTGAACGGCGTCCTCGAGCCCAGCAGGAATGACCGTGGGTCATTCCCTAGAGTGTCGTGACCCGGCCCCAGGGCCGCAATGGCCTAGTCGGAACCGCCCATTGTCACTACCTCTCGGTCTGTCAGCTCAGTCGGATACGAGCTCCAGCAACAGGTCGTCCATCTGACTCATCGCCGCCGTCATGCCTTCCTCCATGCCCATCTCGGCAAGCTGGTTCATGGCCTCAAGCGAGGGGAAGGTGGTCTCGATCACCATCTGCGTTCCGACCGCCGACGTCCCCATCAGCGCGACCCGGACCTTCATGGTCGGCATCTCGGTGTTGGGTTCACCGGAGTCGTCCGCAAACCCGTCCTCGAAGGTGAACCCGCGAGGAGCGTCGACCGTCACCACCCGCCACCACCCATGATGCTTTTCACCCTCCGGACCGGTCATGTAGTACGTCACGGTTCCCCCCGGCGAGAGGTCGTGGTCGACAAACGTCGCCGGATACGTCGGCGGTCCCCACCACCGCTCGAGGAAGCGCGGGTCCTGCCACAGCCGCCACACCTTCTCGATCGGCGCGTCGAACTCCGCCGTGATCGTCATCGTTCTGGCTTCGTGGTCCTTGTGGACGTTGGTCACCGTCACCGCTGCTCTTCTCCTTCTTCATCGGCAAGCACCTCGCCGAAACGGTCGATGCGGCCACGCCACACCTCTTCAAGCTGGTCGAGTGACTCCGCTACGGACCTCACGGACTCAATGCTGCTGCGGACAAGCTGCTCACGTCCGCTCCGTCGCTTCGTAATCAGATCAGCACGCTCAAGCACTGCCACATGTTTCTGAACTGCGGCAAAACTCATGGGGTACGAGGTAGCGAGCGCCGTTACCGACAGCTCCCCCGTCAGGGCCCGCCGGACGATGTCCCGCCTGGTGGGATCTGCCAGGGCATGGAACTTTCGGTCAATGCGCTGGGCCTTCTCCGTACGTACAACCATTTGGTTGTACATTAACAGCGAGTCGTGCGTGACGCAAACGCTGCCTGCTACGTCAGGGAGATAGCGCTCAGCGGGCGACGTACCCGCCGTCCACCAGGTGGTACGACCCCGTGATGTTGGACGCCCGGTCGCTGGCTAGGAATCCAACGAGCTCTGCAACTTCCTCACTGGTACCGAGTCGGCCGAGGGGGTGAAGACTTGACAGACCCGCAAGCACCTCCGCCGGAGCGGCCGCCAGAAGAGGGGTGTCGATGAAACCGGGGCCAACGGCGACCACTCGCACTCCCGATGCCGCGTACTCGAGCGCAGCCGCCTGCGTCAGCCCCACTACCCCGTGCTTGGCGGACACATAGGCCGCGGCGTTCTGGAATCCGACGGAGCCGAGGATCGATGCCATGTTGACGATCACACCGGCACCGCGCTCGACCAGGGCAGGCAGCTCGGACTTCATGCAGTAGAAGACGCCGTCGAGGTTCACTGAGATCACCTTGCGCCAGCCGTCAACCGTGACTTCTGCGGTTGGCACCTGCTCGCCAGCGATCCCGGCATTGTTCACAGCGACATCGACCCCGCCAAACTCGCGCACGGCAACGTCCACCATGTTCTGGCATGAGGTCGGATCAGACACGTCAACGACGACCGACAGAGTGGGCGTACCCAGCTTGTCGGCGACCACCTTGGCGGCATCACCGTTCACATCGGCAACGACGACGTTGGCGCCGCGCTCTGCGAGCATCAGCGCGCAGGCTTCACCGATGCCTGAGCCTGCTCCCGTGACGATGGCGGTCCGGTCGGCAAAGTCGCTACTGTTCATGGCATCTCCATTTGAAGCGGAGGCGAGCGTCCTGGGATGACCCCTTCATCCCATCGAGTACTCGGACTTCGCACTAGGGGCTTTCGAACCGATTCTCACCCGATGAGCCCAGTGCCGGCAGACCCAAGAGGTCGATGACTAGCAGAACGTGGAAAGGCGGCTGGTTTTGTGATGGTTTCGCGAGGACTCGGTGTGGCCACGCTGACGCTGTGCGCTCTGCTGACCGCCGCCTCGCCTCCGGCGGCTTCACTCGTCACCGCTGATCCCGTGCTCCCCACCGCCAACGCAAAGTGGGACTACCAGATCGGGAAGGCATACAAGCCGCGTCCAGGCGTGGCGGTCGTGTCGCGCGACCGAGAAGCGCGACCCTTCGCCAAGGGCTACACGATGTGTTACGTCAACGCCTACCAAACACAGCCGGGTGAAGTGAAATGGTGGAAGAGCCACCACCCGAAGCTTCTTCTGAAGAAGGATGGCAAGTACGTCGTCGACGGCTTCTGGGGCGAGATTCTGTTGGACACGAGCACCTCCAGCAAGAGGGCCAAGCTCGGGCGAATCGTGGGCCGCTGGATCGCAGGTTGTGGCAACGACGGCTTCCAGGCGATCGAGCCCGACAACCTCGACTCGTGGACCCGGTCAAAAGGACAGCTCACGCGGAACCAGAACTTCCTGTTCGCCAAGAAGCTCATCACGAAGGCGCACAACGAAGGCCTTGCCATCGGGCAGAAGAATGCCGCGGGGCAGACTCAACGCGGCGCCAAGATCGGTTTCGACTTTGCGGTCGCTGAGGAGTGCGGTCGTTGGCGTGAGTGCAACGCCTATACGAAGGCGTATGGCGACCAGGTCTACGTCATCGAGTACCGCTCTCAAGACTTCAAGTACTCGTGCAATCACTGGGGCGACCAGCTGTCGATCATCCAGCGCAACCTTCAGGTCACGGCACCGGGCTCTAAGAAGTACGTCTACCACTCCTGCTGAGCAGCGGCCTTCGAGGCAGTGCGACGCGGGATCACCAAGGCGGCGCCCACGAGGAAGCAGACGGCTCCGAGCAGCGTCCCGCCGTTTGCCCATCGTGCGTTGAGCAGCGCGTCTGATGCGGGCACCACGTACGCGCCAACGGCGGAGATCCCGAAGAAGATCGACCCCACCATGTTGAGCGAACTGATCGACCACGACCGGTCGCGGGCGTGCCCGTGCCGGTGACGACGCACATCGGGCATCAGCGCAATCCCGCTCGAGACGAGAAACAGCACCGACCCAACGGCGTCCGGACGCCAGATCACCTGATTCGACACTGCTCGGACCCCGGCGACGTCGATCCAGGCAGCCAATGTGGTGCCAATGAAGAACAGCGTCCCGATCCACTGAATCCACGAACTGGTCCACGCCGGGGCGCGGCTCACGACCGCCTCGAAGGTCGACAGCGACTCACCGTCGGGGCCCGATCGCCACGCCAACTTCAGCTGGACGCTCGACGCGGTCGTGAAGAAGAGCGCTCCGATGAAGAACGTCGCGGCGCTGACGGTGGGCGCCAGGGAGGTACTCATCGCCAACGGCACGCCAGCCACGAAGCATGCCGAGCCGATGACGAAAAGCCACCCCATCCAGGCGGTGGCGCGGAGCGAGGGGGTGGGCACGGACGCGATCCTATGGGTGACTCGCCCAATGGGTCCTTCAGGTCACATCCCCCGATACCGACGAGTAACATAGAAGTTACTGACCGGTAACCAACGGGAGGCCGAGCCATGGGCCACTACCAGGCGAATCTGCGCGACATCGAGTTCATGCTCTTCGAGGTGCTGCGGCGAGACCAGATCCTGGGATCGGGGCGCTACGCCGAGGTGGACGCCGACACCGCCCGGTCGCTGCTGCGGGAAGTCGAGCACCTGGCTACCACCACCCTCGCGGACGCCTTCGTGGTCGGTGACCGGACGCCGCCCGTCTACGACCCGGTGAGGCACTCCGTCACGATGCCGCAGGAGTTCGCCAAGGCGTTCCACGCGTACACCGAGGGCGGCTGGCCCGACCTCGACCTGACCGCCGACCTCGGCGGTACACCCGTGCCGCCGTCGATCCGCTGGGCGGTGGCCGAGATGGTGCTCGGCGCCAACCCGGCAGTCCACCTCTACTCCACCGGCCCCGCCTTCGCCCGCCTGATCTACGAGCTCGGGACCGACG
>JAHELE010000117.1:585-7345 GCA_024644345.1 Actinomycetes bacterium | reverse complement strand
TGAGCCACCCAGGTCGGTTCATCCACCCTCGGAACGTTCCACACGGGATCCGAGGATCTGTCACCTGCAGCTCCACGACGTCACCAATCTGCCATCGCTCGCCGATCAGGGCTGCGTTGACGTCGCAACCTTCGGTGGTGAGGTTCTCTCCGAACTGGCCGGCCCTGAGCGTCGACCCAAGACTGTCCGCCCACCACCGCAGGTCTTCGACCGCGTACGCGTAGACGGCTTGATCGGCCCCACCGTGGTTGTGCCGATCGCCGATGAAGTCGCCCACGAGCCCGCTGCCCTGTCCGTGTGCCCGGCTACCCGGCGATCGGACCTCGACCGCCTCGGTCGTTGGCTGCTTGTCTATTCCCGTACGTCCAGAAGGCTTGAACGGGTTGTCGCGCACGACGGCCAGGTTGACACTCAAGGCTGTCGCATCACCGTCTGCCACAGTCGCAAAGACTAGCCGTATCGATCTGCTGCCTGTCAGCGTGACATTGTTCCGTCCGGAACTTCAAGAGTGTCAACCAGGTGCGCACTCGGCGTCCGAAGGCGTCAACCAGGTGCGCACTCGGCGTCCGAAGGCGTCAACCAGGTGCGCACTCGGCGTCCGAAGGCGTCAACCAGGTGTGCACTCGGCGAGGGGTTAGAGCTCGGCGGCGACGACCTCGGCGATCTGTGCGGTGTTGAGCGCCGCGCCCTTGCGAAGGTTGTCGCCGCAGACGAAGAGGTCGAGCGCCCTCGGGTCGTCCACCGAACGCCGTACCCGGCCCACCCACGTCGGGTCAGTACCTACAGCGTCGTTGGGCGTGGGGAACTCACCGGCCGCTGGGTCGTCGACGAGTACGACGCCTTCGGCGTCGCGCAGAATCGCCTGCGCCCTGACCTGGTCGACCTCTCGGCCAAAGCGAGCATGAACGGCCAGCGAGTGAGTCGTGATCACTGGAACGCGGACACACGTGGCCGAGACCCTGAGATCGCGGATCCCAAGAATCTTGCGGGACTCGTTGCGAACCTTCATCTCTTCGCTGCTCCAGCCGTCGTCTTTCAGCGAGCCGGCCCACGGAACCACGTTCATCGCCAGTGGGGCCGGGAAGGGGCCGGTGTCACCCACGATCCCTCGCAGGTCACCCGATCGGGTTCCAGCATCCGAAGAAGCCGAGACCTTGGCGTACTGCTCTCGCAACGTGTCGATGCCTTCTTGCCCCGCACCGGACGCCGCCTGGTAGGACGCGACCACCAGCTCTTCCAGCCCGTACTCGTCGTGAAGGGCACCCATGGCCACGATCATGGACAACGTGGTGCAGTTGGGATTGCTGATGATGCCCTTGGGTCGCACCAGGGCGGCGTGCGCATTGACCTCGGGGACGACCAACGGCACGTCGGGGTCCATCCGAAATGCTCCGGAGTTGTCGACAGCGACAGCTCCTCGCTCAGCCGCAACCGGTGCCCACTGCGCAGAGACCTCGTCGGGAACGTCGAACATCGCGACATCGACCCCGTCGAACACCTCGGGCGCCAACGCCTGCACGACGACGTCCTGCCCTCGAACCTGCAGCACCCTTCCGGCCGAACGCGCCGAGGCCACGAGCCGGATCTCACCCCAGATGTCTTCGCGCGCGCTCAAGATGTCGAGCATGACCGTTCCCACGGCGCCGGTGGCACCGACAACCGCCAGCGTGGGTTTGGTCATCGTCCCGTCCCTCCGTACACGACGGCCTCGCCGTCAGCGACGTCCAGCCCGAACGCGGTGTGAATCGCCGTCACCGCAGCATCGAGATCGACCGCACGCGTCACCACCGAGATGCGGATCTCGGAGGTCGAGATCATCTCGACGTTCACGCCGGCATCCGAGAGCGCCCGGAAGAACGTGGCCGAGACCCCAGCGTTCGTCCGCATTCCCGCACCAATGAGGGAGATCTTGCCGATCTGGTCATCGACGAGCAGCTCGGTGAAGCCAGCTGGCACCTTGACCTTGTCGAGTGCGACGACGGCTCGCGCAGTGTCGGAGTGCGGCATCGTGAACGAGATGTCGGTAAGCCCTGTCGCCGCTGCAGACACGTTCTGCACAATCATGTCGATGTTGACCTCGGCGTCGGCCAGTGCCTCGAAGATGAGCGCCGCCTCACCTGGCTTGTCGGGGACGCCGATAACGGTCACCTTCGCCTCGCTCCTGTCGTGTGCGACGCCTGAGATGATCGGCTGCTCCACGGTGTCTCCTTGGTCGGTGAGGACTGCGGACGCATGAGCGACCACCCACGTGCCCTCGCGCTTGCTGAACGACGAACGAACATGAATGGGGAGGTTGCATCGGCGTGCATACTCGACGCATCGGAGGTGCAGGACCTTTGCCCCGCAGGCCGCCATCTCGAGCATCTCCTCATAGGTGATGTACGGCAGCTGGCGGGCAGACGCAACGATTCTCGGGTCGGCGCTGAAGACGCCGTCGACGTCCGTGTAGATCTCGCAGACTTCAGCGTCGAGCGCCGCGGCCAGCGCGACGGCGGTTGTGTCGGACCCCCCACGCCCCAGCGTCGTGATGTCTTTGGTGTCGAGGCTGACGCCCTGGAACCCAGCGACGATCGCCACAGCGCCCTCGTCGAGCGCCCCCCGAATGCGCCCGGGCGTGACATCCATGATCCGGGCCTTGCCGTGCGATGAGGTGGTGATCACCCCGGCTTGGCTACCGGTGAACGAACGGGCTTCGACTCCGAGGTCGGTGATCGCCATCGCCAGCAGCGCCATCGAGATGCGCTCACCTGCGGTCAGGAGCATGTCGAGCTCACGGCCCGGCGGCGACGGTGACACCTGCTCTGCGAGGTCGATCAGCTCATCGGTGGTGTCACCCATGGCTGACACGACCACGCAGACGTCGTGACCGGCCTTCCGGGCTTCGACGATGCGGGTCGCGACTCGCTTGATGCTGGTGGCATCCGCGACGCTGGAGCCGCCGTACTTCTGGACGACGAGTCCCACGACACGATCCCTTCCCGGTTCCGTCGCGCGGGGTACCGGAGTGGCCAGTCTACCGACGGGTCCCCACCACGAAGCGGGTCGGCATGTCCTAGGGGCCTCCAACCCCTCGTACAGTGGAGCGGTGACCTTCCGAGCTGCCGCGACCTGCCTAGTGGCGAGCGCTGTGCTTCTGGCCGGATGTACCTCGTCCGAGCCGGAAGCCGCACCCACACCCTCCCCGACCCCCTCGGTCGCGACCTCCCCACGGGTCAAGCCGCTCACGGCACGTGAGCGGGCTCAGCAGCTCACCGCCCTCAGTCCTGCGAGATTCGACGCCCTGTATCGGCTCACCAGCAAAGGTCCGCGACCGGACGCCAAGGTGCGCATGCGGACGAAAGGGGACCGATTCCGGCTCGATGTGATGAAGCGCCGAACGACCGCCGTGCTCGTCAACGGCCCTCGCGGCGTCATCTCGTGCCAGGTCGTCAAGCCCAAGAAAGGGAAAGCCGACAAGGCATGCTTCCTGGTCGCTTCCTCACCCAAGGGGCTGCCCGATCTCTTCGATCCTCAGGTGCAGCGACTCTTCCGCAGTGCGACGCGGGCCATCTCGGCCGGCGGAACGAAGCTGACCGTACGCCGGGCCGGGACCTGGCGGGCGCCTGGACGCCTTGGTCCGTCGGAGTGCTTCGCCGTCAAGAGCAGCGACGTGGACAACGGCACCTACTGCTACCTGTCGAAGCCGGCACCCACGATCGGACTTCTCGCCCGGGCCATCTTCCCCAGCGGAAAGCTCGAGCTGCGGCAGGTCAAGGACGTCCGTCGCGAGGGGCTGTTCCGACCTCCGGTCCGACCGACACCGCTACCGACGAGTGGCTAGGCCTCGCTGGCAGCGTCGAGCCTGGTGTGCGCGACCGCCGAGTGCAGCGCGCGCAGGGCCGAGCTCGCCGTTGAACCCCAGTTGGCCAGATACGAATACTGCCACCACCAGAGCGCCTCGTCGGCCCGACCGGCCTTGAAGTGGGCCAGGCCGTGATAGAGGTCGGCCGCCACATCTGCGATGTCGTCGGAGAGGCGCGAGTGGACGATCTCACCGCCGCGAATGTACGGATCGAACACCTCGACGTACTCGTCAGCCGGGCCGATCAGCTCGGCCAGACGCTCACGGAGGCCATCGGCGTCAGGATCGACACCGGCGTCGGGCTCGTACCGCTCGTTGGGGACGACGTCGACCACCGCGCCAAGACGACCCCCAGCAAGGAGCAGCTGGGACACTTCGAGCAGCAGGATCGAAAGGGTTCCACCGGGGAAGTCACCCCGCGCGACAGCACCCAAGGCGATGAGGAAGCTCTCGATCTGGTCGGCCACGTCGACTGTGAACTCGTCGACATCGTCATTCAGCCGCTTTGCTGTGGCCACCACGCACCTCGCTGCTCGTGAAGTGTCCGGCTGACACTTCGACGTCCTTGTCTACACCTCGAGGCTGCGTCGCCCCTCGAAGGCTCGCCCGAGAGTGATCTCATCGGCGTACTCGAGGTCGCCACCAACCGGGAGCCCACTGGCCAGTCGCGACACCGTCAGGCCCATGGGTTTGACCAGCCGCGCGAGGTAGGTCGCCGTTGCCTCGCCCTCGAGGTTGGGATCGGTGGCCAAGATCAGCTCGGTCACCGTGCCGTCCGCCAGACGGGTCATCAGCTCTTTGACCCGGAGGTCGTCCGGCCCGATCCCCTCGATCGGACTGATCGCCCCACCCAGCACGTGGTAGCGCCCGCGGAACTCACGCGTGCGCTCGACGGCGACGACGTCCTTGGGTTCTTCGACGACGCAGATCACGGTGAGGTCGCGCCTGGTGTCGAGGCAGACCCGGCACTCCTCGGACTCGGCGACATTTCCGCAGGTGCGGCAGAAGCGCACCTTGGCCTTCACCTCTTGGAGGATCTCAGCCAGTCGAAGCACGTCAGTGGGTTCGGCGGCCAGCAGGTGGAAGGCGATGCGCTGGGCCGACTTCGGCCCGACGCCGGGCAACCGGCCGAGCTCATCGATCAGGTCTTGAACAATGCCTTCATACATCGCTACATCCCCGGAAGTCCGAGGCCGCCGAGCCCCTGCGCCAGGGGACCCATCGCCTCATGCTGCTTCTGAGCCGCCTGGTTCGACGCGTCGCGGTACGCGGCCAGCACGAGGTCGGCAAGGGTCTCGGTGTCGTCGGGATCGGCTACCTCGGGCGCGATCGCCAGACCGACGAGCTCGCCGGTTCCGCTGACCGTTGCCTGGACCAGGCCACCGCCGGCTGCCCCCGTGATCCGCTCGTCGGCGAGCTGCTCCTGAGTTGCCGCCAGCTGGGACTGCATCTGCTGGGCCTGCGCCAGCAGCCCGGAAAGATCGGGCATGCCTTCGGTCATCGTCGCTCCCGTCGTTGCTGCGCCCACTCTACGGTGGCCCACGGACAGGGGCGCAGAGCCGAGCACATCGGGTCAGGCGTGGTCGATCTCACCGATCACGGTTCCGCCGAGCTGCTGAGCGATGAGATCGGGCCCGGCCAGACCGTCGTCATCGGCGTCGGCGTCGTCGAGCGCCACCTCGTCGTCGCTGCCGTCCGGAGTCGGCTGCCGACCCACGACCGGACGATCGATTGCGGCTGCCGCAGCCCGCGCCTCCGCCGCAGCCGGAGGTGGCGCTACCGGCTCTGACGCTGCCTCGGCCGACGGCGCTGGATCAGGCGTGGACGCGGTCACCGATGGATCGAGCACCGCCACCACCGCGAGATCGAGGCCAACGACGTCGATCAGGGCCTGGCGCACGATCTCGTCATGTCCGCCCTGGGAGAAGGCCCGGTGAGCCCCGACGTCCTGGAGCCCGATCTGCAGCTGCTTGTCGTCGACCCCGAGGACGTCGGACTTCTCGAAGAGCTGCGCCCACGTCACGCGTCGGTAGTCCTTGACCCGGTTCAGCACGTTCGGCCACATCCGGCGCAGCTCGTGCACCTGCGACCCGGCAGGCTCCCCGGAGTCATCCGGGGCCGATGCCGGGAAAGTCTCCACCACTTCTTCTGGCGTGCGTTCCGCAGCCGGTTCCGTCCCCGTCGCAGGTGCCGCAGGTGCGGAGGCAGGCGGTGTGACGGCATCTTCGGTCGGCGTCGGGCCCTTGGTGACTGGTGCCGAAAGGGCAGCCGATCGCGTCGGCGCGGGCTGACCCGACCCAGCGATCTCCATCCGCCGTTCGAGTCGGTCGAGCCGGGCGGCCATGCTCAGCTCGTCATCGTGCGCACCGGGAAGGAGCAGCTTGGCGCAGACTAGCTCGAGGTGTAGCCGTGGCGGCGTCGGGCCCTTCATGTCGGCGATGCCGGTAGCGACCAGCTCTGTCGACCGGGTCAGCGCCGCCAGGCCGATGTGATCGGCCTGCGCTTGCAGCCGGGACCGCTGATCATCTGACCCGCCAACGAGGCGGCGTTCGAAGGCGTCCTCGACGGCGGCCACGATGACCAGGTCGCGGAACCGCTCGAGCAGATCCTTCATGAAGCGCTCGGGGTCGAGACCGGCATCGATCACTGAGTCGACGACCGCGAAGAGCGACGCGCCGTCTGCTTCGGCGATGGAGGTGACGATGTCGTCGAGCAATGCAGCAGGGGTGAAACCGAGCAGCTGGATCGTGCGCTCGTACGACAGGTGCTGCCCCTCGGCGCCGCCGATCAACTGATCGAGAACGCTCAGGGAGTCGCGAACCGAACCGGCCCCGGCACGAACGACCGCGGCCAGGACGCCCGGCTCGACTGTGATGCCCTCCGACTCGCACACCGTGGACAGGTAGTCCTCGAGCATCC
>JAHELE010000117.1:0-575 GCA_024644345.1 Actinomycetes bacterium | reverse complement strand
GAACGGGTAGTGGTGGGTACGTGACCGGATGGTGCCGATGACCTTTTCGGGCTCGGTGGTGGCGAAGACGAACTTGACGTGTGGCGGTGGCTCTTCGACCACCTTGAGCAGGGCGTTGAAGCCCTGGGTCGAGACCATGTGCGCCTCGTCGATGATGTAGATCTTGTAGCGCGCCGATGCCGGCGCGAAGAACGCCCGGTCGCGCAGCTCGCGGGCGTCGTCGACGCCACCGTGGCTGGCGGCGTCGATCTCGATGACATCGATCGTTCCCGGTCCGCCCCGGGCGAGGTCACGACAGCTCTGGCACTCGCCGCACGGCTCGGGGGTGGGGCCCTGCTCGCAGTTGAGGCAGCGAGCCAGGATGCGGGCCGACGTGGTCTTGCCGCAGCCGCGGGGGCCGGAGAAGAGGTAGGCATGGGTGACGCGGTCGTGCGCCAGCGCCTGCATAAGCGGTTCGGTGACGTGCTCCT
Source organism: Actinomycetes bacterium (assembly GCA_024644345.1). Classification (GTDB taxonomy): domain Bacteria; phylum Actinomycetota; class Actinomycetes; order JAHEKZ01; family JAHEKZ01; genus JAHEKZ01. The sequence continues at coordinate 105 of JAHELE010000117.1, read as the reverse complement.
GCCCGATCAGGTCGGCGAACCGCTCCGGGCGGTAACGGCGGTAGAGGGCTGTCGACACGGCACGACCCTAGCCCCAGGCCCGGACAGCAAGGGACCCCCCGCGCA
>JAHELE010000116.1 GCA_024644345.1 Actinomycetes bacterium | reverse complement strand
CTTCCAAGCTGGCCATGCCGGTTCGATCCCGGTCACCCGCTCCACCCATCGCCCCAGGTAAAGACCTTCGGTAGCGAGTGAGCGGACACCGGACGACTCGGCGCGTGCCCTAGCCGTGCCCTATGTGGTACGAGAACCTGACACCGACTTCTCGGCTATCCGGGATGTTGCTGCCTTCCATGCACCCTGTGTGGAGGGATATGACCAGCTGTGATTTCGGCACGGTGCGACGGTTGCCGTCAGGTAGGTGGCAGCTCAACACCGCCGTCGCCCAGGAGGTACTCAGTGCACTCGGCCAGACATCGTGCACCAATCAAGAGGCCGTGGCAGGGTCGACTGGGTCGTTCTCCGGTTTCAGTCCGGATCTGAGTCGGCTGACCTGCTCCAGCAGGACGACAAGGCCCAGCCCGCCGACCACCAGGCCAATCTCACCCAGGGCTGCCGTCTCGATGAGTACGATGCTCAGCGCGAGAACAAGCCCGACCGTGGTACGCGCAACGAGAATGTGGCCCGTGGCACGCCACCACGCCAGATCGGTGCCACCCAGGTAGAGCACGGTGCCAAGTGCCAGCGTCAGCCGCACGACCGTGGGCAACGGATCTTCGGGGTGAAGCACCATCTCCTCGATACCCACCGCCACCGCGATGACCCCGGCCAGCAACACGAAGTGAAGCAGGCTGTATGCATCCCGGGCCAAGCGCGGCTGGGCGCTTCCGGACGCGATCGTGAGTTGGTGCTCCATCCCGGGCTGCCACCAGCCGAAGTAGAGCCACCACATCAGGCAGATGACGGTGACCGCACCCAGGGCCACCCCGAAAAGCAACGTTGACGACTCCGTGCTCAGCACGCTCTGGCCGGCCACGATCAGCGACTCGCCGAGGGCGATGATGACAAACAGCCCATGCCGCTCGGCGAAGTGGCCCGGGCGAATATCCCATCCCTCGTTGCTGCCGGAACGGCCCGCAGCAACGACGTCGAGGATGACGGCCGCCAGCCAGATCCAGGCACGCGCCGGCGAGTCGAAGAAGCCGCCAACTAGTGCCAGCGCGATCGGCAACGACGAACGTGCTGCGAACGCCCAGACGGCCGCGAGTTGGCTCGGCGCTCCCGAGGCGACCACCAGGTAGATACCCAAGCCCAGCACCCGAACTAGGACATACGTGGCTGCAAACCACACCCCTGTCTCGGCGAATGCCCCCGGAACATTCACCGCCATGAGGAACCCGACGGCAGTGGCCAAGAGTGTGACGCCGCGAACCACACCGTGGGTGGTGTCGGCCGGGTTCAGCGCCCAGGTGAACTGGGTCCAGCCCCACCAAATCATCCAGAACACCAGGAGAGCCTCACCCGCCCCTCCCCAGGTCAGGTCCTCGACCACCACCTTGGTCACTTGCGTGATGGCGAACACAAAGACCAGGTCGAAGAACAACTCGACGAAAGTGACCTGTTGATCAGCGGGTGCGCGAAGCCGGGCCACGGAGTCAACTGGGGGGCGTCTGGCGGTCGGTGACATGAGCGACATTGTCGCCGAAGGGGTCTGCTTCCCGCCACGAGGCTTAAGTGGTCACTCTCGCGCGTCAAGATTCCTGGCAGGGCTGCTACGTCAGTCCCGCGGGAGAAGCTGAGCTATGAACTGGTTTCAGCGCGATCGACTTGTCGTGCCGCTTCCCGCGCACGCGCTCTTCTGCGTGGTGTGCAGAGTTCCGAATGTGGACAAGATCGGGCAGATCTCGTTCCCACGCAGCAGGCATCCGGTGAGATCAGGTGCTCCCGGGATGTGGACGAATTGGTCGAGCGCTTGCCCGAGTGTGTCCAGCGCATAGTCGAAACACTTCGCTCTGAGGAACGGCAGCCGGTGCTGGCAGGACTCGGGCCTCGGCCAGGCCGAGCCGCGAAAGCAGTTCGGACCGGTTCAGCCCGAACGCGTTCAGCTCGATCAACACCTCGCCGGGCTCGGGAACGGGCAAAGGAAGCGTCCGAACCTGCGGCGCGTCCGGGGGTCCCGGGCCGTCGAGCGCCGCGGCCCGCATCGATGTGGGAACCCTGGTCATCGGGTCCCGTCTCGTCGTTGGCCGATATGGCGGCGGAGGTGTCGAACCGTGGATGCGAACGATTCGAGCCGCTCGGCCGGCACCGCGTCTCCAAGCTGGGCCCGCAGTTCGTCCTCGAGCGTGACCTGGGCCGCGGTGAGGAGGCGACGCCCGGCAGGTGTGAGAGCGAGCACCGACGACCGAGCATCGTTGGGGTTCTGGCCACGCGCACACCAGCCGGCAGCCTCGATGCGGTCCACGAGCTTGCTCGTCCCGCCGACCGTGATGGACAGCGCACTCGCGATGTCCGCGACACGACAGTCGGAAGTCCGGTCCATCACCTGCATGGGTTCGAACCAAGTCAACGCCAGGTCGTGATCTCGCCGCAGCCGGCCGTCGACCAGATCCCACAGCTCGGTCTCGAGCCGCACCAGATCGCTGAACAGGCCAACCAAACCCCCGGACACGTCCGAGGCCCCACCCGACTTTGATTCCACGGAATGGATCCTATTGGGTCTCGGTTGCATTCCATGGAATTTACAATCGGAAGGACGATCCCATGACCACCAGCGACACCCAGATTCGCGACCTCCTCGCCACCTACGAACGATCCCTCAACACCAGCGACGCCGACCTCGCGGCGTCGTGCTACACGCCGGACGGGATCTTCATGCCCACGACGTCGCCAACGGTCACCGGAGCGGACATGGCCAACGGCTACGGGCAGATCTTCGACGCGATACGCCTCGCCGTCACCTTCACCATCGACGAACTCGTCATCACCTCCGCGGACACCGCGTACGCCCTCACCCGGAGCAGCGGAACCCAGACCGTCCTCGCGACCGGAGACCAATCGCCCGAATCCAACCGCGAGCTGTTCCTCTTCAGTCGGACCGGCCCTGACGGCTGGAAGATCTCTCGATACATGTTCAACAAGCCGGAGTAGCCGCCGACGACGGCCTCTTCGCTCCTCTCATCCGTGGCCGCGACGTCTCGCATTGTTCCGATCTCGGGCCAAGAGCTCCTTCAACCAATCGACAGGGGAAACCCCATGACCGAGCCCGACCTGCCAGCCCCCGACGAGGGGTTCGTGCTCACCTACTTCATCGTCTCGAACGACGTGCCCCGATCAGCCGCGTTCTACCAGGACGTGCTCGGCGGCGAGATCGTGCTCGAAGGAGAACCCACGATCCTCAAACTCGCCAACGGCTGGGTGACCATCAACAGCGGGGGCGAACCCACCGACGACAAACCGGAGGTCACCCTCGTCGCCCCAACCCGCCCGAACGAGGTGAGCGCCTTCCTCAACATCCGGGTCGCCGACATCCACGAGATCCACGAACGATGGACCCGACACGGCGCCAGCTTCCTCACACCGCCAATCGACCGCGGTGCCGAGATCCGCTGCTACCTGCGCGATCCCGACGGCCATCTCATCGAGGTCGGACAACTCAAACCCCGATCGGAAACGGAGCCCACGCCATGAACCGCTTCACCAACCACAACGCCGTCGTCACCGGCGGAACCAGCGGCATCGGCCTCGCCGCAGCCCGTCGAATCGCCCACGTCAACCTGCGTGCGCCCCTAGTTCAACTCAGCGCCCTCCAAGACACCCTCACTGACGGAGGCTCGGTGCTATTCACCACGTCAGTCATCAACGACGTCGCCGCGGCGGCTGCGTTGCTGCTATCCACCACGCCGGTTACGTCACCGGCACCGAGCTGGTCGTCGACGGCCGCATGTCTTGATGATCCTCCGTTTGTTGCTGACCCATCGGACTCTCGATCAACCTCGGCCAGCCTGATCGCCAACGCTGCCGTTCCATCCGTACCCCAAATCCCAACTCCGAGCGCCAGGAGCCCACAATGCTCGCAAACCATCCCCTCAGCACGGTCCTGCTCGTCACCGACCTCGGCGACGCCCACCGCTTCTACCATCAGCAACTCGGGCTCCCGATCCTCGACCGCGACGAGCAGCGCATGGTCCTCGCGTCCGGCGAAACCCAACTCACTCTGTCCCTGAGCAGTACTGGCACCGCCGACAACCAAACCCAGGCGTTCTGGCGAGTCGAGAACCTTGCCGCCGAACTCGAAGAACTCCGAGCACACGGCGTCGCAATCGACGACATCGACGAGGGCGGCCTGACGACCTCCAACGGCGTCGCCGACGTCGGCTTCGCGCACGCGGCCTGGATCACCGACCCGTTCGGGAACACCTTGGGTCTGCTGCAATTCACGCCAACAGCCGAATGAGTCGCAGTCCCCGGACCGTCGGCTACTGCCCGGCAGACACCGCCCCGCGTGCTGAAGCCCGAACTGCTCCAGTTCGACGCCTGGCTCGCCGTCAATTCAGAACAATTCCCCACCGAGTAAGCCTCCCCACGCGTCAGTGCTGGCACCAGTCGAGGGTGCCGCTGATGAAAGGTCCAGCCATGAGCACCGGCATCATCCAGATCACCGAGCTGCTCGCGACCTGCGAGCGGGCCCTGAACAAGTCCGACGCGGTGAGTGCCGCGTCCCTGTATGCCGTGGATGGCGTGTGCTACCTGAACAACCTGCCGGGCGCGGTCGCTCCCGAGGCGAATCGTGAGCTCTTGGTCTTGGTCCGCGAAGCCCGCGACTGGAAGATCGGCCGCTACATGTTCAACAAGTCGGAGGCCTGAGCCATGGCTTCGACGATGCGCGCGGTCGTGCTGACCGCCCCGGGGCCCGTGGACAACCTGGTCATCCAGACACTTCCGCTACCGGAGCCGCGGGTGGGTTGGGTGCGGATCAAGGTGATGGCCTTCGGGCTCAACCGATCCGAGCTGCACACCAGACTCGGCCTCGCCGAGGGTGTGACCTTCCCACGGGTGCTCGGCATCGAGGCCGCGGGCATCATCGACGCAGCCCCGGACAGTGACCTGCAGCCCGGGCAACAGGTGGTCGCGATGATGGGCGGGATGGGACGGACCTTCGACGGCGGCTACGCGGCCTACACGGTCGTCCCCAGGTCGCAGGTGATTCCGTTCCGCTCCGACCTGCCCTGGCAGGTGATCGGAGCCGTACCCGAAACGCTGCAGACGGCCTACGGCTCCCTGACGATCGGTCTTGATCTGCAAAAGGGCCAAACCTTGCTGATCCGTGGCGGTACGTCGTCGGTGGGTCTCGCAGCCGTGAACGTGGCCAAGGATCTCGGTGCCGAGGTGATCGCCACGACGCGTCAGCCCGACCGGGTCGAGGCGCTCACCTCGCATGGCGCGGACCACGTGGTCCTCGACACCGGCACTGTCGCGGAGCAGGTACGCCGGATCGTCCCGGACGGAGTTCACGCTGCCCTCGAACTCGTCGGCACTCCGACCTTGCAGGACACGCTGCTCGCCACCCGCGTGCACGGGACCGTGTGCTTCACGGGCATGTTGTCGAACCAGTGGGTCGTGCCCGAGTTCTATCCGATCGACTACCTCCCCCGAGGCGTACGTCTCACGGCGTACGGCGGTGGCAGTGCTGACCTTCCCGGCGAAGTTCTGCAGGGCTATCTCGACGGACTCGCTGCGGGCACCATCGCCGCGGGACCGACCCAGGTCCACCAGTTCGACGACATCAGAAGCGCCCACTTCGACATGGAGCACAACCAAACGTTCGGCAAGCACGTCGTGCTCACCGATCCACCACACTGAGCCCAGCAACGCTACCGACCAGGAGTGAGCATGCGAGCAGCGTGGTACGAAGCGCGCGGACCAGCCAAGGATGTCCTGGTGGTCGGCGAGATGCCCGACCCGGAACCCGGGCCGGGAGACGTCCGGATCCGAGTTACCCACTCGGGGATTAACCCCGGAGACGTGAAGAAGCGCTCGGGATGGCAGGACTCGCCGATGCCCTACCCGCGCGTTGTGCCGCATAGCGACGGGGCCGGGACCATCGACGCGGTCGGGTCGGGCGTCTCAGCGGACCGGGTCGGCACACGTGTCTGGTGCTATGGGGCCCAGTCCTATCGGGCTTTCGGAACCGCCGCCGAGTACGTCGTGGTGCCCGAAACCCTTGCGGTCCCGCTGCCGCGTCCGGGCCTCGAGCAGCAGGCAGCCTGTCTTGGCATCGCGGGTATCACCGGCTATCGGGCAATGTTCGCCGACGGCCCGGTCGACGACCTGGACGTCCTGGTTCACGGTGCGGCGGGTGGCGTCGGCGCGATCGCCGTACAGATGGCCACGCGCGACGGTGCCCGGGTCATCGCCACCGTCCGTCAGCAGGGGCAGCGCGATGTCGCGCTCACCCTGGGTGCCAGCCACGCGCTATTGGCCACGGACTCAGATCTCGCCAAGCAGATCAGGGCGATCGCTCCCAGGGGTGTCCATCGGATAGCCGAGGTCGACTTCTCCACCCACATCGACGTCGATGCCCAGGTGCTCGCTGTCGGTGGAGTTATCAGCTCCTACTTCTCCTCAGACGCACGACCCGTGATTCCCTACTGGGAGCTGGGATTCGCAGACATCACAGTGCGCCTGCTCGGCAGCGACGACTTCCCAGCCCCCGTCAAGGCTGAGGCCGCGAAGCAGCTCACTGATGCACTCGCTGAAGGCGTCCTTTCCACGCGCATTGCCGCTGTGCTGCCACTGGACCGGATCGCCGAGGCGCACGAACTCGTCGAGGCAGGCTCTGAAGGGCGGGTGCTGGTGGACCTGAGGAACAACTTCTAGCCGCGAGCAAACTGCGAGGCGAACGCTTCGGCCGATCCGACGGCTTCGATGACGGCTGAAGACACGTTAGGGCTCTGCGACTAGCTGATCCGAGTCGACCTTCGGGAGACGGTGCCCGCACTGCAGACTCCGGTGTACTTCCTCGAAGGCAAGTACGACTACACCTGCGCTACCTCACTGGTCGGAAACTACTTGGCGAAGTTGCAGGCACCCGTCAAGGGCTTCTACCAGTTTGAGAGCTCCGCACACAGCCCCCTCCTGCAACAGCCGAAAACAGCTCGGCGCAACCTCGAACGCGATGTGCTGACCCATTCAACCGACTCGGCCGACCTGCGCTAGCGCCGGCAACCCCGGGACACCCGCGACCTAGGCATCTCCGACATCGGACGAACCGCCAGAGCGATCCAGGACATTGTCGTGCCCTTCGCGTGCCCGAAGCAGACGAACATCGCTGGAAGATCCGGGACGTCGGTGCTCACGTCTAGCACCCTGACCTGCCAGGACATACTCTGACGGATCCATGTGGATGGCTCGGAAGGTTCTTCCAAGCTGGCCATGCCGGTTCGATCCCGGTCACCCGCTCCATGCATCGCCGCCAGACCCCCGTAGCACCAGCCGACTAGTGGGTCGACCGATCGATCCGCACGGTCTCCCCGTCACGG
>JAHELE010000115.1 GCA_024644345.1 Actinomycetes bacterium | reverse complement strand
GCAGCTGAGGCTCGCCGACCAAGGCACGGGCAATCGCCACACGTTGCTGCTCACCGCCGGACAGCTCTGTTGCCTTGTGCCCCTTGCGGTCCCCGAGCCCCACGGCGTCCAGGGCGGCGGATGCCCGTTCGCGGCGTTCGCCCTTGCCGATCCCTCGATAGAGAAGGGGCAGCGCGACATTGTCGATGGCCGCCGTTCGTGACAGCAGCTGGAAGGACTGGAAGACGAACCCGATGGTCTCGTTTCGCAGCACGGCCAGCTCAGAGTCGGACAGCGACGTCGCATCCCGCCCGCCGACCGTGATCATCCCGCTGCTGGGCCGGTCGAGCAGACCCAGCAAATGCATCAGCGTTGACTTGCCTGACCCAGAAGGGCCAACGATCGCCGCATACTCGCCCGGTGCCACTCGCAGGGAGACGCCCCGAAGTGCATGGACTTCGGTGCCGCCGAGTGAGTAGACCCGAGTGACGTCGACCGCCTCGATTGCCGGTGTCGTCACGGCAGCTCTTCGCCCTCGACCACCTGATCGGCGCCCCGCACGACGATTGTCTGCCCCTCGGTGACACCGTCGACCACCTCCAGGTACTCCTCACCTTGGGCGCCCAAGGTGACAAGCTGCTTCTCGGCAACGTTGTCCCGCACGACCCACACCGCGTCTCGCTCACCATCCCGGAACACCGATGCTGCGGGTACCGCGACCGCGTCGTCGGAGGTGAGCACCCGAAGGGATGCCACGGCAGACATGCCGGGACGGGGCGAGGGTGCCGGAGAACCGTCGGCCAGCGTTCCTCCGCCGAGCTGGAGCCGCACGACGTAGGTGACACCTCCGCGGCTCGAGGTGCTCGGCGACAGGTCGACGTTTCGCACCACAGCTCGGTAGCGCGCCCCAGGAACGGCGTCGAGCTCGACGTCGGCCTTCACGCCCTTGCGGACGAGCAGGACGTCCGTCTCGTCGACCTCAGCGCGCAACGACAGCTCAGACGTGTCGGTGATGGTCAAGATCGGGTCGCCGTCGCTGACCGGGCTGCCGGCCGAGACGATTCCTGCCGAGCTGCCGCTTCCAGCTCCCCCGCCCCCACCACCGCCGAGCAGTGACTCAGCCTGACCGGCGATCGACGACGGCAGCTGGTCGACGATCCCCGAAAGGTCGTTCCCGCCGCCAGTTCCGGTGGAGGCGCCGAACACGACGCGTCCCGCGATCGGCGCCCTCACCCGCAGACCGGCAACGTCGCGGCGGGCCGACCGCACAGCCACCTGTGCCTGCGCCTGCTGCGCCTGGGTGAAGGAGGCCAGTGTCTGCTCCAGGGACGCCACGCTGCCGTTGATCTGGTCGACGGTCGACTGGGCCTGCGCCTGCGCGGCCGCCAGCTGCGCCTCGGCCGCTGCCACTTGCTGCAACGCCTGCTGCCTCAGCTGTCGGTCGGCGATCTGGCGGGCCGCCTCGCGTGCCTGGTCGAAAGCCCGTGTGGCAGCCGCCGCAGCCTGCTGAGCCGAGGCGCCCGTTGAGACCTGCGGCAGCTCAATAGCTGCCGGGGCGCCGGCCGCCGCCTGCTCGGCCTGGGTCAGCCGCTGCTCGGTCTCGGGTGAGTCGACCACGAAGAGCGTGGCTCCCCGGCGAACCCGCTGGCCATCGCGGACGACCACGCGGGCGACTGTGCCGTTGGCCGGCGAGGTCACGGTCGCGGTGGCTGCAGCCACGACCGAGGCCGGCGCCTCGACCCGCTCGACGACCGTCTGACGACCGACCTGACCCGTTTCGACCACGGGAGCCTCGTCTGACGAGCACGCCGACAACACAATGACCCCGACCAGCGCGACGCCGAGGCGGGACAGGGACGTGCTCAAGGCTTCTCTCACTGGTTCATCGTAGGTTTGCCTTTGGGTCTCGCACGCCAGAGGCCGTCGACGACGGGTGGAGGTCAGGTGGCGTCAGGCTCCGATCGCCCGCCCCGTCCGGCACCGATCACCCGGCTGGTCCGGCCGGCGACCTATGTGGCGACCGCATTTCTCGGTCTGGTGACACTGGGCACTGCTCTTCTGCTGCTGCCGATCTCGCGTAGTGGGCCAGGAGGCACCGATGCGGTCACGGCGTTCTTCACCTCGGCGTCAGCGGTCACCGTCACCGGTCTCACCTCGGTCAACACCGCAGAACACTGGTCAGGGTTCGGTGAGGCGGTGATCCTGGTCCTGATCCAAGCCGGTGGGCTCGGTATCTCGACCGGTACCGCGATCGTGGCCGTGGTGGTCTTCCGGCGCCTTGGGTTGCGCGCCCGCCTCTACACCTCGACCGAGAGCGGCAACGTCGCGCTCGGCGAGGTGGCCCGCGTCGTGCGTGGCGTTGCGATCCTCACCTTCACCGTCGAGGCGGTGCTGATGATCGTCTTCACGCTTCGCTGGTGGCTCGGGTACGACTACCACTTCTGGGAGGCGACCTGGCTGGGTCTGTTCCACGCGGTCTCGTCGTTCAACAATGCCGGCTTCACACTCTTCCCCGACAGCCTTGTCGGGTTCGCCGGTGACCCCTTCGTGCTGCTTCCGGTCTCCCTGGCTGTGATCCTTGGTGGGATCGGCGTTCCCGTCCTCTACGAGCTGAGCCGCCGACGCCGCGACCGCGGTCCGCTCAGCCTGCACTCACGCGTCACGCTGGTGATGACCGGCTCGCTGCTGGTCGGCGCGGCACTGGTGCTCGGTCTGACGGAGTGGACGAACCCCGGAACACTCGGCGACCTGTCGGCGCCCGACAAGCTGCTCAATGCGTGGTTCGCCGGACTGAATCCGCGCTCGTCCGGGTTCCACGCGGTCGACTACTCCCAGATGCGCCCGGAGTCGTGGCTGATCACCGACATGTTGATGTTCGTCGGGGGTGGCTCGGTCAGCACCGCAGGTGGCATCCGGGTCACCACGCTGGCCGTACTGCTGCTCGTCATCAAGGCTCAGTCGCGCGGCGACCGCGACACCACGGTGGCGGGGCGTCACCTCAGCAAGGATCTGACACAGCAAGCCCTGTTGGTCATCGTTGTCTTCGCCTCGCTGACCATCGGGGGGACACTGCTGCTGCTGGCAATGAGCGACCTTGACACCGGTCAGGCGCTCTTCGAAGTCATCTCTGCGGTGGCCACCTGCGGCCTGAGCACGGGAGTCACCTCTGACCTCGGTGCACCGGCCGAGGTCCTGCTTGCCCTGCTGATGTTCATCGGTCGGGTGGGACCGGTCACACTCGCCACCGCCCTGGCCTTGCGGCAGAGTGATACGCGGTACCGCTACCCCGAAGGACGTGTTCTCCTTGGTTAACCGTCGGCTCACCTCACCGGTGCTCGTCGTCGGCCTCGGCCGCTTCGGCTCCTCGGTCGCGCTGACCATGGTCGAGCGCGGGCGCGAGGTGCTCGGCGTCGACTCGTCGGCCGAGCGCGTCCAACATCTGGCCGAACGCCTCACGCACACGATCCAGATCGACACCACGGACGAAGAGGCGATGCGCCAGATCGGAGCACCTGACTTCGACCAGGCGATCGTCGCCATCGGTACTGACATCGAGTCGAGCGTGCTGACCACCAGCCTGCTGGTCGACTTCGGGGTCCAAGAGATCTGGGCCAAGGCGATCTCGCGCGACCACGGTCGGATTCTGGAGCGCATCGGTGCCCATCACGTCGTCTACCCCGAGGCCGACATGGGTGAGCGCGTGGCACACCTGGTGTCAGGGGCCATGCTCGACTACATCCAGTTCGACGACGGTTTCGCACTCGCCAAGCTCGAGATGAAGGAGTCTCTGGGCGACGGCGCGCTCGGTGACCTCCAGCTGCGCAAGCGCTACGGCATCACCGTGGTGGGCGTGCGGGCACCAGGGCGCACGTTCACCTACGCCGATCGCGACACCGTTCTCGAACCGGGCTCGCTGATCGCCGTGGCTGGCCGGATCGAGGACGTCGACCGGTTCGCGCAGGAGATCACCAGCCTGACGTAGCCCTGCTACTCGTGGCCGGAAGCCAGCTCGCGACTTCGGTCACGCGCGGCTTCCAGCGCCGCCAGGAAGGCCGCGCGTACTTTGTGGTCCTCCATCTCACGGATGGCGGCGATCGTTGTGCCGGCAGGTGACATGACAGCCTCGCGTAGTGCCTGCGGCGACTCACCGGAGTCGCGCAGCATGACCGCGCTTCCGATGGCGGTCTGCACGATCAGCTGGTGGGCCACCGATCGCGGAAGCCCGAGAAGGATGCCGGCGTCGATCATCGCCTCGACCAGGTAGAAGAAGTAGGCCGGTCCGCTGCCGGACAAAGCCGTCACCGCGTCCTGCTGCGACTCAGGGACGCGAAGCGTTGGCCCCACCGGCTTGAGCAGGCTCTCGGCATGTTCCAGGTGCGCCTCGGTGGCATGTGATCCGGCTGAGATCGCGCTCATCGCCTCATCGACCAGGACGGGGGTGTTCGACATCACTCGGATCACGGGGATGTCGACAGGAACGCGTCGCTCGATGAACGAGGTGGTGATACCGGCCGCCACCGAGACCACCAGCTGGTCGACCGTCAAGACCGCAGAGATCTCGTCGAGAAGCGCGCCCATGTCCTGCGGCTTGACGGCGATGACGATCGTCCCGGCTGACTTCACCGCAGTCGTGTTGTCGCTGGTCTCGATTCCGTAGCGCTCGCGCAGGACGCCGGCACGCCCTTCATCGTGGGTCGTCACCACCAGGTCGGACGCCGGACGGCCGGCCCGCACCATGCCGGACAGGAGCGCCTCACCCATCTTGCCGGCACCGAGAATGGCAACCCGGTCGCTCATCGATTGCTCCTCTACGGCGGCAGTCACTGACGGTCAAGAATGGCACGAAGGCCAAGGCTCAGGTTGGCAGGGCGCTCGGCCATCCGACGAACGAGATAGCCATACCACTCGGTTCCATAGGGAACGTAGACGCGCACGCTCTCGCCTGCCGCGAGCAGGCGCCGCTGCTCGTCTCGGCGGACGCCATACAGCATCTGGAACTCGTAGCTGTCTCGACCGCGACCGAATCGTCGGGTGAGCGCCTCACCAATGGTGACCAGTCGGTCGTCGTGGGTGGCGAACATCGGGTACCCACCACCACCCAGCAGGATCTTCATGCAGCGGACGTACGAGCGGTCGATGTCGGCCCGGTTCTGGTATGCCACTGACTCTGGTTCCCGGTAGGCACCTTTGCAGAGCCGGATCCGCGACCCGGCGACGGCAAGGTCGCGGCAGTCTCCCTCGGTCCGATGAAGGTACGACTGCAGCACCGCCCCCGTTGAGGGGAAGTCCCCGCGAAGGTCGGCCAGAGTCTGGAGCGTGAGGTCGGTGGTGGTGTGGTCCTCCATGTCCAGGGTCACCGTGGAGCCCGCTTCGTCGGCCGCAGCACATATCGCCCTGGCATTGTCGGTAGCGAGCGCGATGCCTTGTCCGGGAAGAGCCTGACCGATGGCCGAGAGCTTCACCGACACCTCAGCGCGCGGGGTGAGCCCGGCGTCCGCGAGACGGTGCAGGATTCTGACGTATGCGCCGGCCGTCAGGTCTGCCTGAGCACGGTCGAGGGTGTCTTCGCCGAGGTAGTCCAGCGTGACGTCGAACCCTTCATCCTGCAGCTCGCTGGTGGCTCGGAGCGCATCATCATCTGACTCCCCGGCGGCGAACCTGGTGACGATGTCACCGACTCCTGGGGCAGACGTGACGGCGTCCTTGACCTTCTGGCCCCCTGCTAGCGCGAGGAGTGCACCGCGAACGATCATCCGGCCAGCGTACGGCGTCGGCTATCGGATCAGGCGCACTCCGCCCACGGGAATGGTCAACGTGCGTTCTGCGTCAGGAACCATTTCAAGGGCGGCACCACCTGAAGTCCTGAGCCTCCATGCCACAAACTGAGCTCGCGGCGGGCCCAAGTACGTGCCGTTGCCGTTGAACTCGACCTGGGCGTCCGGAAGGAAGAAGATCCCTTCCAGCGCGATCTTGGTCTGCGCCCCTAGGCCATTCGAGTCGTTACTCGGCGCCGTGTTCTCGGACCAGATGGCAAGGTTCTCAAATGGTCCTGTGATCGGTGCCGTCAGCACCAAGGTCCCGGTAACACCACTGCCGCCAGAGGTACCTGCGCCGATCTTGATCCGCCGGTCGGGGCTTCCCCCGAAAGTGGGACTCGCTTCCTGGTAGATGAACGTCTGCGGTGCTATCAGGTCGGAGTTCTGTCGAGTGAGCGATCCGTTCTGGAGGTAGACGTACATCGAGTCGTCGTCCGTATCCGGCAGGCTGTTTACCGCGCCGGGTGCACACGCCGCGTAGAAGCCGTTTGAGTCAAGGCCTGGCGCGGGACCCAATTCCTGGTTGAACACCGTGCAGTAGGGGGCACCGCCCTGCCCCTTCAGTTGCACATCTCCGCTGAACACCACGACTCCGCCTCCGAAGACCGTCGTGTGGTTCTGCTGAAACGTTGGACAGTCGACGTAGTAGTTGCCAGGAGGGAAGTACCGGTAACTTGCGTTGCTGCTGCACTGCCCCCCATCCAGGACGGTGAATCCTCGACTCACGGCGTTGGATGCGTTTAGGACGTTGGCTCCGAAGGTGGCCCTGTGTGCCGAAATGTAGTCAGGAACTGTTGCGGTGTATGGGCAGGGCGCGGACAGTGGTTCAGCAGTCAAACTGCTGCAGTGGTACTGCCAGTCCCAGTACTTGCGGGTGATTCTCTGGAAGGCGGTGGGCGCGGGGCAGATTCGGTCGGTGACGGTGGCCGGATCCGTACCGGCAGCGCAGAGCTGAGCGGTCGAGGCGGCCTTGGCGACAGGGCCGTACGACAGGATCTGACCAGCAGCACCGCTTGACCCATTCCACGCGACGATTCGCGAGCCGCCGCTCGCCTCGGCCGCGTAGCTGTTGGAGTTGTCGCAACCAGGCAATGGGTTACCCGATGCGTCCCCTGCGCTGTCGATGGCGATTCGACCGGGGGTGATTCCATTGTTCTTGACGATGATTCCGGCACCTGATGGTGAAGACCCGGTAGCCGAAAGCGACTGGCATCCGTGCTGGTCCAGCACGACCAACGGGAACTCCAGCGCAACTTGACCCCGTAGCTCGGCCCGAGCCACGCTGGAGTTGCTGGTCTCGCCGTTGGCAAATCCGCCTACACCTGCAAAGAGGAAGTCCCGTACCCGGGAGACGGCTACCCCCAACCGACCGCAGGGGTCACTCCCGTCGACGTCGGAATCGATTGTCTGCTGATATGAGCCACGTCCGGTCACGTTCGGGTCGGTCATCAACGGATCCGTGTCGGGCACCGGCCATGTGATCGAGACCCGCCAAGGTCCGGCAACGCCGGATGCTGTCCGAGCCATGTTCGGACAGCTGGTGAAGCTGGCGGGAAATGACGAGGCCGGACAGTTTGCCGAGGCCCCACTGGCGCCTGGCAGGTTCACCTTGAGAAAGCGCCAGGCTTCCTGACAGGCCGCTTGGGCATCGGCGACACCCGAGAGAGCATTGAGCTTGACCGCGCCGGCCGTGACG
>JAHELE010000114.1 GCA_024644345.1 Actinomycetes bacterium | reverse complement strand
TGATGTGATCATCGGCAACCTTGGCGCCACTCCACGCGGTCTCGACCACCCATTGCGACACCGGAGCCTGATCGTTGTGGACTGCGAAGAAGAACGTCTGCTCGGACTGGTCAGACCACATGACGCCCACTTTGTCGCCGAACGAGACGATCGACGAAATATCAGCTCCGTAGGTGGTGCCAGTGCTGGCGCTGACTTCGGTGGCGTTACCCCAGGAGTTGATCGATGTGGACGTCGTGCCCCTGACGTAGATCCTCTTGTTGCGCAGGTAGGTCACCCAGACTCGACCCGTTGAGTCCTGAGCAATCGTCACTGAGCGCACACCACCGGTGTTCAGGTTCGTTGGCCCTGCCGTCGGGGTCCAGGTCTCCGACTGAGCGTTGAATCCGAAACTGGAGACTTTCACGCCAACGCTGTCGTTGAGCCTGCTGGCGACATAGAGCGAACTTCCCGTCCAGAGCACGTCGGCGGTGCTGCCGGCGCGAGAGTCGACGAGGACGCCGGTGCTTCGCCATTTATGATCGGGGTCAAGGCGGTAGATCAGCACCTGGCCATTGCTTGACGACGCCATGACGGCCCACCAGCGGCCTCCGGCAAACCAGATCTTGCTCTGTGGCTTGTCCGCCGTGGGCTGCGATGATGTCTTCGGAACGGAACTGCCCGCATACGTTGTCGGGACTGCCGTGGCTGCCTGAGCCACCCCGGACCCGATCGGCGCAGCAACGACAAGCGTCAACGGGATGAGCAATGCCAGAAATATGCGCCGCATCATGACTCCCCTGCCGGGCGACTCCCGACTCCGCGAGCGGCTTCAACACCCACCGACGCAATCGCCCCAAGCACTCTCGAATGGTCCCAGTATATCCCGCATCCGGGTGATGTCCACTCGCCATCCAGAACTGGTCGGGCGCAAACCCAGGACCCTCCCTGGTTCACGATCCAGTCCTCCTCAGAAGTTGTCCGATGGTCTGGAGCGCGATCTTCGTGTCCCCCCAGAGGGACCAGCTTTCGATATAGATGTTGTCGAAGCGTGCCCGCTCGGAGATCGAGGTGTCGCCCCGAAGCCCGCGAGACTGAGAAAGCCCGGTGAGCCCTGACGGAACCCGATGACGGGCGACGTACCTGGGGTATCTGCGGGAGAATTCGGCCACGAAGTGAGGACGCTCCGGCCTCGGCCCCACAAGGCTCATGTCACCCCTCAGGATGTTCCACAGCTGCGGAAGTTCATCCAGCGATGTTGCGCGAATGAAGCGGCCTACGGGACCCATACGATCGTCGTTCGCCACGTTCCATGCTGACGCTGCCTCGCCAGGGTCGGCTGGAGCCAGCGAGCAGAACTTCAAGACCCGGATCGGCCGGCCGTCGAGGCCGACACGCTCCTGCTCGAAGATCACCCGTCCAGTCTCGATCTTCGAAGCGAGTCCGATGAGAAGCATGACTGGGAACAGCACGACGAACAGAACCGCGGATACGACGAGATCCACGAGCCGCTTGATCATCCAGCCGGGAGTCCTGAATGCGGCACGACGCAGACGGACCAGGGGGATACCCCACACGTCTTCGATTCCGGACCCCCGACCCTCGAGTTCGAAGAGCCGCGGCACATAGAAGATCTCGCAGGACAGTCGATCGCACGTGCGCACGATGTCGACCACCTGTGACTCAGGAAGGGACCCGAAGGCAATGACCACGTTACGCACTTCGAGTCTGCGCAGATTTGCGACGAGCGAAGAGTATCCGCCCAAGCAGGGAACCGGGTGGGAAGCGCGCGGCAGCAGGGGGCGGTCATCGAGAAATCCCACAGGGTGGAGCCCGTACTCCGGATGGTCCTGCAGTGTGCTCATCAGGTCGCATGCCAACTGACCACCGCCCAGCACCAAGGTGCCATGAGCCACGCGACCGCTTCGCCTCGCATGCCGGACCACGGTGTAGGCGACGCCTCGGAGTGCGCTGAAAAGCAGAACGAGGGACGCCGAGGCCACGACCGGCTCGATGCGCTCATCGCCCCCCGTGATCAGGGGTATGACAGCCACCAAAGCGCCCGCGACCAAGGTCCGCCCGACGATGGCCGGAAGGTCATCCAACAAGGAGAGTGACAGTCGCTGTCGATACAACCCGGCGCCGGTGAAGAGGACCATGGCAACGAGGCCAACGATCGCGGTGGGGAGCCCATCGGTGCCAGGCAGCAGGAGCACCAGGGCGATGGCAGCGAGATCGGAAATGAGCAGCGCCTGGACCAGGGGGGAGAGAACCGACGAGAGAATGGAGCGGTCTGCAGGGGGGTCACGATCCGTCTCGGCGTCCAACGGCTCAAAGGTGGAAGTCGTCCGCAACTCGAGCCCCGGAGCTCGTAGGGTCAACTGGCGCTCGATAGCGCTCGGGCCACCCTCCACCACGGCAGACGCCCGGTGGCTTCCAGCCCTACGCATGGTGCTCCCCCTTCGCGGATCGATCGCCCGTTGTCCCTACACCGACACATCGCTACCTAGCCGTCGTGCGGGCGGTGTGACTCCAGTCGTTGCGACAAGTGGGGAAGTGCACGCTGCAAAACTGCTAGCCGATCAAGCGATGAATTCCCCGGTAATCCGGAGTGAACAGCGTCTCGTGTAGGGGTGTCAACTTTGCCCTCACATACAGGTCATAGCGAAAGAACCGACCATTTCCGACATCGATCGACGGAGCGTGAACCCATGACTCCGACGCGTCACCTGCCGTGGTCGCTGGTGGCCGAGCGGCCGGCGAACCTTAGTGGTCAGACAGCATCTCGGCCACCAGGAACGCCAGTTCCAGACTCTGTGTCCGGTTCAATCTCGGGTCACAGGCCGTCTCGTAGCGCATCGGCAAGTTCGCCTCGACCAGACCTTCGGCGCCGCCGACGCACTCGGTGACCTCGTCACCGGTCAGCTCGATGTGGATGCCGCCCGGGTGGGTCCCCAGCTCGGCATGGACCTCGAAGAATCCCTTTACCTCGTCGACGACATCGTCGAACCGCCGCGTCTTGTGACCTGACTCCGCGCTGAACGTGTTGCCGTGCATCGGGTCACACACCCATACCACTGGACGCCCCGTCGCCGTCACCTTCTCGACGAGAGCGGGCAACACCTCGCGCACCTTGCCCGCACCCATCCGCGTGATCAGCGTGAGGCGTCCGGGCTCAGCAGCAGGGTCGAGCTTTTCGATCAGCGCGACGGCGTCGTCCGGGGACGTCGTGGGCCCGAGCTTGACGCCGATCGGGTTCTGCACGGTGGCGGCGAAGTCGATGTGGGCGCCGTCAAGCTGTCGAGTGCGCTCCCCTACCCACACGAAGTGTCCCGAGACGTCGTAGGGCAGCCCTGTCCTGGAGTCAATCCGCGTCAGCGCGCGCTCGTAGTCGAGCAGCAGCGCCTCATGCGCGGCGTAGAACTCGACGCGGTGCAGCTCTTCTGGATCAGAGCCGATCGCCCGCATGAAGGCCAACGCGCGGTCGATATCGCCTGCCAGTCGGTCATAACGCTCACCCGCCGAGCTCTCGCGGACAAAGTCTGTGTTCCACGCATGAACCTGGCGAAGGTCGGCGTAGCCACCCTGGGTGAACGCACGTACGAGGTTCAACGTGGCGGACGCCCGGTGGTATGCCTCGACCAGACGGAGCGGGTCGGGGATCCGCGCCACTGGGTCCGCGGCCAGATCGTTGACCGCATCACCACGGTACGACGGGTAGTCGACACCATCGATGGTCTCGAGCACACTCGATCGCGGCTTGGCGTACTGACCTGCCATCCGTCCGATCTTGACGACCGGCATGCTTGCGCCGTACGTCAGGACCACCGCCATCTGCAGCACGGTCTTGAGCTTGGCTCTGATCTCGTCCGCGTTGGCACCGCTGAATCGCTCCGCGCAGTCGCCGCCCATCAGCACGAACGCCTCACCGCGCGCGACGACCGCCAGTCGCTCGCGGAGGTCATCGCACTCACCAGCGAACACCAGCGGCGGCAGCGACTCCAGACGAGAGCGGGCATCGTCCAGCGCAGCGGCGTCCGGCCACTCAGGCTGCTGGGCGGCCGGTAGATCCGGCCAGGTAAGGGTGTCAGGCACCCCATGAGGATACGGAGGACGCGGCGACGACTACCCCTCGGGCCACCAGACGTCGAAACTCGTGTCTGCAGCCCTGCGGGGCGTGATGTCGGTCCGCTCGCCCGTCCGTCGGTCGATCAGCGAGACGTACCAGCGGTCGAACGTCGGGGACGACCAGTTCGGCCCCCAGGTGGCATGCCGACTCGCAAGAACGACCGCCCGGTCCTCAGGTGTCCAACCGACGCTTCCGAAGAACGTGCCGGAACTGCCCGGTCGTCCGGGACCTTCGTACAACCGACGAGAGGCAGGACTCGACTGCCGTGGCGGCCGCTGCCACGTCCCCGGCCACGGTGCGACGTAGAGCAGGGACCCTTCATCCCCTGTCGCGGTGAATGCCAGCCGGTCACCCGAGGCGGCCCAGACCAACGAATCTGCCTCACAAACCTGCGCGCGATGCAGCGTCGCCAGCCCGGATGTGAGGTCGAGCCGCCACGCCTCACACGGGCACCCAGCCCGTCGGTCGGCGCACCACGTCGCTCTGACCCAGGCGTACCTCTCGTCCGGCTGCAACGTGAAGCCGGTGACACTGCGGCCGTGCGGGACACGCTCCGTCTGCGCCGTCTCGGGATTCACCCGCATCAGCCTCATGGGGTCGTGTTCGGCCTGCTCAAGGTAGTAGACCCAACCGTCCACATGGTTCCACTGCGGCGAGTAGCGCCTGGTCCGGTAGGCGACCGGCGTCAACATGCGTTCGTCACCGTCGACGAGGTCGATCAGCACCAAGTGCGCCCCGCTCTTGGCCGACCATCTGTTCGTCACGGGGTCACGCAAGGGCCCGTTCGCGCGCACGAGCACGACCTGCTCACCGTCCGGGCTCACGGTCGGGTCCTCGTCGCGACTCAACGAGACAAGCTCCTCGAGTGTGCCGTCTGCAAGGTCGTAGGCAACCAGCATCCGCTCACCGTCGGGGAGTTCTCGAACGATGATCACGCTCGGTTGCGTCAACACCGGCACCGCGTCGTCAGTTGGGCTCGCCGGGGTCGTCGCTACGGGCCTACTCGTGGAAAGGGACGGACTGGGACTACTCGACGATTGATCGGAGTCGCCTCCGCAAGCCACCAGACCACCCGCCAAGACCGCAATGCAGGACGCAACGACCGGCATGACACGACGTGTTCGCCAACGTCTCATCACGACACTCCGTCTCTCGCTCGCCACGCCTATCCCTCGGGCCACCAGACGTCGAAGCTCGTGTCGGCGACGCCCGGAGGGGTGATGACCTCCGCCTCCCCCGTCCGTCGATCAATCAGCGAGACGTACCGGCGGTCGACCACGCCCTGGTTCCCGCTCACATCCACCCGTTTGATCCCGATGACGATATGATCCGCATTCGGCTGCCAACCGACGCCGTCAAAGTGGGTGAAGAAGCGCGGAATCTGTTCCGGTAGTTCAAGCAACGCATTCCCGGGTTGAGCCCAGCCTGTTGACCAGCGCGACACGGACAGCCGAGAACCATTCGTTGAGACCTCGCTGACGGCGATCCATCGACCGTTGGGGGTCCAGGCGACCTCGCTTTGCCAGACCTGCACCCGGTGCACCTTCACATCCCCGGTCGCGAACGTCAGACGGTAGGCCCGCGGCTCACAGGTAGCTGGGGCATTGGGTGTGGTCGAACACCACGCCGCTAACACCCAGGCGTGCTTGCCATCAGGCTCAATCGTGAAACCAGCGACACCGCGTCCGTGCGGAACCGGCTCACGTTGCATCGTGTCGGGGTTGAGTCGCATCAGAACGGGCGGACCCAGTCCCACCCTGCGAAGGAAGTAGACCCAACCATCCTCGCGGTTCCACTGCGGGCTGTAGACCTTCTGCCCGGAGGGAATGTCCGTTAGCACGGTCTCACGTCGGTCGACCAGGTTGATCTGAACGAGATGCGACCCGCTCTTGGCCATCCATTCGTTGGTCACCCGACTGCGCCACGGACCATTCGCCCGCACCAACACCACCTGCCGGCCGTCCGGGCTCACCGTCGGGTATTCGTCGCGGCTGAGATCGGCCAGGCGGCGCGACCGACCGGTCAAGAAGTCGTAGGCCACCAACGCACGCTGACCGTCGGCGAACTCGCGTACCAGCACGACCTTCGCACGAGTCAGCCCCGGCTCAGGCCTGTTCGTCGTGGGAGGTGCAGACGTGGTCGCCGTCACCGTCAGAGAGGGCGTCGGCGAGGCTGCGGTGCCAGGCTGGTCGGCTCCCCCGCACCCGACCGTCAGACCCCCGATGACCGACAGGACGTCGACGGCCGCCACTGCCCGTCGCTTCGTGGGCCTCAGCATGACTGCTCCTCCGACACCACCATTGGACGCCTGAGGCGAGCGGTGCGGTAGAGGCCAACGACTCGGGATCAGCCGAAGAAGGTCTTCGCCTCGTCGTAGAGCTCCGGTGGAACGG
Source organism: Actinomycetes bacterium (assembly GCA_024644345.1). Taxonomy (GTDB): domain Bacteria; phylum Actinomycetota; class Actinomycetes; order JAHEKZ01; family JAHEKZ01; genus JAHEKZ01. Next base: position 1,118 of record JAHELE010000114.1, on the reverse strand, counting down.
TCTTCAGCTCGGCGACCGCGTCAGCCAGGGGAACCAGCTCGATGTCGTTGCCGTGCAAAGCAGCCATCTGGCCGAAGTCGCCGGCACGAACGGCATCGATCGCCCTAATGCCGAATCTCGTTGCCAACACCCGGTCGCGAGCCGTCGGCGTTCCGCCGCGCTGCACGTACCCGAGAACTGTCGTCCGCGCCTCGTGCCCGGTGCGTTGTTCGAGCTCGCGCGCAAGCCAGTCCCCGATCCCCGACAGTCGCACGTGCCCGAAGGCGTCCTTCTCCGCGTCCGCAAGCACCATCTCACCGTCCTTCGGAACTGCCCCCTCGGCGACAACGATGATCGGCGCGTACCCGCGCTCGAAGCGCGTCTCGACCCACCCAACGACCTCGTCCATGTCGAAGTTCTGCTCGGGAATCAAGATGATGTTGGCGCCTCCGGCCATTCCGGAGTGCAGCGCAATCCACCCCGCGTGCCGCCCCATGACCTCGAGCACCAAGGTGCGCTTGTGTGACTCAGCCGTTGTGTGCAGGCGGTCGATCGCATCGGTGGCGATCTGCACCGCCGTGTCGAACCCAAAGGTGACGTCAGTGGCCGCCAGGTCGTTGTCGATCGTCTTCGGCACCCCCACCACGTTCACGCCAGCCTCGTACAGCTTGGCGGCGACCCCGAGCGTGTCCTCACCACCGACCGCGATCAGCGCATCGACGCCGAGGTCGAGGAGCGTGGCGCGAACGGCGTCCAGCCCGCCCTCCTGCTTGAGCGGGTTCGTGCGCGACGAGCCGAGGATCGTGCCACCTCGCGGCAAGATTCCGCGGACGGCGTTGATGTCGAGGGGCTTGGTGGCGCCGGTGAGCGGGCCGTGCCAGCCGTCGGCGAACCCGACGAAGTCCATTCCGTAGTCCGACACCCCACGTCGCACCACCGCTCTGATGACGCAGTTCAGTCCGGGAGCGTCTCCCCCACCGGTCAGGACGCCTACGCGCATCGTCTGTCTCCTTGGGTGTCGCACAGATCACGGAATACCGGGCCAGCGCAGGTGTGCACGGCCGCCCGCTCCCTACCCTAGGGTTTCGAGCATGTCAGTCCTGGTCATCGACGCGGGAACGACGGGTGTCACCGCACTC
>JAHELE010000113.1 GCA_024644345.1 Actinomycetes bacterium | reverse complement strand
CGCACCGACGTCCTCGACCCGCTCGAGGGGTTGTCGGAGACCTCCCAGGGCGATGACTACCTGCAGGTCATGACATCGAACCTGGCCAACTTGCGGGAGGGATTGCCCTGTCGCTGACCGAGACGCTCGTCGACATCCGGGCCGCCGCCTTCGGATACGGCGACACCCCCGTCCTCACTGACATCAACTTCACCATCAGTGCCGGTGAGTTCGTCGCCATCGTCGGTCCCAACGGGTCTGGCAAGTCGACGCTCGTCAAGGCGATCGTCGGCCTCGTCCAGCGGACCAGGGGCGAGCTCGACCTCTTCGGCGCAACAGCCGAGAGCTTTCGTGAGCGGTGGCGGATCGGCTACGTCCCTCAGCGGCACACCGCTGGTGGCCCGATCGCCGCCACGGTCCGAGAAGTCGTCTCGAGCGGACGGCTGCCGCGCTCGGGGATCTGGAAGCTTCCGACTGCCGTCGATCGGCGGGCGGTCGACCGGGCGATGGAGCGCGTAGGCGTCGCCGACCTGGCAGCCAAGCGAGTGAACCAGCTGTCCGGGGGTCAGCAGCGACGCGTCTTGATCGCCAGGGCACTCGCGTCCGAGACCGATCTGCTGCTGCTCGATGAGCCGACGGCAGGCGTCGACGTCGAGGCCCAGGCCGCCTTGGTGGACGTGCTCGGAGCGCTCAGCCGGCAGGGAGTCACGATCGCCGTCGTCACCCACGATCTCGAACCCCTGAGCCCTCACCTCACCCGCGTCGCCTGGGTGAGTCACGGGGGCATCCGGTACGACGGCGATCCGACCCAGGCCATCCTGCTCGCCGCCAGCGAACCCTTCGCCCACCACGAACATCCCGACGACCCACCGCACGACCCGCTTCCACCCGACGTGCGAACGGGAGGTTGATCGTGGACGTCCTTCCCTTCCTGCAGTACGACTTCATGCAGCGCGCACTGCTGGCCGCCGTGCTCGTTGGGCTGGCTGCACCAAGCGTCGGCATCTTCCTCGTCCAGCGCCGGCTGGCGCTCATGGGTGACGGAATGGGACACGTGGCACTCACCGGGGTGGCACTGGGGCTCCTGACCGGGTGGGCGCCGGTCTGGGTCGCACTGGCCACGGCGACCGCAGGAGCCGTCACCATCGAGCTGCTCCGCAACCGAGGCCGCACGACGAGCGACCTGGCCCTCGCCATCATGTTCTACGGGGGTATCGCCGGCGGCGTCGTGCTCATCTCGAAAGCCCCAGGCGGCAGCGCCGTCAGCCTCAACCAGTACCTCTTCGGAGCCATCACGACGACCACCGCGCAAGACCTCGCGGTCTTCGCCGTCCTGGCCGCACTGATCCTCGCCATCACTCTTGGGCTCGGGCGTCACCTGTTCGCCGTGGCCAACGACGAGGAGTACGCCCGCGCCAGTGGCATGCCCGTCCTGCAGCTGAACCTTGTCCTGGCTGTCCTGACGGCCACCACCGTGGTCGTCTCGATGCGGGTGGTCGGTCTGCTGTTGATCAGCGCCCTGATGGTGGTGCCGGTGGCCACCGCCCAGCTCGTGGCCACCAGCTTCCGGTCGGCATTGGCCCTGTCGCTGGCGATCGGTCTTGGCTGTGCCGTGGTCGGCGTCACGGCGTCCTACTACACCAACACCCCATCCGGGGGTTCGATCGTGCTGACGGCGATCGCCCTCTTCGCGGTCACCGCCATCGCCACCGGAGCGCTCCGCCGCACCTTCGTCCGGTGACCTGCCACTCATGCGTGTATGGCAATCTATGCACGTGAAAGATCTCTCGGAAGTCAGCGCGTTCGATCAGACCAGCGAGCTCTTTCGCGCTCTCGCGTCGCCCGTCCGGATTGCCCTCGTCAGCGAGCTCGCCTCCGGCGAGCGCTGCGTGCACGAACTGGTTGAGCGCCTTCACCTACCCCAACCCCTGATCAGCCAACACCTACGCATCCTGAGGGGCGCTGACCTCGTCGAAGGGGTCCGACGCGGACGCGAGGTGGCCTATCAGCTCACCGACGAGCACGTGGCTCATATCGTTCTGGACGCGGTGAAGCATGCGCAAGAAGGACCGGCTCATGACCGGGCGTGAAACAGCCGGGGCTCCGCAGCGCAACACCCGCCAGCGTGCTGCCGTGCTCGACATGCTGGACAGCCTGACTCAGTTCACCAGCGCGCAAGACATCCACGCACGGCTACGTGATGCGGGTTCAACTGTTGGACTGACGACCGTGTACCGAACCCTGCAGTCACTCGCCGATGCGTCACAGGTGGACGTCATCCGCACCGACGACGGCGAGGCGATGTACCGGCGCTGCACGACCGACCACCACCACCACCTGGTCTGCCGACGTTGCGGGCGGACCATCGAGATCGACAGTCCGCCGGTCGAGTCCTGGGCCGACGAGGTCGCAGCGCGTCATGGCTTCAGCGACATCAATCACACGCTCGAGATCTACGGCAACTGCAGCGCTTGCGGCTGAGGTGACCTCGTGATCCACCCCCAACACCACGCCGGCGGTCCCTCGCTCAGCGCGGCGTACCGCTCGCGGCTGCTCGTGGTGCTGAGCTTGACCCTCGCGGTGTTCGTCGCTCAGGTGGTCGGAGCACTTCTGAGTGACAGCCTCGCCCTGCTTGCCGATGCGGGGCACATGCTGACCGACGTTGCGGGCATCGTTCTTGCCCTGCTGGCCATCACCCTGGCCGCCCGTCCCGCCTCGCCACGACGGACGTTCGGCTACTACCGGCTCGAGATCCTGGCGGCTCTCGCCAACGCCCTCCTGCTGATGGCCGTCGCGCTCTGGGTGATCGTCGAAGCGGTGGGCCGCTGGCAGAGCGATCCGGAGGTCGAAGGAACGCTGATGCTGGTCTTTGCCCTGCTGGGGCTGGCTGCCAATGTGCTGGGACTGGCGCTGCTGCGCGGCGGTTCGCGGGTCAGCCTGAACATCAAGGGTGCCTACCTCGAGGTGCTCGGGGACTCCCTCGGATCGCTGACCGTCGCGGTTGCGGCAGTGGTCATCATCACCACCGGCTGGGTCAGGGCAGACGTGGTGGGATCTGTGTGTGTTGCGCTCCTGATCCTCCCCCGCGCCTGGGCACTCGTGCGTGACGCGATCGACGTCCTGCTCGAGGCCTCGCCCAAGAACGTCGACCTCGTCGAGGTGCGCCAACACATCCTGGACACCGATGGCGTAGTCGGAACGCACGACCTCCATGTCTGGACCATCACGTCTGGGATGCCGGTCCTCTCGGCCCACGTCGTGGTCGACGACGAGGTGATCGACGAGGGACGCTCAGGTCGCGTGCTCGACCAGCTCGGGCTCTGCCTGGCCGACCACTTCGCAGTCGAACACTGCACCTTCCAGCTCGAACCGCAGGGCCACGCCCAGCACGAGGCGCCCGGTCACCACTAGCCGGTGCAGGTCAGGTGAGCGGGGCGGGATCTGCCCCGCCGTACCTGCGGTCGCGCGCGGCATACTGCTCTATCGCCCGCCAGAGGTGTCGACGATCGATGTCGGGCCACAGCTCCTCGAGAAAGACGAGCTCGGCGTAGGCACTTTGCCACAGCAGAAAGTTCGAGATTCGCTGCTCTCCCGAGCTGCGGATGAAGAGGTCGACGTCGGGAAGGTCGGGCTCGTCGAGGTGACGCGCGACCGTCCGCTCGTCGACTCGGGATGGGTCGAGTCGGCCCTCGGCAGCTTCCCGTGCGATGGCCGACGCAGCATCGGCGATCTCCGCGCGTCCGCCGTAGTTCACACACATGGTCAGCGTCAGCACCTTGTTGCTACGGGTGAGCTCTTCAGCCCGTTCCAGCTCAGCGATCACGGTTTTCCACAGACGACGCGGACGTCCCGCCCACCGCACCCGCACCCCCATCGCGTTCATCTCGTCGCGGCGCCTTCTGATGACGTCTCGGTTGAACCCCATCAGGAAGCGCACCTCGTCGGGCGATCGCTTCCAGTTCTCGGTGCTGAAGGCGTAGGCCGACACGTACTTGACGCCCACCTCGATCGCTCCTTCGACGACGTCGAACAGCGCCGCCTCACCCGCCTTGTGACCCTCCGTGCGCGGCAGGCCCCGTGCCTTTGCCCAGCGCCCGTTGCCGTCCATCACGACAGCCACGTGACGAGGTACCAGGTCGGACGGGATCGCCGGGGGGCGCGCTCCACTCGGGTGGGGGGTCGGTGGCGCTACGGAGCGACGCGGACTCATGCGCGGTCGACCAGGCGCAGAGACCGGAGCGCACGCTCGAGGTGCCACTGGGTGTACGCGGCTACGACGCCCGTGCTCTCGCGCAGGAAGCGTGGATCTGCGCCGTCGACGATCTCCCAGTCGCCGGTGAGCAGGGCCGACAGCACACGGAGGGACTCTTCATTGATGGTGACTGATCCTGGTGGACGGTCGTCGCGGCACACCGACCCACCCGACTCGACCGAGAACCATCGGTGCGGCCCGGGTGCTCCGCAGCGAGTGCAGTCGTCGAAACTGGCGGCGTAGCCGGCCACGGCCAGTGATCGAAGCAGGTAGGCGTCCAGCACCGCCCCGGAGGCGTGTTCTCCGGCCGCCAATGCGCGGAGCCCGCCGACCAGAAGCAGGTACTGCTGGACGGCTGGTTCCTTCTCGACGTCGGTCAGACGCTCAGCGGTCTCGAGCATCGCCGTCCCTGCCGTGTAGCGCCCGTAGTCGCCGGCGATCGACCCTCCATAGGCGTCCAAGGACTCGACCTGCGTGACGATGTCGAGTGACCGCCCGGTGTGGAACTGCACATCGACGTGGCTGAACGGCTCGAGCCGCGCCCCGAACTTCGACGAAGTTCGCCGCACGCCCTTGCCGACAGCCCGGACGCGGCCATGGTTCCTGGTGAGCACCGTGACGATCCGATCCGCTTCTCCCAGCTTCTGGGTTCGCAGCACGACGCCGTCATCCCGATAGAGGCTCACCCCACCATTGTCCCCTCGTCCGGAGCGGTGGGTAGCCGCAGCCCCGGCGAGTCGGCCAAGATCGGGGGATGGTCACCGAGCTGATCGGCCGAATTGAGCGTTATCTCGACCTGGCGCCCAAGGCACGGGCGGACGCCGAGACAGTGGGGCCGTTCACCGTCTTTCGGTCACGGGTTGCCCACCCGTTCTTCGCCAGGCCCAGTCCGGGGTGGGCCCGCGGCTATGCGACGGCGGCAGATGTCAGGTCGGTGGGCGAACGACAGCGCGAGCTCGGCGTTCCCGAAACCATCGAGTGGGTCAAGGAGATCGCCCCCGACCTGGGCACCGCGTGCAAGGACGCCGGGCTCCGGGTCTCCGAACACCCGCTCCTGGTGCACCACGACTCGCTCGCGGTCCCGGTGCCCGACGGGATCAGGATTCGTCGCATCGACGACCCCGACGATGATGTGCTGCCGTCCGCCCAGTCCGTTGCGCGGATCGCGTTCGCATCCGCCGGCACTGCCATCGGCGACGCGGGTCACACCGAGCGCGACATCGCGACCGAGCAGCGCGCACCCGATGCGTCCGACGATCTGCGGCAGCTGATCCGCGACGGGCGCTCGGTGGTCGTCGTGGCCGAGGATGAGCACGGGGTGCTGTGCTCGGGCGGCCACAACCCGTTGGGAGCCGTCACCGAGATCGTCGGTGTCGGTACCCTGCCGAGCGCCCGTCAACGGGGCCTTGGGGCGGCAGTCACGGACACGCTGGTGGCCGATGCCATCCGACGAGGCATCGAGGTGATCTTCCTCAGCGCCGACACTGACGATGTTGCCCGCGTCTACGAGCGAGTCGGGTTCCGTCGTGTGGGCACCGCCTGCGTGGCCAGCCCGGGGTCGATCGCGCGCTAGCGAGCTCGGGACGCCCGGTTGACGGCGCTGACGACCGCCTTGAGCGAGGCGGTCAAGATGTTGGGGTCGACACCCACACCCCAGAAGACCTGACCGTCGATGGCGCACTCGAGGTAGGCAGCCGCCTTTGCGTCACCACCCGCACTCATCGCATGCTCGGCATAGTCGAGCACGCGCACGTCCATTCCGATCGTCGACAGTGCGTTGACGAATGCGGCGATCGGCCCATTGCCATTGCCGTTGAGCTCTTGCCTCTCACCATCCACATAGAGACCCACGCGCAGCGCATCCTTCTCACCCTGCGCACTTGAGGTATGCACCGCGTTGAGCTTGAGCGCATCCCCCTCGGCGAGGAACTCCGCCTCGAAGATGGCCCACATCTCTTCTGGCGTCACCTCTCCGCCCTCGTCGTCGGTGTGCTGCTGGACGACGTGGCTGAACTCGATCTGCAGGCGGCGTGGGAGGTCGAACTGATGCTCAGACTTCATGATGTAGGCCACGCCGCCCTTGCCCGACTGGCTGTTGACCCGGATGACCGCTTCATAGCTGCGGCCCACGTCCTTGGGATCGATCGGCAGGTACGGCACACCCCACTCGATGTCGTCGACGGTTTGTCCAGCCGCCTCAGCGTCGGCCGCCAAGGCGTCGAAGCCCTTCTTGATGGCGTCCTGATGCGACCCGGAGAAAGCCGTGTAGACAAGGTCGCCCCCGTAGGGGTGGCGGGGATGAACTGGAAGCTGATTCGCATACTCGGTGACGCGCCTGACCTCGTCTATGTCGCTGAAGTCGAGCATGGGATCGATCCCCTGGCTGAAGAGGTTCAGCCCCAGCGTCACGATGCAGACATTTCCCGTGCGCTCGCCGTTGCCGAAGAGCGTGCCCTCGATGCGGTCGGCACCGGCCATGTAGCCCAGCTCGGCAGCCGCGACCGCGGTCCCCCTGTCGTTGTGCGGGTGCAGCGACAGGACGACCGAGTCCCGACGCGTGAGGTGACGGTGCATCCACTCGATCATGTCGGCGTACACGTTGGGCGTCGACATCTCGACCGTTGCCGGAAGATTGATGACGACCTTCCGCTCGGGCGTCGGCTGCCACTCGTCGATCACGGCGTTGCAGACCTCGACCGCGTACTCGAGCTCGGTGCCGGTGAAGGACTCGGGCGAGTACTCGTACGAGATCTCGACCTCAGGGACGGTCTCTTCGAACTTCTTGCAGATCCGGGCCCCTTGGACGGCGATGTCCTTGATGCCGTCCTTGTCGAGCCCGAATACGACTCGGCGCTGCAGCGTCGACGTCGAGTTGTAGAGATGCACGATGGCCCGCTTGGCACCCCGGATCGACTCGTACGTGCGCTCGATCAGGTGCTCTCGAGCCTGAGTAAGCACCTGGATGACGACATCGTCGGGGATCATGTCTTCTTCGATCAGCTCACGCACGAAGTCGAAGTCAGTCTGCGATGCAGATGGGAAGCCCACCTCGATCTCTTTGAATCCCATCTCGACCAGAAGCTGGAACATCTTGCGCTTACGCGCGGGGCTCATGGGGTCGATCAGGGCCTGGTTGCCGTCACGCAGGTCGACCGAGCACCACTGCGGGGCCTTGGTGATGACGGCGTCCGGCCAGGTTCGGTCGCTCAGACCGATGCTGGGGAAGGGACGGTACTTGTGGGTCGGCATGCCGCTGGGCTGTTGGACGCGGGGGGCTGCGTCGGGGTGACGATGCTGGCTCTTGGACATCGGAGTTGGTCTCCTCGGATCTGCTTTGCGGGCCATGACCGGAGGCACACGCAACTCCGCGGCGAGGAGACCGGTCGGACTA